>NZ_JBHWWF010000006.1:0-300569 GCF_042736455.1 Streptomyces sp. NPDC060064
GGGCCGATGGCGTACTGCCATCGGCCCGGAGCCGTTGTCATACCAGGGGAGCGCTCTGACCTGCGCCTACAGCACCGGCAGGTTCTTGCGCAGCTCGAAGGCCGTGACCTCGCTGCGGTACTCCTCCCACTCCTGCTTCTTGTTCCGCAGGAAGAAGTCGAAGACATGCTCGCCCAGCGTCTCGGCGACCAGCTCGCTGCGCTCCATCAGCGCGATCGCCTCGCCGAGGTTCTGCGGCAGCGGCTCGATGCCCATCGCCCTGCGCTCCGCGTCGGAGAGCGCCCACACGTCGTCGTCCGCGCCGGCCGGGAGTTCGTAGCCCTCCTCGATGCCCTTGAGACCCGCCGCCAGCAGGACCGCGTACGTCAGATAGGGGTTCGCGCCCGAGTCGATGGAGCGGACCTCGACACGGGCCGAGCCGGTCTTGCCCGGCTTGTACATCGGGACGCGGATCAGGGCCGAGCGGTTGTTGTGGCCCCAGCAGATGTACGAGGGGGCCTCGCCGCCCGCGCCCGCGCTGCGGGCCGAGCCGCCCCAGATGCGCTTGTAGGAGTTCACCCACTGGTTGGTCACGGCCGAGATCTCCGCCGCGTGCTTGAGCAGGCCCGCGATGAAGGAGCGGCCGACCTTCGAGAGCTGGTACTCCGAGCCCGACTCGTAGAAGGCGTTCCGGTCGCCCTCGAAGAGGGAGAGGTGGGTGTGCATGCCGGAGCCCGGGTACTCGCTGAACGGCTTCGGCATGAACGTCGCCTGCACGCCCTGCTCCAGCGCGACCTGCTTCATGACCAGGCGGAAGGTCATGACGTTGTCCGCGGTGGACAGCGCGTCCGCGTACCGCAGGTCGATCTCCTGCTGGCCCGGCGCGCCCTCGTGGTGGCTGAACTCCACCGAGATGCCCATGGATTCGAGCATGGTGATCGCCTGCCGGCGGAAGTCCATGCCGACGTTCTGCGGGGTGTGGTCGAAGTAGCCGGAGTTGTCCGCGGGGGTGGGGCGGGTGCCGTCGAGCGGCTTGCTCTTCAGCAGGAAGAACTCGATCTCCGGGTGGGTGTAGAAGGTGAAGCCCAGGTCGGAGGTCTTGGCGAGGATGCGCTTCAGTACGAAGCGGGGGTCGGCGAAGGACGGGGAACCGTCCGGCATCAGGATGTCGCAGAACATCCGCGCCGTGCCGGGCGCCTCGGCGCGCCACGGCAGGATCTGGAAGGTGCTCGGATCCGGCTTGGCGATCATGTCGGACTCGTAGACCCGCGCGAAGCCCTCGATCGCGGAGCCGTCGAAGCCGATGCCCTCGTCAAAGGCCTGCTCGAGCTCGGCGGGCGCCACCGCGACCGACTTCAGGAAGCCGAGCACATCGGTGAACCACAGGCGCACGAAGCGGATGTCGCGCTCCTCGAGCGTACGGAGCACGAATTCCTGCTGCTTATCCATTTCCACCCATCCTTGCTGGTCAAGCCGCCTGCTCCGCACGAGCATGCCATCCAAGAGTTTCAGGCGCGTTGCGGACCGCGTCCACTGCCCGCGCCGCCGGTGCCCGCTGTACCGGCCGTACCGGCTGTACCGGCAGTGCCCATTGTGGGTCAGGACGTACCCGGAGACGACCCTGAGGCCCCCTTCGCTCCTTCCTCACTCCCTCCCCGCCACTTCCCGGGAGGCGGGGGATGGCTGTTATCAGCCCCATATGAGGTGCGTAGCACCGCTGCCTACTACCATCTGCGGCCATGGGGGGTTCCCGGCTCAACCACATCGCGCGCACCGCGCGTCCCATGGCACTGCTGACTGCCGTGACGACGCTCCTCAGCGCGCTCTTCATCTGTCTGAGCCCGTCGGCCCCCGCCCCGCACCACACCGCCCGGCCGGACGTCCCGACCGCGTACACCTGCCCGTACGAAGACGGCGCCTGCGGTCTGCTGCCGCTGGTCAGCCCGGCCGTGCTCACCGCGCCGCCGCTGGACTCCCCGCTCGAGGCCGGCGCACAGCCCCCGCATCTCGACCTGCCGGCTCCCACCGGCCGGCTGCCCCGCTCCGGGGCGCTCGCGCGCGCCCCGGACCTTCACGTTCTTCAAGTGCTGCGGACGTAACAGGTCCCGCCTCCCCCAGCCCCTTGATCACTGCAGACTTCACGAAGGACGACAACCACCATGGCTTCCCGCAATAACGACCGCCGGGCCCGGATAGAAGAGATGCGCCGCGCCGAGCAGAGCCGCGAGCGCCGTAATCGCATCATCACGATCGGCGTCAGCGCTGTCGTCGTCGCCGGTCTCGTCGGCTTCGGCGTCTTCGCGCTCAACAAGGAGTCGGACAAGAAGGAGCAGAAGGTCGCCGACGCCAAGGCTCCCATCACCGGCGAAAAGTCCTGGAGCGCGAAGAAGCTCGGCCGCACCCATGTCACCAAGACGGTCACCTACCCGATGAAGCCGCCGGTCGGCGGCAACCACAACCAGGTGTGGATGAACTGCAACGGTGACGTCTACAAGGAGCCGATCCCGGACATGAACGCCGTGCACTCGCTGGAGCACGGCGCGGTCTGGGTGACGTACAACGACAAGGCTCCCGCTGCCGATGTGACCAAGCTCGGCGAGAAGGTCAAGAAGACCCCGTACACGCTGATGAGCCCGGTCAAGGACCAGTCCGGTGCGATCATGCTCAGCGCCTGGGGCAAGCAGGTCACCGTCGACAGTGCCGACGACCCGCGCGTGAACCAGTTCTTCACCAAGTACGTCCAGGGCACGCAGACCCCCGAGCCCGGCGCGGCGTGCACCAACGGTCTGGGCGCCAAGTGACGGGTATGACCCGTACGCACTGGGCGGCCATCACGGCGGTCGTGCTCGCGCTGCTCTTCGCGGGGGCCGCCACGGTGGCCTCCGCGGGCGGCAGCGGCAATGACGGCACCACGTCCCGTACGCCGTCGGCGGCTTCGGCGGACGCCGGCTTCGCGCGCGACATGTCGGTCCATCATCAGCAGGCGGTGGAGATGTCCTTCATCGTCCGGGACCGTACGAAGGACGACGAGGTGCGCCGCCTCGCGTACGACATCGCCAACACTCAGGCCAACCAGCGCGGGATGATGCTGGGCTGGCTGGATCTGTGGGGGCTGCCGAAGGTCTCCACGGACAGCGAGCCGATGGCGTGGATGATGCCGGACATGAAAGGCGGTCACGCCGCGCACTCCGGGCATCAGGCCAAGGACGGCTCGCTGATGCCGGGCATGGCGACCAATACCGACCTGGGGCGGCTCGGCAAGGCCAGTGGCAGGCAGGCCGAGATCGAATATCTCCAGCTGATGATCATCCACCACAACGGCGGCATCTCGATGGCCGAAGGCTGTGTGAAGCTCTGCACGGTCGATACGGAGCGGGATCTCGCCCAGGGCATGGTGGACGCCCAGCGCTCGGAGGTCGGCCTGATGGTCGATCTGTTGCACAAGCGGGGCGCCGAGGTCCGTACCTGAGGACCTGAAGATCCCGGTGCCGGGGTCTGAAGATCCCGGTGTCGGGGTCTGAAGATCCCGGTGCCGAGGCCTGAGGGCCCCGGCCGCGCTCAGCCGTCCGTCCCGGTCAGCCGCCAGGCGATCCGGGGCGGACGGACGGCGGCGCAGAGCGGCATGCCCTGCCCGTCCGTCAGCCCGAGGCCGGTCTCCACGATGCCGCCGGCCAGAGCCTCTTCCGGCAGGTCCGCGAGGAGGACCTTGGCCCGGCGGAACATCGCGAAGTTGCCGTCCGGCGGCAGCTCACCCCAGGTCAGATAGATGAAGCGCTCGCCACGACGCCCCTGGACGTACGGGCCGCGGAAGTCGGCCGTTCCGTCGGGCGCGGTGACGGTCTCGACGGGGATCTCGAATACCGCGTCGGCCGCGTCGGCGGACACCAGCTGGTCGGGATCCCTGCCGCGCTGGGTGCCCACATGGATGTGTCGGTATTCGCCGCAGGCGCTGCCGGGCAGCTCATGTCCCGTGATGCGCAGGGTCAGCCGTGCCATGTCAGAGGGCCCCTTTCACCGGACCGAGCGGGTCTACGCGAGCGGCTGGGACGCCGAACCGGAGCCGTCCCGGGTGGCCCGCACGGCCCGCCCGGCTCGCCCGACCCGCGAACCGTAGCTGTCCAGGATCGTCCGGGCCACCGCCTCCGGACGGTCCAGCATCATCAGATGGCCCGCCGGTTCGACCGCCTCGAAGCGGCCGCCGAGCCGCCGGGCCAGTGCGCGCTGCCGCTCCACCCAGCGCGCCCCGCGGGCCGTCGCCCCGGCCGTCGCGGCGAGGACGGTGACCGGGACGTCCGGCATGGCGTGGCGCTCGCGCAGGGCGAGGAGTTCGGCGGCGACGGCGCGGTAGTGAGTGTTCTCCAGCAGAGCACCCTGCAGCACCCGGGAGGTGGCGTAGCAGCGGCGTACGAGATCGGCGGGGGCCGGGTCGCCGCCGCCGGTGCGGGAGAGGCGGACCATGGCGCGGCGGGTGAGCGGTCCGAGGGCCGCGGGCATTCCGGCGGCGGCGAGCGCGGTGCCGAGCGTACGGGCGGCGGCGGTGCGCAGTGCGGGTGCGGCGGGCACGCGCGCGTGCTCCTCGACGCTGGAGTCGACGAGGACAACGGCCGCGGTACGGGCGGGGTGGAGGCGGGCGAAGGTCTCGGCATGGAACCCGGCGATCGAGTGCCCGACGACGGTGGCGGGCCCGTCCTGGCCGGGGCCGTCCAGGCCGAGGGCGTCGAGGACGCCCGCGATGCGATGAGCCTCCCCGGCGGCGGAGGGCGGTACGGCGGCCGGGCCGCTCAGCCCGTGTCCGGGCCGGTCGAAACGGACGACGGTGCGGTGCGGTGCGAGCAGCGGCACGACCGGGTCCCAGTCGAACCAGCTCATCGCGAGGCCCGCGCTCAGTACGCAGACCGGGCCGCTGCCTTCGACGACCACGTGGTGCGGTACGCCTCCCACTCGTACAAAGGTCACCGTCGCTCCTTCGCCCCCTCCCGCGCCAGGGACAGCGCGAGCACCGTCGCCAGCCTGCCACGAAGACCATGTGGAGCCATTACCCGCCCCCGTGACCAGGTGCGGCGGCCTGCCTGGAAGGTGGCGTCGGCGGAGGGTCCGGACGATGGCGAGCACTCCCGGCGGGGCGACGCAGACACTTCCGGACATTATGGGCTAATAGTTGGAGGCGAGAGGGCGGGTCGCACGTTGACGCATACCGGGTGGGGGTAGCGTGCGGGCCATGGCGATCGGTCGGCGTGCGCGGTTCGGGCAGCCGCTGCTGTTCGTGGCGCTGCTGTTCGGGATCGCCACGATGCACACGGCGGGCCGCCCGGTGCCGGTGCACGGTGACGTTGCGCATAAGCACACGGCCCCGTCCGCGCGGCAGGAGCACACGGTCCCGGCCTCGGCGGTGGGGCACACCCTCTCGTCCTCGGCGGTGGACATGACGCTCCCTGGGGGCCAACACGCCGCCGGTCCGGTGAGCCTGCAGAACGCCGGACCGGACTTCCCGGGCATAGGCATGGACCTGATGACGCTGTGCCTCGCCGCGCTGGACACCTTCACCTTCGTCCTGCTGACGGCAGGGCTGCTGCGGACCGACCCCGTCGCTCTGCTCGCGGCCTGGCACGCCCGGATACTCCGTGCGCTGTGGCCCAACCCGCCTCTCCGCAAGACCCTCCTCGCCAGGCTGTCGGTGCTGCGGATCTAGAAATGCGCCCGGCTGCCTGGGAACCTCCGCGCTCCGAGCGGTGTACCAGAAGCAGCAGACGCGCCCATCTGCCACGCATCACCACACACCACGAGGTGCACAGTCATGCGCGCTCACCACACGCGCCGCGCCGTGCTCGGCGCAGCAATCGCCGCCGCCGGCACGGGAGTTCTGGCCGCCTGCTCCGACTCGTCGGGCACCGGCCACGGATCGACGAACCACGGCGGCAGCCCTCCGAAGGCGACGCCCAAGGCGACACCGCAGGCCTATGTCGCCCCCGACGGCCCGGAGGGCTTTGTCTCCGCCGACGGCCCGGATGTCATCGGGCGCGAGGAGGCACGGGACTCCGGTCCTGTCCGCACCTTCAAGCTGACCGCCACGGCCACCCCGCTGGAGCTGGGCGGCGGCCGGACGGTCAGGACGTGGGCGTACGGGGACCGGCTGCCGGGCAAGGAGGTCCGGCTCAAGGCCGGTGAGATCCTCTCGCTCTCCCTCGCCAACCACCTGCCGCAGGACACCTCGCTGCACTGCCACGGCATCTCGATGCGCAACGACATGGACGGGGTGCCGGGTGTGACGCAGCAGCCGATCCGCCCGGGCGCGGAGTTCACCTACCGCTTCAAGGTCTCCCACCCGGGGACGTACTGGTTCCATCCGCACTCGGGTGTGCAGCTGGACCGCGGTATGTACGCCCCGCTGATCGTGGAGGACCCGAATGAGCCGATGTCGTACGACAAGGAGTGGGTCGTCCTCCTGGACGACTGGGTGGACGGGGTCGACGGCTCCACACCGGAGGCGGTCCTCGCAGAGCTGAACCACGGCAGGGCCGGACACTCGGGCGAGCACATGATGTCCATGGCACCCCCGGCCGGGAAGGCGAAAGGCCCGTCGCGGGTCAAGAGAGGCGCGACCAGCAAGCTGCTCGGCGGCGAAGGGGGCGATGTCGCCTACCCGTACTACCTGATCAACGGGCGGATGCCGGACGACCCCGCGCAGTTCACCGCCAAGCCCGGCGACCGCATCCGGCTGCGCATCATCAACGCCGGCGGCGAGACGGCCTTCCGGGTGGCGCTCGGCGGCCACAAGCTGACGGTCACCCACACCGACGGCTTCCCCGTCCGCCCCACCAAGACCGATTCCCTGCTCGTGGGCATGGGCGAGCGGTACGACGTGCTGGTCACCGCCGGGGACGGGGTCTTTCCGCTCACCGCGCTCGCCGAGGGAAAGAAGGCCTCGTCGATGGCCGTGCTGCGCACCGGCCGCGGGGCGCTCCCCGCGCCGTCCGTGCGTCCGGCGGAGCTGAACCGGAAGGTGCTGTCGTCGGCCGCCCACCTCGAACCCGACGAGTCGGTGGCCCTGACCCGGCGCAGACCGGACCGGATCATGAGGATCAAACTGACCGGTGGCATGAAGAAGTACGACTGGGCCTTCGACGAGAAGCCCTACTCCCCGGACCGCCTCTATCCGGTCCGCGCCCACGAGCGGGTCCGCATGGTGTTCATCAACACCACGGAGATGTGGCATCCCATCCATCTGCACGGCCACACCTTCGCCCTGGCGGGCATCAACGGGTCCGGCGCCCGCAAGGACACGACGGCGGTCCTGCCGCACCGCAAAGTGACCGTGGACTTCGACGCCGACAACCCGGGCCTGTGGATGCTGCACTGCCACAACATCTACCACTCGGAGTCCGGGATGATGACGACCGTCGCCTACCGCGCGTAGCCCTGGGGGGAGGGGCGGGGCCCCCGAACCCCCGCCCCGGGGACCTGGCTCGCCGGGATTCGGTCCCCCGGACACTCTCGCCGGTGGGCATGGGGTGGCACTCACCACACGACGGAGACATCGCGTCAGAGAGACGATTACACTGGGCCGCGTGCCTCAACTACGCCTCGCTCTGAATCAGATCGACTCGACCGTCGGCGATCTCGCCGGCAACGCCGAGGCGGTCGTGCACTGGACCCGGCACTCCGCCGAGCAGGGGGCGCATCTCGTCGCCTTCCCCGAGATGGTGCTGACCGGCTATCCCGTCGAGGACCTGGCCCTGCGGTCGTCGTTCGTCGAAGCGTCCCGGGCCGCCCTGCGCGCGCTCGCCGTACGCCTGGACGACGAAGGCTTCGGCGAGCTGCCGGTCATCGTCGGCTACCTCGACCGTTCCGAGCGGGCCCAGCCCCGCTACGGCCAGCCCGCCGGGTCGCCGCAGAACGCAGCCGCCGTGCTGCACCGCGGTGAGGTGGTGCTCAGCTTCGCCAAGCACCATCTGCCCAACTACGGCGTCTTCGACGAGTTCCGCTACTTCGTGCCCGGCGACACCATGCCGGTGATCCGCGTGCACGGCGTCGACGTGGCGCTCGCGATCTGCGAGGACCTCTGGCAGGACGGTGGCCGTGTCCCGGCCACCCGGTCCGCCGGCGCCGGGCTGCTGGTGTCCGTCAACGCCTCGCCGTACGAGCAGAACAAGGACGACACCCGGCTCGAGCTGGTGCGCAAGCGCGCCCAGGAGGCCGGGTGCACCACCGCGTATCTCGCCATGATCGGCGGGCAGGACGAGCTGGTCTTCGACGGCGACTCGATCGTCGTCGACGCGGACGGCGAAGTCGTCGCCCGCGCCCCGCAGTTCGCGGAGGGCTGCGTCGTCCTCGATCTGGAGCTGCCGGCCGCCGGGGACGTACCTGCGGGCGTGGTCGACGACGGGCTGCGGATCGAGCATGTCGTGCTCTCCGAGGAGCCGCTGCCGGCGTACGAGGCGGAGCTCGCCGGCGGTTACGCCGACCGGCTCGACGACGACGAGGAGGTGTACTCCGCGCTGGTCGTGGGCCTGCGCGCGTACGCGGCCAAGAACGGCTTCCGGTCCGTGCTGATCGGGCTCTCCGGCGGTATCGACTCCGCGCTGGTGGCGGCGATCGCCTGCGACGCCCTCGGCGCGCAGAACGTGTACGGCATCTCCATGCCGTCCAAGTACTCCTCGGACCACTCCAAGGGTGACGCGGCCGAGCTGGCCCGCCGCACCGGGCTCAACTTCCGCACCGTACCGATCGGGCCGATGTTCGACGCGTACATGGACGCGCTCCAGCTGACCGGTCTCGCCGAGGAGAACCTCCAGTCGCGGCTGCGCGGCACGACACTGATGGCCGTCTCCAACCAGGAGGGCCACATCGTGCTCGCGCCGGGCAACAAGTCCGAGCTGGCGGTGGGCTATTCGACGCTGTACGGCGATTCGGTCGGCGCGTACGGGCCGATCAAGGACGTCTACAAGACGACGGTCTTCCGGCTCGCGAAGTGGCGGAACCGGGCGGCGGAGGAGCGCGGGCAGACCCCGCCGATCCCCGAGGCCTCCATCACCAAGCCGCCGAGCGCGGAGCTGCGCCCCGGCCAGGTCGACACCGACTCGCTGCCGGACTACGACGTACTGGACCGGATCCTGGAGCTGTACGTCGACCGGGACCAGGGCAAGGACGCGATCGTCGCGGCCGGCTTCGACGAGGAGCTGGTGGCGAAGACACTGCGGATGGTGGACACGGCGGAGTACAAGCGGCGCCAGTACCCGCCGGGCACCAAGATCTCGGCGAAGGGCTTCGGCAAGGACCGGCGGCTGCCGATCACGAACCGCTGGCGGGAGACGACGAGCGGCTGAGTCCCGGCTCCGCGGTACGGGGGCTTCCTGCGGCGATCACGCGGGAGGCCCCCTTTGTCGTGGCCCGCCCGTCCAGGCCGTCCAGGCCGTCCAGGCCGTCCAGGCTCTCCAAGCCGTCCCGGCCGCCCCGGCCGCCCCGGTCGAGGAAGCCTGCCGTCACCGCGATCGCCAGGCCGGCGGCGGCGAGGACCGCACCGACGACGGCCGGTGAGGTCCAGCCCCAGCCCGCCGCGATGGCCGCGCCGCCGAGCCAGGCGCCGCCCGCGTTGGCGAGGTTGAACGCCGAGTGGTTCGAGGCGGAGGCGAGCGTCGGCGCGTCCTGTGCCTTCTTCATGACCAGCATCTGCAGCGGTGTGGTCGTCATGAAGCCGACCGCGCCCAGCACCACCACCGCGGCCAGGGCCGCCCACTGGATGTGCACGGTGAAGCGGAAGGCGACCAGCACCAGCGCGAGGGCGGCCAGCGAGCCGTACAGCGTGGGGCGCAGCGCCCGGTCGGTCAGCGGTCCCGCGGCCAGCGCGCCGAGCGTCATGCCGATGCCGAAGAGCGCGAGGACCAGCGTCACCGAGGACTCGCCGAAGCCCATCACCTCGGTCGTCATGGAGGCGAGGTAGGAGTACACCGCGAAGACGCCGGCGAAGCCGAAGACCGCGGTGAGCAGTCCGAGCAGCACCTGCCGGTTGCCCAGTGCGCGCAGCTCGCGGCCCACGCTCTGGTGCGCGTCGACGGGTACGTACGGAACGAGGCGGGCGAGCGCGGCCATCGCGACCAGGCCGATCACGGTGACGACCAGGAAGGTGGCCCGCCAGCCGAGGTTCTGGCCGAGCAGGGTGGCCGCCGGTACGCCGACGATATTGGCGACCGTGAGGCCGAGGAACATCGTCGCCACGGCCCGCGCCTGCCGCCCGTCCGCGACCAGCCGCGCGGCGACGACCGCGCCGACGCCGAAGAACGCGCCGTGCGGCAGCCCGGCGAGCACGCGACCGGCGATCAGCCAGCCGAAGCCGGGCGCGAGGGCAGAGGCGAGGTTGCCGACGACGAAGAGCGCCATCAGCAGCAGGAGCATCCGCTTGCGCGGTATGCGGGAGCCGAGGGCGGTGAGCAGCGGTGCGCCGATGACGACGCCGATCGCGTACGCGGAGACGAGGTAACCCGCCGTGGGGACAGAGGTGTTGAGGTCGTCCGCGACATTGGGCAGCAGGCCCATCATCACGAACTCGGTGGTGCCGATACCGAAGGCGGAGACGGCGAGCGCGAGCAGCGCGAGCGGCATGGAGTGCCCTTCCGAGGTTAGTTCTCCTTCTGAACAAATGCTCGCACGCGGATTGTTCCGCCCGGTGAACGGGTGGTTGCCGTCACACAACTGGGGGCTCCGCCCCAGACCCCCGCGCCTCGAACGCCGACGAGGACGGATCCGAGGGGGAGGTCACATCTTTATGCGCGCCGCGATCGGCAAGTGGTCGCTGTCGGTCTGCGGCAGCGTCCAGGAGGAGACCGGCTCGACACCCTTCACCATGATCTGGTCGATGCGCGCCATCGGGAACGCCGCGGGCCAGCTGAAGCCGAAGCCGTCGCCCGCCGCGCCCTGGGTGGAGCGCATCTGGGAAGTGACCGCGTTCAGCGAGCGGTCGTTCATCGTGCCGTTGAGGTCGCCGAGCAGCACGACCTTGCGGTGCTGCTCGTGGGCGATCGCCTCGCCGAGCGCGTCCGCGCTGTTGTCCCGCTGGTTGGCGGTGAAGCCGGAGTTGAGCTTGACGCGTACGGACGGCATATGGGCCACATACACCGCGACCTCTCCCTCGGGCGTCGTCACCGTGGAGCGCATGGCGCGGGTCCAGCCCAGCCGGATGTTGACGGGCTGTGTGTCGCTCATCGGGTACTTGCTCCACAGCCCGACGGTGCCCTGCACCGAGTGGTACTTGTACGTCCCGGCCAAGGCCTCTTCATACGTGGAGACCTGACCGGCCGGCAGCTCCTGCAGCGCGAGTACGTCCGCGCCCGAGGCGGCGACGTCCTTGGCCGTGCCCTGCGGGTCCGGGTTGTCGGCGTTGACGTTGTGCGTGGCGACGGTCAGATCGCCGCCGCCGCCCGACTTCTCGGTGTGCAGCCCGCCGAAGAGATTGAGCCAGACGACGGCCGGCACCAGCAGGGCGATCAGCGCGGTGGCCGAGCGCCGCAGCAGCGCCACGACGAGGATCACCGGGATGAAGATCCCCAGCCATGGCAGAAACGTCTCGGTGAGGCTGCCCAGGTTGCCGATCCGGTTCGGGATCTGCGCGTGGAAGCTCATCAGCAGGGCGAGGAGTACGGCGACGGCCGCGAGAGCGATACCGCGCCGCCAGATGCCGGGGTCGCCGCGCCAGCGGTCGAGCAGGCTCCGGACCCGGGATCCGGTAGGCCGGTTCACCGGGCCGCCGTTCCCGGTCTCCGTCATTTCCGCCTGCGCCATGGAGCTGTCCTCACTGCCTTGCCGTCACGCCGTCCTCGCCGTTGACCCTAGGGGATGACGGGTGATTTCCCTGCCGTCGCCGGACGGCCGTACTGCCTCGATGACGACAGGGCGGCGCGCGGGGTTCCGGTCCACGGCCCGGGCAGGGACGCTGTGACAGAACCCGCACACTTCGGACCGGGCGGAAAAGTGGCTGTTCAGCGGGGCGGGCGCACACCTTCCAGCACCGCGTCGACGAGCCGCTCCGCGCTGCCCTCGCCGGGCGTCCCGTCCGGCCGCAGCACGGTCCGTACCAGCATCGGGCCGACAAAGAGATCGCCGAGCAGCTCGAAGTCGAGGTCGGCCCGGATCTCGCCGTTCGCGATCCCGCGCCGCAGCACCTCGTCCATCAACTGCCGGCGCGGGAGTACCGAGGTGCGGTGGTACATGTCCCACAGCTTGGGATAACTCTGCATCTGCGCGAAGACGTTGTGCAGCAGGGCCGAGGAGCGTTTGGCCAGGCCGCGCTGCCGCAGCATCTCGATCATCGCGACCAGATCGTCGCGGACCGAGGTGCCGGGCAGCGGCGGGTCCACCGGTTGCATCGAGCGGACGACATCGACGAACAGGGCCTCCTTGCCCTCCCAGCGGCGGTAGATGGTGGCCTTGCCGACGCCGGCGGTGCGTGCGATGCGCTCTATGGAGAGTTCCGAGAGGGGTACGCCCTCTTCGAGGAGATGCACCACGGCCTCGACGATCGAACGCTCGACGGCCTCGCTGCGGGGCCGCCCGCGCCGCGCCGCGGCGGAGGCGGAGGCGGAGGCGGAAGAGGAAGAGGAGGAGGCGGCGGGGCTGGCCGGCCCGGGCCCCGATACGGAGGCGGACGCCGCGCCGGAGACGCCCGGCTCCGGGGCCACCCCGGACGCCGAAGCCGCTGCGGCAGACCCCGCGTCGCGGGGCGTGCTGTCACGGCGGGCGGCGGGACCGGCATTGCGGCCGCGGTTGTCCTGGTGGTCGCTCACCGGCACGTCCGGTCCGCCTCTCGTCATCGTCATCGCCCGCTGACGGGCAGCGCCCGCCCCGGAGCGCCTTCGGCGCTCTCCCGTTGCGGCTCGGGATCTCCGTCCGGCAGGAAGACCGCCACCACCAGCGCGCCGATCAGTGCCACACCCGTCGAGACCATCGCCGTCAGATGCATCGCGTGCAGGAACGCCTCGTTCGCCGGGACGATCAGCGCCCTGCCCGCCGGGCCGAGTCTCTCCGCCGCCGCGAGCGTCGACTCGATCGATTCACCCGCGGCCTGGCGGGCGCCGCTCGGGACCACCGAGAGGTGCCCCTCGATCGCCCCCCGGTACTGCGTGGACAGCAGCGAACCGAGCACCGCGACACCCAGTGCCCCACCGACCTGGCGGAAGGTGTTGCTGACCGCCGAGCCGGACCCCGCCTTCTCGCGGGGCAGCGACTGCATCACCGAGACCGTCACCGGGGGCGTGATGAGCGCCATCGCCGTGCCCTGCACAAAGAGGACCACTTCGATGCCCCACACCGGGGTCGAGGCATCGAACATCACGAAAGCGCCCAGCACCATGGCGACCAGCAGCATGCCGACCGTGCACACCCTCCGCGCCCCGAACCGGTCGACGATCAGCCGTGCGCGCAGCGAGACGACCATCTGCGCCACGGCCAGCGGCAGAATGAGCAGGCCCGCTTGCAGCGGGCCGTAGCCGCGCACGCTCTGCAGATAGAACGCGGAGAAGAAGGTCACGCCCGTCAGCGCGAAGAAGACCAGCGCGATCGCGGTGACCGCCGCCGCGAAGGCCGGCCTCTTGAAGTACGTGATGTCGATGGCCGGATGGTCGCTGCGCCGCTCGTGGAGTACGAAGCAGACGAGTACCACCAGACCGCCCAGCATCGGCAGCAGCACGGACGGCGCCGAGAAGTCCGCCAGCTCGCCGCCGCGGATGATTCCGTACACCAGCAGGATCAGCCCGATGACGGACAACGCTACGCCGAGCGGGTCCATACGCCCGGGGTTCGGGTCTCTGGAGTCCGGCAGGAGCAGCGCCATCGCGATCAGCGCGACGACCACGACCGGCACGTTGATCAGGAAGATCGAGCCCCACCAGAAGCGCTCGATGAGCAGCCCGCCGGTGATCGGGCCGATGGCCATGCCGACGCCGACGCTGCCCGCCCAGATACCGATGGCCCTGGGCTGCTCGTGGCGCTCGAACACGTCCATCACCACGGCGAGGGTCGCCGGCATCACAAAGGCCCCGCCGAAGCCCATCACCGCGCGGTACGCGACCAGCTCGCCGGGCGAGCCGGAGAACGCCGCGAGGGCCGAGCCGACGCCGAAGACGGTGACGCCGAAGAGCAGCACCTTCTTGCGGCCGATGCGGTCGCCGAGGAGACCCGCGGTGAAGAGAAGTCCGGCGAAGACGAGCGTGTAGGAGTTGATCGCCCACTCCAGCTGGCTCTGGGTGGCGCCGATGCCGGTGGGCTCGGGACCGGCGATCGTCTTGACGGCCACGTTCAGGATCGAGTTGTCCAGCACGACGATGAGCAGGCTGAACATCAGGACCGTGAGGATCGCCCAGCGGCGGCGGTGGACGGCTTCGGGTATGCGGGGGGCGGCAGGTGTGCCGGACGCTGTCGACATGGACCTCAGCCTGGCTATTCCGATACGAGACCGTCTCGTATAGGAACACACTCTACCGAAGGGACGGGTCCCCTTCCGCCGGAGCGGCACGAGGTGCCACCATGTAGGGGATCCGGGGACGCCGTCAGGGCGCCTCGAGATGACGAAGGAGCCGTTGAGCCATGACGCTTCAGGCTGCCCCGAAGCCCTCCGACAGCAGCAAGGCGCTGTACGGCGGCAAGGGCACTCGCCGTATCACCGTCCACGACATCACCGCCGCCAAGGAGCGCGGTGAGAAGTGGCCCATGCTTACCGCCTATGACGCGATGACCGCGTCCGTCTTCGACGAGGCCGGTATTCCGGTCGTACTCGTCGGCGACTCCATGGGCAACTGCCATCTCGGCTACGAGACCACCGTGCCGGTCACGATGGACGAGATGACGCTGCTCTCCGCCGCCGTCGTACGGGGCACCAAGCGCGCCCTCGTCGTCGGCGACCTCCCCTTCGGCTCGTACCAGGAAGGCCCCGTCCAGGCCCTGCGCAATGCCACCCGGCTGGTCAAGGACGCGGGCGTCGGCGCGGTCAAGCTGGAGGGCGGCGAGCGCTCGCTCGGCCAGACCGAGCTGCTGGTCCAGGCCGGCATCCCGGTCATGTCGCACCTCGGCCTGACTCCGCAGTCCGTCAACACCATGGGCTACCGGGTGCAGGGCCGCGGCAACGAGGATGCGCACCGGCTGCTGCGCGACGCCAAGGCGGCACAGGACGCCGGCGCCTTCGCGGTCGTGCTGGAACTCGTACCGGCCGAGCTGGCCGCCGAGGTCACCCGCAGCCTGCAGATCCCGACCATCGGCATCGGCGCGGGACCCGACACGGACGCTCAGGTCCTCGTCTGGACCGATATGGCGGGCCTTACGGGCGGGAAGGTGCCGCGCTTCACCAAGCAGTACGCCAACCTCCGCCAGACGCTCGGCGACGCCGCCCGCGAGTTCGCCGCGGATGTCGTCGGCGGAGCGTTCCCGCAGGAGGAGCACACCTTCCACTGACCACCTCCGGTACAGACGACAGCCCGCCGATCATCCCCCGTCGGCGGGCTGTCGGCATGAGTGCCCCGGGGTGCCCCCGCGCGTCTGATCCCCCGCGCTCCGAACAGCCGCTCCGACCTGCCATTTCCGCGGCGTCGCCGACTTGTCGGCCATGTGTCGGCAGCTTGTCGGCGGCCTGTCGGCGAGGCCCGGCACTGTTGACGGCATGACGCGAATCGACAAGAACCCCAACGGCGGCACGGGCAACGCCGTCGAGGTGCGGGGGCTGGTCAAGCACTACGGCGAGACCAAAGCGCTGGACGGCGTGGACCTGGACGTCCGCGAAGGCACCGTCCTCGGTGTCCTCGGACCCAACGGCGCCGGCAAGACCACTCTCGTACGCTGCCTCTCCACGCTCGTCGCCCCGGACGCCGGCCATGCCACGGTCGCCGGCTTCGACGTGGTGAAGCAGCCCCGGCAGCTGCGCCGCACCATCGGCCTCACCGGCCAGTACGCCTCGGTCGACGAGAAGCTCTCCGGCTGGGAGAACCTCTACATGATCGGGCGGCTGCTCGATCTGTCCCGCAAGGACGCCCGCAGGCGTGCCGACGAGATGCTGGAGCGCTTCTCGCTCACCGAGGCCGCGAAGCGGCCCGCAGTGCAGTACTCCGGCGGTATGCGCCGCCGGCTCGACCTGGCCGCCTCGATGATCGGGCAGCCGGCCGTGCTCTATCTGGACGAGCCGACGACGGGCCTCGACCCCCGTACCCGTAACGAGGTCTGGGACGAGGTGCAGCGGATGGTCGCGGAGGGGGCGACCGTGCTGCTCACCACCCAGTACATGGAAGAGGCCGAGCAGCTCGCGAGCGAGCTCACGGTCATCGACCGCGGGCGGGTCATCGCCAACGGCAAGGTGGACGAGCTCAAGGCGAAGGTCGGCGGACGCACCCTGCAGATCCGGCCGACCGATCCGGCGCAACTGCCCGCGATGGCCCGTGCGCTGGGCGAGTCGGGACTCGACGGGATCGCCGGTGCGACGGTCGTGCCCGACGACGGTCTGCTGTACATACCGATCCTCAGCGATGAGCAACTGACCGCCGTGGTCGGTCTGTTGGGCTCGCGCGGCTTCGGCATCGCGCACATCGGCACCCATCTGCCCAGCCTGGACGAAGTGTTCCTGGCGATCACCGGCGAGAAGACGCCAGTGTCCGACGCGATTCCCGAGGAGGTCGCCGCATGAGTACGGCAACTGCCACCACCACCGCTCAGTCGCCCGCGCCCACCCCGGTGCGGAGCGCGCCGGCCGGCGAGGGCCGGATCGGCCTGCGGGCCAATCTCCGGCACATCGGCGCGCTGGTGCGCCGCAACGCCCTGCAGATCAAGCAGGACCCGGAGTCGATGTTCGACGCCGTACTGATGCCGATCGTCTTCACGCTGCTGTTCGTGTACGTCTTCGGCGGTGCGATCTCCGGCAAGGGCAACCAGCAGCAGTACGTCAACTACGTGATCCCCGGTCTGATGGCGATGCAGGGCATGAACATCGCCATGGCCGTGGGCACCGGCGTCAACGACGACTTCAAGAAGGGCGTGATGGACCGCTTCCGGTCCATGCCGATCGCCCGCTCCTCCGTCCTCATCGCGAAGATCGTGGTCGAGGTCGGCCGGATGCTGGTGGCCACGACCATTCTGCTCGGCATGGGCTTCCTGCTCGGGCTGCAGATCCACACCTCGGTCCTCGAACTGTTCGCGGCGGTCGGCCTGTCCATGGTCTTCGGCGCCTCGCTGATGTGGATCTTCATTCTGCTCGGTCTCACCATGAAGACGGCCCAGGCCGTCCAGGGAGTGGCCATGCTCGTCCTGATGCCTCTCCAGTTCGGCTCGTCGATCTTCGCCCCGCCGACCACGATGCCCGGCTGGCTGCAGAGCTTCACCGACTACAACCCGCTGTCCAACCTCGCGGACGCGGCCCGGAGTCTGATCAACGGCGGTCCGGTCGCCCACTCGGTGTGGATGACGCTCGGCTGGGCGGCGCTGATCACCATGGTCACGGCGCCGCTCGCGGTCGCCAAGTTCCGCAAGAAGACCTGATCCCGACGTGGGGTCACACGAGGGCGGCAGCCTCCTCGACGGTGAGGCTGCCGCCTCCGGCGTACGCGGCCTGATACGCCGCGTCCCCGAGGACGGCGCGCACGGCCGCCTCCGCAGCGGCCCGGTTCTCCCGCTCGTACTTGGGCGCGAAATGGCCCGGCGGCAGCAGTGCGTCGGACGCCCCGAGCATCCGGGCCGCGTCCCGCGCGCGCTCCGGTCGGCCCAGGACCAGCGCCCACGCGACGGTCACCATGTGCATCGAGGACATCTGCGGAACGACCATCAGGGTCAGCGGATCCTGCGCCTTGTCCAGCGCCGTGCGCGCCCTGTCCAGCGACAGCTCGTACTCGCCGTCGAGAAGGTCCAGCCAGGCCAGGAAGCCGGTCACCATGCCCTCGAAGATCGCGAGGGTTCTGGACCGGAACTGCACCATCAGCAGCTCGATCTCCGCGCGGGCCTCCGGGATGCGATCGGTGCGGCCCAGCCACAGGGCGAGGATCATCCGGGCCGCGGCCGACGACTCGTTGTTCGCGCCCCCCTGCTCGGCCAGCACCTCACGGACGAGGGCCTCGCCCCGCTCACCCTCCCCCATCTCCACAAGGACGCCGGCGAGACGGGAGCGCAGCACCGCCGTCTGGGCCTGGGCTCCGATCTGCTCCGCGTACCCGATGGCGGCCGTGAAGTCCTCGGCGGCGAGCGGGTACGCACCGCTGCGCTCCCGCGCCTCACCGCGCGCGGACAGAGCCTCGGCCGTGCCCCAGAGATCTCCGAGCCTGGTGAAGATCTCCAGGGCCTCGTCGGCGTCGCGGGACGCGTCGCCCGTCCACTCGCTGCGGTTGGCGAGGACATTGGCCCGTGCCTGGAGCGAGGCGGCGAGCTCCCACTCGTATCCGTACGCGCGGCAGGCCTCGATGGTCTCGTCGAGCAGATTCCTGAGCTGATCACCGTCCCCGGTCAGCAGAACGGCGAAGAACCAGAGCGAGCCCGGAGGCCGGCAGGTCTGCGGCAGCCCCGGCCGGTAGACCCGGGTGACCGCGCGCAGCCGGTCCAGCTTCTCCGGCGTGGCCCACTCGTCCATGTCGTAGTCCATGAAGACCATCCGGATCAGCGCGGCACCTCGCCGGGCCTCCTGGAGCAGCTCGGGCGACATGGGCGGCGGCGCGTCCGTGAACCGTTCGGTGATCGGCGGGGCGGGCTCGACGGGCTGCGCGAAGGGGTCGGGGCCGAGCTCGCCCGCGGCCGTGGCCCAGTGCCGGGCCTCGGTGCGCAGATCCCGCATCTGCCAGTACCAGGACAGACAGAGGATGAGGCAGAGCGCCTCGTGCTCGTCGCGGGCGGCGACGGCGCGGCGGAGCGCGGTGCGCAGATTCTCGTACTCGAGCTGGAACCGGTCGACGGCGGCGCGCTGCCCGTGGCCGCGCAGGAGGGGGTCGGTTCTGCGGGCGAACTCCCGGTAGTGGACGAGGTGCTGGTGCTCGACGGCGGGGCGCTCGCCGGCCTCGTCGAGGCGTTCGGCGGCGTACTCGCCGACGGTCTCCAGAAGCCGGTAACGCATCTCGCCGTCGGGGGCGGGCGCGGCGACGACGAGGGACTTGTCGATGAGTGAGCCGAGGGCGTCGGCGACGTCGAGCCCGCCCGGGTCGGCGCACACGGCCTCGGCGGCCGGGAGGTCGCTGCCGCCGGCGAACACCGACAACCGTCGCAGAACGGCGCGTTCGGGGTCCTCCAGGAGGTCCCAGGACCAGTCGACGACGGCGCGCAGGGTCTGCTGGCGCGGCAGTACGGTGCGGCTGCCGCTGGTCAGCAGGCGGAAGCGGTCGTCCAGGCGGTCGGCGATCTGGCGCGGGGTGAGCATCCGCAGCCGGGCGGCGGCGAGTTCGATGGCGAGCGGCAGTCCGTCGAGACGACGGCAGATCTCGGCGGCCGCGGCGGCGGTGGCCTCATCGGCGTCGATACGGAAACCGGGCCTGGCCGCCGCGCCCCGCTCGGCGAGCAGCCGCAGCGCCATCGGATCCGGCAGCGGATCGACCGGGCGCACCAACTCGCCCGGCACACCGAGCGGTTCCCGGCTGGTGGCCAGGACGGTAAGGCCGGGGCAGCTCTCCAGCAGCCGCTCGGCCAGGGTGGCCGCGGCGCCGATGACGTGCTCGCAGTTGTCGAGGAGCAGCAGCATGCGCCGACGTGAGCAGTGCTCTGCCAGCCGTACGAGGGCGTCGTCGGCGTATCCCTCGGCGGCCCGCATCTCCTCCGCGCGCGCGCCGCGCAGCACGGTCTCGCGGGCGCCGAGCGCGGTGAGGACGGCCTCGGGGACGGTCTCCGGATCGTCCACGGGCGCGAGTTCGGCGAGCCAGACCCCGTCGGGCCACGGGCTCCGCGCGTCGGCCGTGACCCGCTCGGCGGCCTCCTGCGAGAGCCGGGTCTTCCCGGCACCGCCGGGCCCGAGCAGGGTGACGAGGCGGGCGCGGCCGAGGTCTCCGTGGATGGTGTCGATATCGGCCTCGCGCCCGACGAAGGAGGTGAGCCGGGCACGCAGATTGCCGGGGCGGGCCTGCCCCCGCTCCAGGACCGTGCCCAAGGACGCGTCCTCGCGGAGCGGGGTCTCGGGCCGCGTCTGGAGCGGGGCCCGGCGCGGATCCCCCGTCCCCGGAAGGGGCAGGGCCGGGGAAGGACCGCGTCGCGAGCCCGTTCCGGTCCCGGCTTCGAAAAGATCCGGTCTCAGCAACTCCGCGTGCAGCGCCCGTAGTTCACGGCCCGGGTCCGCGCCCAGACTGTCGGCGAGATCCGCGCGTACCCCCTCGTACGCCGCCAGCGCCTCGGCCGCGCGGCCCGCGTCCCGCAGCGCCCGGATCCGCAGCGCCTGCAGCGGCTCGTCCATCGGATGGTCCTCGCACAGCGCGACCAGCTCCGGCAGCGCCTCCTCCGCCCGGCCCAGCGCGAGCGCGGCCGCCAGGCGTGAGCGGCGGGCGTCCAGTCGGCGGGCCTCCCAGCGCGCCGCCTCCGCCGTGCGGTCGGGCAGATCGGCGAGCACCGGCCCCTGCCAGAGCGCGAGCGCGTCGTCGAACAGCGCCGCGGCCTTCACCGCGTCGCCCTCGTCCAGCGCCCGCGCCCCCTCCCCCGCGAGACGGTCGAAACGGTGCAGGTCCACATCCTCGCCGTCCGCGCACAGCCGGTAGCCGCCGCCGTCCGCCGAGGCCACCGCGGCGTGCCCCAGCGCCCGCCGCAGCCGCCCGACGAGCGCCTGCACCGCGCCCACCGCGTCGGCCGGCGGGTCGCCGTCCCACACCTCGTCGACCAGAAGGCCGACGGGGACCGTACGCCCGGGCCGCAAGGCCAGCACGGTCAGTAGCGCACGCAGCCGCGCGCCACCGAGCGCGACGGGTGTGCCGTCGTCGTGAAGTGCCTGAGTGGTACCGAGAACCCGATAGTGCACCCGTCCATTGTCACCGGTGCGGAGCGGAGCCCGTACAGCAGGAACCCGGGCGCATGCGTGGGACGTTCTCCCCACGCCACCGGTACGGTCGACCCGCATGCCCGCCACGTCCCCTGGAGCCGCACCCATGACCACCGCCACCTCACGCCACAGCGACCGGCGGATCAGTCCCGTCTTCCTCGGGATCGTCGCCGTGATGGCGGTGACGGGCTGGGCGGTGTGGACGGACTTCGCGTCGAGCCCGGGTGTAGCCGTCTTCCTCTTCGTCACCTCGGCGTGGATCGTCTCGCTCTGTCTGCACGAGTACGCGCACGCCCGCACCGCGCTGCACGGCGGCGACATCACCATCGGCGCGAAGGGCTACTTGACCCTCAACCCGCTCAAGTACACGCACGCGTTGCTGAGCATCGTGCTGCCCGTACTGTTCGTGATCATGGGCGGTATCGGCCTCCCCGGCGGCGCCGTCTTCATCGAGCGGGGCCGGATCAAGGGACGTTGGAAGCACAGTGTGATCTCGGCGGCCGGACCCCTGACGAACGCGCTGTTCGCGATCGTGTGCACCGCGCCGTTCTGGCTGGGCGCGCTGGACGGGGTGCCGCTGGTCTTCCGGTTCGCGCTCGCGTTCCTCGCGCTGCTGCAGCTCACCGCCGCGATCCTGAACTTCCTGCCGGTGCCGGGCCTCGACGGCTACGGCGTGATCGAGCCGTGGCTCTCGTACAAGATCCGCCGCCAGGTCGAGCCGTACGCGCCCTTCGGGCTGCTCGCCGTCTTCGGCATCCTCTTCATCCCCGAGGTGAACCACGCGTTCTTCGACGCGATCGACGCGATCCTGCGGGGGCTGGGTGTCGGCCAGGCGGAGACGTACTGCGGTCAGGACTTCTACCGCTTCTGGAGCGAGCGGAACCCGGTCTGCGACTCGATCGCCAGTCAGTAGGCCGACCGCCGGTAGGTCAGTCAGTCGGCCGGCCTGGTCGGTCTGGTCGGTCGGCGGCAGCCCTACTCGCCGGCCCCGCGGGCGGCCTTCGCCCGGCGCAGGTAGTACCAGGCCATGTTCGAGGAGAGCCCGGCGAGCAGCACCCACACGATCCCGAGCCAGCTGCCCTGCACGAAGGACACCACGGCCGCGACAACGGCGAGGGCGCAGACGACGAGGGAGTACAGAGCGAGGCGGGGCATGGGGTACGGCTCCTGTCGGGGTGTTGTACGTCCCGACCAGTGTCCCCCATGCCCCGCCATGCCCGCCGACGCCTACACGTCGGTGACGCGCAGACCCGCGTGTGCCTTGTAGCGGCGGTTCACCGAGATCAGATTGGCGACCAGCGACTCCACCTGGTGGGCGCCTCGCAGCCGGCCCGCGAAGACTCCGCGCATGCCCGGGATACGGCCGGCCAGCGCCTGCACGATGTCGGTGTCGGCGCGCGCCTCGCCCAGCACCATCACATCGGTGTCGATCTCCTCGATCGACGCGTCCTGGAGCAGTACGGCGGACAGATGGTGGAAGGCCGCGGTGACCCGCGAGTCGGGCAGCAGGGCGGCGGCCTGCTCGGCGGCGCTGCCCTCCTCCGGCTTCAGCGCGTACGCGCCCTTCTTGTCGAAGCCGAGCGGGTTGACACAGTCGACGACGAGCTTGCCCGCGAGCTCCTTCTGCAGCGCCTCAAGAGTCTTGGCGTGCCCTTCCCACGGCACCGCCACGATCACGACATCGCTGCGCCGCGCGCACTCGGCGTTGTCGGCGCCCTCGATGCCGAGGCCGAGCTCCGTGGCCGCCGTCTCGGCGCGCTCCACGGCCCGGGACCCGATGATCACCTTCTGCCCGGCCCTGGCCAGCCGGTACGCGAGCCCGCGCCCCTGGTCGCCGGTGCCGCCGAGGACGCCGACGATCAGGCCGGATACGTCGGGGAGGTCCCAGGGGTCCTTGGCCGGGGCCTTCGCGGTGCCCGCACTGTCAGTAGAAGTCATGAGCCCGACTTTACTTGCCGGTATCGGCTCCCGATCGGGTGAGGCGGTGCCAACCGGGCCCCACCGGGCGCGGTCGTGGGGCAGGATGCCGGGGCATGGATGCCGTACGCGTCGCGCTGCTGCGCGAAGTCCTGGCGGGTACGCAGTGGCCGGCGGCGACCCGGAGGTTCGCCGGGGTGCTGCGGTCCTCCGTGGTGCCGCAGGGCGGCAGGCTGCTGCTGGTGGGAACCGAGGAGTACGAGCCGTGGCATCTGTCCGCGCATCTCGTGGACGAGGCCGCGTGGTCCGGGCAGCCGGAGCTGACACCGACGCTCGTACGGCACCGGGTGCGACCGGGTGACCCGGCGCAGCTGGCCGTCGGGCTCGGCAGGCTGGAGGCGGCGCGACGCGGCGAGACCCTGCTGGTGGTGGCGCCCGCACGGCCGGACGCCGGGCTGCTCGAGCGGGTGCACGATGCGCGGCGGGCCGGGGCGACGGTGCTGGCACTGGACGGCGGGGACCCGGAGGTGCACGGTCTCGCGCACGAGGCGCTGACGGTGACCGCGCAGGCCGACGAGGTCGACATCGACACCGTGCAGCACCTGGTCAGCGCGGCGACCGGGGAGAACAGCCTGCCCGCACAGCGCGGCCGGCGCCGGTTCCGGGACCGGCTCTCGCGCCTCGCCGACCAGCTGACCGCGCCGCCGCCGGCCCGCTGGTAGAGCCGGTACGCCGGAGCCGGTCGAAACCGGCCCGCTCCTCGAACACCGGAGGGGCTGAGGTCCTGCCCGTCCGGCGTTCGAGGACACGCCCGAACGGGCGTCCGGGGGCCTGCCCCGGTTCAGGGAAGGGGCGGGCAGGTGAAGCGGCGGGCAGGAAAAGCTCCGCAGGCAGCCCGCGCCACAGGGCCGGGCGCCCCTGCGCGGGTCGTCGCCGTACCGAACGGCCGGGTGCCCCTACGCGGGGTCGTCGCCGTATCGAACGGCGCCCCTAGGCGGGGTCGTCGCCGGACGGCGCGGACGTGTCGTGCCACCTCGGGTCGTTCTCCCACTCGAGATTGCGCTCCCGCGCGATCTCCATCGCGTGCTCCGCCTCCTCGCGGGAGGGGTACGGTCCGAAGCGGTCCTTCGCCGGACACTCCGGGCCCTCTTCGACCTTCTTGTGCTCCAGGCAGTAGTACCACTCGCCCGGCTTTCCGACCGTGCGCTTCTTGAACAGGGCCATCGTCGGCTCCTTCCTATGGGGCCATGCTGCCCCATCGCCCCTGGTTAGACTCGCTGGCATGTCTGGCCAGTCGCTGCTCGTACCAGGGGAGCTCTCTCCCACCCGCTCCGTTCCCGGAAACATCCGGCGCCCCGAGTACGTCGGGAAGCCCGCGCCGACGCCGTACACCGGGCCGGAGGTCCAGGACTCCGACACCGTCGAGCGGATGCGCGTCGCGGGTCGCATCGCCGCGCAGGCGATGGAGGAGGCCGCCAAGCACATCTCGCCCGGCGTGACCACGGACGAACTGGACCGGGTCGCGCACGAGTTCATGTGCGACCACGGCGCCTACCCCTCCACGCTCGGCTACCGCGGCTTCCCCAAGTCGCTCTGTTCCTCGCTGAACGAGGTGATCTGTCACGGGATCCCGGACTCCACCGTGCTGCGCGACGGCGACATCGTGAACCTCGACGTCACCGCGTACATCAACGGCGTGCACGGCGACAACAACGCCACCTACCTCTGCGGCGACGTCGACGAGGAGTCGCGGCTGCTGGTGGAGCGGACCCGGGAGTCCCTCAACCGCGCCATCAAGGCGGTCAAGCCGGGGCGCCAGGTCAATGTCATCGGCCGGGTCATCGAGTCGTACGCCAAGCGCTTCGGCTACGGCGTCGTCCGTGACTTCACCGGGCACGGGATCAACTCGTCCTTCCACTCCGGGCTGATCATCCCGCACTACGACGCCGCGCACGCGACGACCGTCATCCAGCCCGGGATGACCTTCACGATCGAGCCGATGCTCACGCTCGGCACGCACGAGTACGACATGTGGGACGACGGCTGGACCGTGGTGACGAAGGACCGCAAGCGCACGGCGCAGTTCGAGCACACGCTGGTGGTGACGGAGAGCGGGGCCGAAATCCTCACCTTGCCGTGATCGCTGCGAGGCGTAGGGTTTTTACCGACAGGACGTCGGGAACGCATTGGCTCAGGTAAGCCTGAGCAGGAAGACCGGTGCCGGCAGTCGCGCCTTGCCGTCATCGCCTCCTTTCCCGTCCCCATCGGTCCCTGGAGGCCCGCCTTGGACGCCACCGCCACCGGCTCCGGTACGCCCTTCTCGACGCTCATCCGTGTCGCCTCGCACGAGCAGCACACCCAGGCGGAGACTTCGGCCTTCATGAGTGATCTGCTCGGCGGCCGGCTGAGCGTGGCCGCGTACGCGCGCTACACCGAGCAGCTGTGGTTCGTGTACCGGACGCTGGAGGAAGCGGCGGGGTCGCTGAAGGACGACGCGGTCGCCGGGCCGTTCATCCGGCCGGAGCTGATGCGCACCGCGGAGCTGGAGCGCGACCTGGCGCATCTGCGGGGCGCCGACTGGCGCGAGGGGCTCGCGCCGCTGCCCGCCACCGCCGCGTATGCCGCGCGGATCGCGGAGTGCGCGCGGAGCTGGCCCCCCGGGTATGTCGCGCACCACTACACCCGCTACCTCGGGGACCTCTCCGGCGGCCAGATCATCCGCGACAGGGCGGAGAAGACGTGGGGCTTCGCACGCAAGGGCGACGGCGTGCGGTTCTACGTCTTCGAGGAGATCGCCAACCCGGCGGAGTTCAAACGGGGTTACCGCGAGCTGCTGGACGCGGTGGACGCGGACGATCTGGAGAAGCAGCGGATCATCGACGAGTGCAAGCGGGCGTTCGACTTCAATGGGGCGGTGTTCCGGGAGCTGGGAGCGGAGTTCCCGCTCAGCGCATAGCAGGAGCGGGCACGGCCAGGCGTACGCGCCCGCCGATCTCGATCGTGTCGTCGGGGCCGGGGGCGGTCAGGATCTGCGATCCCCGGCCCTGGGTGATGTTCAGCGCCCGGCCGAGCCGGTCGGTGAGCAGCAGGGCGGCGGCCCCGGTCGCCTCGTCCTCGTCGATGCCGTCGTCACGGCCGGGGAACGCCCGCGCCCGTACCCGGCCCGCGGCCTCGTCCTCCCACCCCCAGGCGTAGACCCACTCCCCGGGCGGCGGCACCTCCAGTGCCTCGACCTCGGCAGCCGATCCGTACTGTCGCAGCGTGCGCGGCGGCGCCCACTCGGCGCGCGCGGTGATCCACGTGAACTCCCCGTCCTGCCGGACCCACACCTCACCGGCGGGCGGATTGACGACCTCGAGGTCCAGCAGCCAGGCGGCACCGACGAGGGGATGCCCGGCGAACGGCAGCCGGAGGCTTGGGGTGTAGATGTCGACGACACCGCGCTCGGGGTCGTCGACGAAGACGGTCTCACTGAAGCCGAGTTCGGCGGCGAGTGCCTGCCGGGACGTCTGGTCGGGGTAACGGCGGGGGTCGCGTACGACACCGAGCGTGTTGCCGTGGCGGCCGTCGGCGCGGCAGAACACATGGAGCACGTCGAGGACGTCGAGTTCATTCACTCCGGCATTCAAGCATCAGAGCCTCCCGGACGGCCGCGATTGCCCCGCCGGGCCCGCTGAGTTCCCCCTCGGCGGGCCCACCGTCGAAATCGCGCCTCTTGGTCATTACTTGACCCTTCCGTGCCGCCACCGTGAGCACCTCGTGACCCCGCCGTGTCTCTCCGCGTACATGAGAGCTGAATCACTGGACGGGTGGGTATCGGTCAGGTAAGCCTCGGTTAAGTTAGGTCCGCCTCACCCTGAGTTCCAAGCCAGTCCCACCCCCCGCACCGCCCCCGTACCCCCTTCCATCGTGGAGCCCGCATGCGACCCGTCCGTCTCTCCGTCGTCACCGCCGCCGCGACCGTGGCAGCTCTGACCGCCGTCACGGGCTGCGCCGAGAAGAGCGATGCCAAGGGCGGCGACGGCGCCGTCCAGGTCACCGCGAAGGACGACTCCTGCGAGGTGTCGAAGAAGGAGTTCCCGGCCGGGCATGTCCAGCTCGCCGTCGAGAACAAGGGCTCCAAGGTCACCGAGGTCTACGTCCTCTTCCCGGACGGCCGCATCGTCGCCGAGCGCGAGAACATCGGCCCCGGCACCAAGGCGAACATCACCGCCGAAGTGAAGGCCGGTGACTACGAGATCGCCTGCAAGCCCGGCATGAAGGGCGACGGCATCCGCCAGAAGGTCGCCGCCACCGGCGACGGCAAGGCCGCCAAGCGCAGCCCGCAGATGGACGCCGCCGTCTCCGCGTACCGTCAGTACGTGCAGCAGCAGGCCGACGAGACGCTGCCCAAGGTGAAGGTCTTCACCGACGCGGTCAAGGCCGGCGACATCGAGGCCGCCAAGAAGGCCTACGCCGACTCCCGCATCGGCTGGGAGCGCACCGAGCCGGTGGCCGAGTCCTTCGGCGACATCGACCCGAAGGTCGACCTGCGTGAGGACGGCCTGGACAAGGGCCAGAAGTGGACCGGCTGGCACACGCTGGAGAAGGCGCTGTGGCAGACCAAGAAGCTCGGCCCCGCGGAGAAGGCCCTCGCTGAGACCCTCACCAAGGACCTGGCCGGCTGGCAGAAGAAGGTCGGCCAGGCGGAGATCACCCCCACCTCCATGGCCAACGGCGCCAAGGAGCTGCTGGACGAGGTCGCCACCGGCAAGGTCACCGGTGAGGAGGAGCGCTACAGCCACACCGACCTGGTCGACTTCAAGGCCAACGTCGAAGGTGCGCAGAAGTCCTTCGAACTGCTGAAGCCGGTCGCCACCAAGAACGACCCGAAGCTCGTCGCCGAGCTGGACAAGCAGTTCGCGACGCTGAACGCGCTGCTCGACAAGTACCGCAAGGACACCACCTCGTACGAGTTCACCTCCTACGACAAGGTCGGCAAGGACCAGCGCAAGGAGCTCAGCGACGGCGTCAACGCGCTCGCCGAGCCGCTGTCCAAGCTCGGCGCCGCGGTTGCGAAGTAACGGGGGGATCGACATGTCCGAGAAGAACATAGAGACCGACGAGACCACGAACACCACGGAGACCACGGAGACCGGCGGCCAGTCCCAGGCCCCGTCCCGTCGTTCGGTGCTCGGCTGGGGCGGTGCGGGCCTCGCGCTCGGCGCCGCCGCGGCCGGCGGCGCCGTTGCCCTGACCGGCGGGGACACGACCGAGCCCGCCGCCTCGGCCGGCGCGGCCGTGCCCTTCCACGGTGCGCACCAGGCCGGCATCGCCAGCGCCGTGCAGGACCGGCTGCACTTCGCGGCCTTCGACGTGAAGACGAAGGACCGCGCCGAGCTGGTCCAGCTGCTCAAGGACTGGACGCGGGCCGCGGAGCGGATGACGGCCGGGCAGGCAGTCGGCGAAGGCGCGTTCGGCGGTCTCGCCGAGTCGCCGCCGGACGACACCGGCGAGGCGCTCGGCCTCAAGCCGTCCCGGCTCACGCTCACCATCGGCTTCGGCCCCTCCCTGTTCGCCAAGGGCCGCTTCGGCCTTGAGGGCAAGCGCCCGGCGGCCCTGGTGGAGCTGCCGACGTTCCCCGGCGACAACCTCGACCCGGCGCGCAGCGACGGCGATCTGTGTGTGCAGGCCTGCGCGGACGACCCGCAGGTCGCGGTGCACGCGATCCGCAACCTCGCCCGCATCGGCTTCGGCAAGGTCGCGGTCCGCTGGTCGCAGCTGGGCTTCGGCAAGACCTCGTCGACGACGCCCGACGCGCAGACCCCGCGCAACATGATGGGCTTCAAGGACGGCACCCGGAACATCGCCGGCACGGACACGGCCGCACTCGACCAGCATGTCTGGGTCGCCGAGAAGGAGGGCTCGGGCTGGCTGACCGGCGGCTCGTATCTCGTCGCGCGCCGGATCCGGATGAACATCGAGACCTGGGACCGTACTCCGCTCAGCGAGCAGGAGGACATCTTCGGCCGCGACAAGGGCGAGGGCGCGCCGGTCGGCAAGGCCAAGGAGCGCGACGAGCCGTTCCTGAAGGCGATGCTGCCGACCGCGCATGTACGGCTCGCGCACCCGGACACCAACGGCGGTGCGAGGATCCTGCGCCGCGGCTACTCCTTCACCGACGGCACGGACGGTCTGGGCCGGCTGGACGCGGGGCTGTTCTTCCTCGCGTACCAGCGCGACGTGCACAAGGGGTTCATTCCGGTTCAGCGCTCGCTGGCGGCCAGCGACGACCTCAACGAGTACATCCAGCACGTGGGTTCGGCGCTGTTCGCCGTCCCGCCGGGCGTCCGGGACAAGGACGACTGGTGGGGCCGGGCGCTGTTCTCCTGACCAGAAGGGACCCGACGTGTTCGGCAATTATCTGATCGGCCTGCGCGAGGGCCTCGAGGCCAGCCTCGTCGTCTGCATCCTGATCGCGTATCTGGTCAAGACCGGGCGACGCGACGCGCTGCGTCCGGTCTGGATCGGCATCGGGGTCGCGGTCGCCATCTCGCTGGGCTTCGGCTTCGCGCTCGAATTCGGCTCGCAGGAGCTGACGTTCGAGGCGCAGGAGCTGCTCGGCGGCTCGCTGTCGATCCTCGCGGTCGGCCTGGTGACCTGGATGGTCTTCTGGATGCGGCGCACCGCGCGGCATCTGAAGTCCGAGCTGCACGGCAAGCTGGACGCCGCGCTGCAGATGGGCACGGGCGCGCTGGTCGCCACCGCGATCCTGGCGGTGGGTCGCGAGGGTCTGGAGACGGCGCTGTTCGTGTGGGCCTCGGTACGGGCCAGCAGCGACGGCTCGTCCGGGCCGCTGATCGGTGTGCTGCTCGGTATCGCCACCGCGATGGTGCTGGGCTGGCTGTTCTACCGGGGCGCACTGCGGATCAATCTGGCGAAGTTCTTCAAGTGGACCGGCCTCATGCTGGTGATCGTGGCGGCGGGCGTCCTTGCGTACGGCGTTCATGACCTGCAGGAGGCGCGCTTCCTCGGCGGTCTGGCGAACAAGGCCTTCGACATCAGCGCGACGATCCCGCCGGACAGCTGGTACGGCACGCTGCTGAAGGGCGTCTTCAACTTCCAGCCCGACCCGACTGTCATCCAGGTCACGGTGTGGGCGCTGTATTTGATCCCGACACTCGGGCTGTTCCTCGCCCCGGTAGGGTTCGGACGGTCAGTGGGGGTCAAAGAGCAGAAGGCAACCGATGAGAAGGCTGGATCGGGCGGCGGCGAGGCTCGCGGCGATGACGGTGCTGTCCCTGACGGCGAGCGGGTGCGTGACGGTGCACGGGGAACGGGAAGTCGTTCCGTCGGCGACAAAAGCTGAGGCCACACAGGCGCTCAAGGATTTCGCCGAGGCGTACAACGCGGCCGACAAGGCCTATGACCCGGCCCTCGACGCGGGCCGGGTCACCGGTGCGCTCGGTGCGATCAACCAGGCCGGGCTGAAGGCGCGCAGCGTCAACTACCCGGACGGCAATCCGCAGCACGTACCGCTGGAGCTGACGGACGCCAAGTACACCATCCCGAAGAAGGCCGGCTGGCCGCGCTGGTTCGTCGCCGATGTCGACTCCAACCGCGACCGGGACACCGGCAATCAGGACAACCGCTGGGTGCTGGTCTTCGTACGCAGCGACCCGGACCAGGTGTGGCAGGCGGCGTATCTGACGATCCTCTCCCCCAGCAGGATTCCGGCGTTCAAGACCGACAAGGACGGCTGGGCCGAGCCCGTCGCCCCGGACAGCGCGGCGCTGGCCGTCGCTCCCCGCAATCTGAGCGAGGAGTACGCCTCGTACATGCAGAACGGGAAGCCGGAGCACTTCAAGGACGGGCCGCACACCTCGGGCTGGCGCGATTCCCGCAAGAAGGACGCGAATCTGCCGGGGATGTCCACGCAGTACATCGACCAGTCGCTGGACAGTGACGACTTCGCGCCGCTCGGGCTCACCACCGAGGACGGCGGCGCGCTGGTCTTCTTCTCGGTGCGCAACTACGAGCGGCAGACGGCCGCGAAGGGGCTGCGGCTGAAGGTCCACCCGGATGTCAAGGCGCTGCTGACGGGTGACGTGAAGTCCACGGTCACCAAGGAGCGGGTCTCCAGCCAGGCGGTGGTGGTGCCGCCGGGCGGCGGCGCGAACGCCGGGAAGGTCGATGTGCTGGGCCGGTTGACGGGACTGACGGCGGCCAAGGGCTCATAGCGGCACGTGAGTTGACCGTAACCGGGGCTCCGCGTACGCCCTTCGGGCGTGTCCTCAATCGCCGGACGGGCTCACATGTTCTGCCCGTCCGGCGGAAACTCAAGGCTCGCCGGTGATTGAGGCGCCGGGTCCGGGGCGGAGCCCGGTTCGGGAAGGCCTAGCGGCTCTGCGGCCACGCCACCTCGTGGCGGTCCACGCCCTCCACCCCGCCCGCCCACTTCGCGCACGCATCCGTCAGCGTCTCCAGCAGCGTCAGCGGATCCGGCAGCGGATGCTCCAGCCCACGCAGCCAGCGCACCTCAAGATCGCCGGGGAGCCGCGCGGGCGGTACGAGGACGTAGCTGCCGCGGCAGTGCCAGCGCAGCCCGGGGTGCTCGTCCATCGTCTCGGGGTGGCAGTCCAGCTCGCAGGGCCACCACTCGTCCTCGTCCTCGGGGGTGCCGCGAGTGGCGGTGAAGAACAGCATCCGGTCGTCGCCGGACTCGGCCACCGGGCCGACCTCGATGTTCAGCTCGAGCAGCCGCGCGAGGGCGCTGCGGCCGGCTTCCATCGGGACGTCGAGGACGTCGTGGACCATGCCGGTCGCGGTGATGAAGTTGGCCTGCGGCTGGCCGAGGGCCCAGCGCCCGATCTGGCCGGGGTCGGTCGTGGACTGCGTCTGCCAGGCGAAGGAGACCGGGTGCCTGCCCGGGGTGGGGCAGCCGATTCGCTCGCAGGAACATCGGTAGGCGACGGGGTACGCGGCGGGTGCGAGTGGCAGTCCCGCGGCAGCGGCGGCCAGCAGCAGGGTCTCGCGGCGGGAGTCCTCGGCGTCAGTGTTCTTCGGGCGCCGGCGCAGCCACTGGGGCAGCCTGCTCTCCCGGGAGAGCCTGTTCTCCGTGCCGCGGTAGCGGCCGATACCGTCGCCCATCTATCCCCTCACACCTCACGCTCGCCCTTCGCGGACTCTGCCATGGTCCCACCATCCTGCTCCTCGGGTGGACACAGTCCCCAACCGGGGTAGCGGTCGGTACCTTCCCGTGTACGCCCCGGGCTGAATGGCCACAGGGGGACGGGGGCCTTGGAGGCGACCGGTGGAAGATCGTCTGCTTGGACGATGAACCACCCGATCGGTTCACAGCGCGCGGGCTTCGCAGGCCGCACCATGGGCTCACGCAGACCGTGCCTCTTGCCGTACGTGAGGAGCCTTCATTGCGCTCAACTCCCACCCGTCGCCCGACCGCCGCCCCTCACCGAGACGCTTCGCGCCGCCCTTCTGGTCGTCAAGCCTCGCCACGCCGCTATCTGATGTGTCCGCCGGCCCATTTCCGGGTCACCTACTCCATCAACCCCTGGATGGATCCCGCGAAACCGGTGGATCTGCCGCTCGCCCTCACCCAGTGGGAGGACCTGCGCGACCGCTACCGCTCGCTCGGCCACACCGTCGAGCTGCTCGATCCGCGGGCCGGACTGCCCGACATGGTCTTCGCGGCGAACGGCGCCACCGTCATCGACGGCCGTGTGCTCGGCGCCCGGTTCGCGCATCCGGAGCGCGCCGCCGAGGCCGAGGTCCATCTCGACTGGTTCCGCGCCCACGGCTTCACCGAGATCCACGAGCCGGTGCACATCAACGAGGGCGAGGGCGACTTCGCCGTCACCGCCTCCTACCTGCTGGCCGGGCGCGGCTTCCGGTCCAGCCCGCTCTCGCACGACGAGGCGCAGGAGTTCTTCGGCCGGCCGGTCATCGGCCTGGACCTGGTGGACCCCCGCTACTACCACCTGGACACCGCGCTGAGCGTGCTGGACGACGCGGCCGACGAGATCATGTACTACCCCGGCGCGTTCTCCGCGGGCAGTCGCTCCGTACTGGCCCGGCTCTTCCCCGACGCGCTGATCGCCGAGGAGCCGGCCGCGTCGGCGCTCGGTCTGAACGCGGTGAGCGACGGCCGCCATGTGCTGCTGCCGCAGGCCGCGGTCGGGCTCTTCGAGCCGCTGCGGGAGCGGGGGTTCGAGCCGATCGGCATGGACCTCGGTGAGCTGCTCAAGGGCGGCGGCAGCGTGAAGTGCTGCACTCAGGAGCTACGCGTCTGACGCGTCGTGGGTGCTGTGGGGCGGCGGCCACTCGTCGCCCCATGCCACATCGCGCGCCGCGCGGTACAGCGCGCCATGGCGCTTGGTGACCGTCTCACGGCGCAGCTCCTCCGCCTCGGTGCACAGCTCGAGCAGGACCAGACCCTTGCGGATCTGGGGCTTGCGGGTGACTCGTGCGGGCGCCGGCGCGGCCGGGAAGCGCACCGCCGCGACATAGCTGAACTTCTCGTCCTCGTACGGCAGTGAGCCGCCCTTCACCTGGCGGTGCAGCGAGGAGCGGCTGACCCGCGCGGCGAAATGGCACCAGTCCGAGCCACCCGCCTCATTGAGCGCGGTGATCGGGCAGGCGGCGCTGTGCGGGCAGGGCGCGGCGATCCTGAGGCCGGCCTCGATCAGGCGGTCGCGGGCCTCGATGATCCGGGCGTAGCCGTCCGGCGTGCCCGGCTCGACGATCACGACGGCCTGGGCCGCGCGGGCGGCCTCGGTGACGACGGCAGCCCGGTCCTTGGCGGTGAGCTCCTTGAGCACATAGGAGACCGTGACGAGATCAGTGCTCTCGATACGGAGCGCCGCGCTGATCCGCGAGCGCTGCCACTCGGCGGCACGCAGGGCGGGCACTCCGGACGCGGCGGCCAGTTCGCGGCCCAGCTCGAGCGCGGGCTCGGCCCAGTCGAGCACGGTGGTGCGCGGGCCGTCCTCCTCCCAGGCCTCGGCGACGGCCCAGCTCGCCGCTCCCGTCCCGCCGCCGATATCGGTGTGCGTCGACGGGGACCAGTCGGGTGCCGCGGCGCGCAGAGCGGCGAGCGCGGACCGTACGGCCTCGAAGGTCGCGGGCATCCGGTACGCGGCGTATGCGGCGACATCGGAACGGTCGCGGAGCACAGGAGCGTCGGTCGGGGTGGTCCCCCGGTAGTTGACGATCAGCCGCTCGACGGCCTGCGCCGCCTGCGTGGGCGGCAGTCCGTCCAGCAGCCCGGCGAGGGCACTGCGCAGGACTTCCGCGGTGGGGAGGGTGGCGTTCACCGACAGATTCTAGGCATGTCGGCCGTGTCGGCGGCCCTTCACGCTGTCGTCCCCGGCGGTACGGAACCGGGACGGAACGGCGACAGTATCGAACTGCTGGCAGTGCAACGGCAGTTGCTACGCTGACGGCCGTCGCCGCACACGCTACGTGCCGCACCGCTCACGGGGGGACCATGAGACAGAGGGTCGTTCGCGTGACCCTGGTGGCCGGGCTGATCGTCCTGGCGCTGCTGCTCCTGCTGAGCATGTGCGGTGGGGGTGATGGTGAGGGCGCAGGCAAGGCCGCCGACGACAAGACCGGCAAGCCGGTGCGGCACAGCGCCGGCCCCCTGACCCGGCTCACCGTCCCGTCCGCGTACGACACCCGGCAGGGCTGGGAGATCTCCAATGTCTCTCCGGAGTACGCCATCGCGCGGGACAGCGGCCGTATCGGCTATCTGGAGCGAGTCGATGAGTCCCGGTTCCGGCTGCGCACGCTCGACTCCGCGACCGGCAGGCCCGGGTGGACCGGTCAGCCCTGGCATCCACCGGCCGCCGCCGACCAGTTCCCCGGGCTGCTCTCTGTCGCCAAGGACGGCCGCGAGTACTTCGTGACCTGGTCCTTCGGTACGGCGGGCGAGGACGCGCTGAACACGGCCGGCACCTTTGTCGCGCTCGATGTGTACGACGTCGCGGACGGCGGCCGGCAGCGGGTCGAGGTCCCGTGGCCCACCGCGCCGACCGTCTCGGGCACCGGTCCCGGCATTCTCATCTCCGACGGCGGCACCAGGAGCGCGGTCGTCGACCCGGTCTCCGGCGAGGTGACCCGGGTCCCGCAGAACGCGCTCGGCTACCCCAAGGGCTGTACGGGCTGCCGCCGGCTGACCGCGGTACGCGGGGTGACCGCGAAAGGGCTGCTGCTGAGCGGGGACCCGGGTTTCTGGCTCCGCGGCGGCTGGTCCAGCCGGAACGTCGCTCCGGCCCGCACCGATCCCGCCTCCGGAGTGCCGACCTCGGTAGTCCCGGGGTACGTACTGGCCAAGTGGCAGCCGGCGAAGGGCAGCAAGGACGCGGGCACGTACGACATCTGGGCGGTGCACGAGGTGACGACCGGGAAGCCGCTGGTCCAGGTGCGGTGTCACAAGCCGGCGATCGAGCCGGGCGAGTATCCGCAGGCGATGCTCTCGCCGGAGGGCGGCTATCTCGTCGCCGGGAATCTCGCGTTCGACCTGGAGCAGCGCAAGGCGTACTGCTTCGAGGAGTCGGACGGTTCCAAGCCGCTGACGCTGACCACCGTGACCGACTCGGGCACGGCGTACGGCGCGACGAGCGCGCGCAGCCCGGCGGACGCGCTGGCCGGCGGCGGTGCGCCCATCGAGCTGGACCTGGCCACCGCGGTGCCCCAGGCGCTCTCGCCCAATGTCCGGCTGCCTGGTGCGGAGACCGCGGGAGTCGGAGTCTTCAGCTGGACGGACACGAAGGACCGGCTGCATCTGATCGGGTACCCGCGCAGCGAGGGCTGACCCCGGGCTGCGCGGGCCGCCCCGGTGCCAGGTCTCGCCCGCGTCGGACTGCCCCGCGTCGGACTGCCCCGGTCGGACGGCCTCGGTCAGACGGCCTCGGCGCGCCGCTGCCACGGCCGGCACAGGACCAGGAAGCAGCCCAGCGCGGCCAGTGCGGAAGCCAGTTGGACCACGGCCATCGGAACGGCCGTCGCCTCGCCCGCGATCCCGACGAGCGGGGATGCGACGGCGCCGATGAGGAAGGACGCCGTACCGATCAGCGCGGACGCGGAGCCCGCGGCGTGCGGGGTACGCATCAGGGCCAGGGCGTTGGTGTTGGGCATCGCCAGACCCATCGCCGACATCAGCACGAAGAGACCGGCCGCGACCGGGAACAGGCCCACCTTCCCGAAGACTCCCGATGTCATCAGCAGCAGCGCGGTGGCGGCCAGTGTGATCACGGCCAGGCCGAAGCCGAGCGCCTTGTCCAGGCTGATCCGGCCCACCAGCACCTTGCCGTTGATCTGGCCGACGATGATCAGACCGACGGAGTTGACGCCGAAGAGCAGGCTGAAGGTCTGCGGGGATGCGCCGTAGATCTCCTGCACCACGAACGGCGAGGCGGAGATGTACGCGAAGAGCGCGGCGAAGGCGAGGCCGCCGGTGAGCATGTATCCGGTGAAGACCCGGTCGGCGAGCAGCGCGCGCATGGTGCGCAGGGCCTGGCCGACGCCGCCGCTGTGCCGCTTCTCCTGCGGGAGGGTCTCGTGCAGCCACTTCACCGCGAGGAGGGTGAGCAGAATGCCGATGGCGGTGAGGACGACGAAGACGCCGCGCCAGTCGGTGATCCGCAGCACCTGGCCGCCGATCAGCGGCGCGATGATCGGCGCGACGCCGGAGATCAGCATCAGGGTGGAGAAGAACCGGGCCATCTCCACGCCGTCGTAGAGATCGCGCACCACGGCCCGCGCGATGACGATGCCGGCCGCGCCCGCCAGTCCCTGCAGCAGCCGGAAACCGGTCAGCAGCTCGACGGTCGGCGCCAGTGCGCAGATCGCGGTGGCCACGACGTACACGATCATGCCGATGAGCAGCGGGCGGCGGCGCCCCCACCTGTCGCTCATCGGGCCGACCACGAGCTGGCCGAGCGCCATGCCCGCGAGACAGGCGGTGAGCGTGAGCTGGACGGTCGCGGCGGGCGCGCGCAGCGATTCGGTGACGGCGGGCAGTGCCGGGAGGTACATGTCCATGGAGAGCGGCGGCAGTGCGGTGAGGCCGCCGAGCACGAGCGTGACCAGAAGGCCGACGCGGCGGGCCGCGGCGATGGGAGCAGCTTCGGGTACGGGTGCCGCCTGTGCGGGTGATGCCTGTGCGGGTGCCGGGTCGGCGGAGGGTATGTGTCCTTGTGTGCTCTGGCCGCTCTCCGGCATCAACAGCTCCTGTTCCTGGTGTCCGCATCCATGCTCTCAGCTCGTCGGGAGTGGTCGAGACCCTTTTTCTCGAGGGCGGGTCCGGGACGAGCGAGATCGCGGTGGGATGCGCCGGCGGCCGTGCCGTGATGCGAACGCCGACGCGGTTCGGGACCGCGTCGGCGTCCGCTTGCCCGGGCAAGGCCGGCGGCGGGAGCCAGACCGACGGCGGGAGCTGAACCGGCGGCGCGAGCTACACCGGCTTGAGCTGAACCGACGGCGCGAGCTACACCGGCTTGAGCTGAACCGACGGCGCGAGCTACACCGGCTTGAGGCCGGGGTCGCCGGCCTCGGTCACGAAGGACGCCGCCGTGGTGACGGGCGCGCCCGGTGTGGTGACGGCGCTGACGGTCCGGAAGTCGGCGCGCGCCTGCTGCTCGCCGAGGGTGACGGTCACATAGCCGCGGCGGCCGTTGTAGAACTTCATGTGCGGGTTGGCCTGGGTGAGTTTGTCCCAGTTGGCGGGCTTCTCGGCGCCGTCCTTTCCGCTGCTGATGGAGGTGGCGACGATCTCGGTGCCGACGGTGCGGGACGCGGGGTCGTTGAAGTCCTTCTTCAGGTCGAGGCCGTATCCGACGTGCACATCGCCGGTGAGAACCATCAGGTTCTCGATACCGGCCGCCTGCGCACCGGCCAGGACCCGGTCGCGGGAGGCCGGATAGCCGTCCCAGGAGTCCATGCTCAACTTGAAGGTGCCGGTGGGGACATCGCGCCGCTGCGCGAAGGTGACCTGCTGCGGCACGACGTTCCAGCGAGCGTGTGAGGCCTTCCACCCGTCGAGCAGCCAGCGCTCCTGCTCGGCGCCGGTGAGGGTGCGCGCCGGGTCCTCGGACTCCGGTCCCGGGATCTGCCAGCCGTCGCCGTACGCCTGGTCGGAGCGGTACTGACGGGTGTCGAGGATGTCGAACTGCGCGAGCTGCCCGAAGTGCAGCCGTCGGTAGAGCTGCATATCGGGTCCGGCGGGCTGCTGCGGCATGCGCAGCGGCTGGTTCTCCCAGTACGCGCGGTAGGCGGCGGCCCTGCGCAGCAGGAACTCCTCCGGCGGGACGTCGTTCTCCGGGGTTTCGTCCGCGTAGTTGTTCTCGGTCTCGTGGTCGTCCCAGGTGACGATGAAGGGGTGCGCGGCGTGCGCGGCCTTCAGATCGGGGTCGGACTTGTAGAGGCCGTAGCGCAGCCGGTAGTCCTCGAGCGTGACGGTCTCGCGGTTGTAGTGGGCGGGGATGCGGCGGTCCGGGTACTTCCGGGCGCCGCCGACCGCGTCCACTGCGTATTCGTAGAGGTAGTCGCCGAGGTGGAAGACGGCGTCGAGCTCCTCCTCGGCGAGGTGCTTGTACGCGGTGAAGTAGCCGTCGTGGTACGCCTGGCAGGAGACGGCGGCGAGCTTCAGCTCACTGATCCGCGCGGACCGGGCGGGCGCGGTCCTGGTCCGTCCGGTCGGACTGATCCAGTTCCCGGCGCGGAAGCGGTAGTAGTAGGGCCGGTCGTTGTCGAGGCCGAGGACGTCGACGTGGACGCTGTGGTGGAACTCCGGGTGGGCGGTGACGGATCCGCGTCGCGCGATACGGGTGAAGCGGGAGTCGTGGGCGAGCTCCCAGCGCAGCGACACCTTGGCGCGCGGCAGTCCGCTGTCGGGCTCGTACGGGCGCGTCGCGAGGCGCGTCCACAGCAGTACGGAACCGGGCTTCGGGTCTCCGGAGCCGACGCCGAGGGTGAAGGGATCCTCGGTGATCTTCTTGGCGTCGAGTTCGGCGGCGTGGGCGGTACCGGGCAGATTGACGGCGAAGGCGAGCGCGGCGGCGGCGCCTGTGACGGTGAGGAACCTGCGGCGGCCGATGTGCTGGGCGGCGGCCCGGAGCTCGGGTGCGTGCGATGCGGTTCTCATGTGCCCCTCCCCTGACGGCTGTTGTCCTTCCGCATTGGAGTAGGGGCCGACGACTCTGCGTTGTCGAGTACACAACATCCGTATGTCGGTCGGATGAGTTCCACGTACAGATAGGCGACTACGCTGCGCGTCCATGAACGCTGTATCGAGGATTGCGGTGGTGACGGGAGCGGGTTCGGGCATCGGCCGGAGCGTGGCGCTGACGCTGGCGGGTGCGGGCTGGTCGGTGGTCCTGGCGGGTCGGCGGGCCGAGGCCCTGGCGGAAACGGCGTCTCTGGCGGGCGGGGATGTGCTGTGCTTCCCCACTGATGTGACGTCACCGGCCGATGTCACCACGCTGTTCGCCGCGGTACGGGAACACCACGGCCGACTTGACCTGCTGTTCAACAACGCAGGCACGTCCGGCCCCCGCGTCAGCTTCGAGGACCTGACGTACGAGGCCTGGCGCACGGTGGTGGACGTGAACCTGACGGGCGCTTTCCTGTGCGCTCAGGCGGCGTTCCGGGCGATGAAGGAGCAGTCGCCGCAGGGCGGCCGGATCATCAACAACGGCTCGATCTCGGCGCATGTGCCGCGCCCGAACTCGGCGCCGTACACCTCGACGAAGCACGCGATGACGGGCCTGACGAAGTCGCTGTCGCTCGACGGGAGGGCGTACTCGATCGCGTGCGGCCAGATCGACATCGGCAACGCGGCGACCGAGATGACGGAGCGGATGCAGGCGGGGATCCTGCAGGCCAACGGGGATGTGATGGTGGAGCCGGTGATGGACGCGGCGGATGTGGCGCGGACGGTGCTCCATATGGCGGAGCTGCCCCTGGCGGCGAATGTGCAGTTCGCGACGGTGATGGCGACGGCCATGCCGTACATCGGCCGGGGCTGAACTCCCTTCCTGGAAGGGGCGGCGGTCCCGTAGGGTTCCGGCCATGATCGCGACTGCCGATGTGCTGCGCTACACCGCCTTCTCGACCGACCCCGAAGGGGGCAACCCCGCGGGGGTCGTGCTGGACGCGTCCGGGCTCGACGACGCGGCGATGCTCGCCGTCGCGGCCGAGGTCGGCTACAGCGAGTCCGCGTTCCTGACGGCACCGCCCGAGGGCTTCGGCGCCTCCGGGCAGGGCCTCGGCGTCTCCGGGCAGGCCTTCACCGTCCGGTACTTCAGCCCGAAGGCCGAGGTCCCGTTCTGTGGTCACGCCACGGTCGCGACGGCCGTCGCGCTGGCGGAGCGCACCGGCCCCGGCGACTTCGTCTTCGTCACTCGCGTCGGCCCCGTGCCGGTGACGGTCTCGTCCGTGGACGGCGTACTGCGCGCGACGCTCACCAGCGTCGAGCCGCACGTCGAGGAGGCGGCCGCCGACGATGTGCGCGAAGCACTCGCCGCTCTCGACTGGGCCGCCGAGGACCTGGATCCGGCGCTGCCGCCGCGTATCGCCTTCGCGGGCGCGCGCCATCTGGTCCTGGCGGCCGCGACCCGCGCCCGGCTCGCGGATCTTCAGTACGACTTCGCACGCCTCGAAGCGCTGATGCACCGCCTCGACCTGACGACGGTCCAGTTGGCGTGGCGCGAGTCCGCCTCGGTGTTCCATGTCCGGGACCCGTTCCCGGTGGGCGGTGTGGTCGAGGATCCGGCGACGGGCGCGGCGGCGGCGGCGTTCGGTGCGTACGCGCGCGAACTCGGCCTCGTACCGGGCGAGTCGGAACTCACCCTGCACCAGGGCGTGGACATGGGCCGGCCCGGAGTGCTCACGGTGACGCTCAGCGAAGGCGATCCGCGGGTGCGGGTGAGCGGCTCAGGGGCCCGCATTCCCGACGTCGGCTGAGGCCCAGCCGCTGAGGTTCGCCACCCGAGGTCCGCCGCTGAGGTTCGCCACCGAGGTCCCGTCGCCGAGGTCCCGTCGCCGAGGTCCTGTCACCGAGGCCGGCCGGTCAGGCCTGCCCGGTCTCGAAGCGGCCGACCTTTCCGCCCTCCACCTTGAACTTCCAGGAGGTCCGCATCTCGCCCCAGGTGTCGTTGCGGTAGCGGGCGACCAGGGACAGCCCGTCGGCGGACTGCGAATCGACCTCCATATGCCCGCGCGAGGAGAAGATCTCACGCTCGGTCCAGTCGTCGAGGTCGCGGTCGCTGCCGTCGTCGGACATGGTCGCGCCCGGCGCGAGGGCGGCCTGGAAGCGTTCGCGGTCACCGGCGTTGAGGGCGCCGACGAAGGCGCGGACGGCGGGTTCGTTGAGCTTGTCCACGGAAATGGTCACGGTGTCTCCTTCGCTACGAGGACTGGGCGGAGCCACCTCCATCCCTACACCTCCGGACCCCGCCTCACCCTTTGGCGTCGGCCACCTGCGCGAGCCGTCCCCCGTCGGCTGCGCCCCGCCGACTGCACCCCGCGAACACCCCGTACATGGCAGGCTGCGCGCATGAATCACACCCTGGACCCCATCTGGGACACGGTCGGCCGGCTGCACGACTGGCTCGACGCGGAGAGCGATCTGCCGCCCCAACAGGAGACGTTGCTACGGATGTTGAAGATCTCGGAGGAGGTCGGCGAGGTCGCCCAGGCGATCATCGGCGCGACGGGCCAGAACCCGCGCAAGGGGACGACGCACAGCTGGCAGGACGTGGAGTCGGAGCTCTGCGACGTGATCATCACAGCGATGGTGGCGTTGCGTACGCTCACGCCGGACGCGTCGGAGGTCTTCGGCGCGCATCTTCGCGGTATCGCGGTGCGTTCGCTGGAGCGGTCACCGGGCTGATCCGCCCCCGTCCGCCGCCTCCATCAGGATGTGTCGGGCAGGTCGTCGTCGTGGCCGCTGATGCCGAACTCGGTCGCGGCGGCGGGTTGCCGCCGGGCGTAGTCGGCCACGTAGACGTCGCAGATCTCGTGTACGCCGGCGGCCGGTGACGTCGCCTCGTCCGTCGTTCCACCTCCAGGTCAGGAATCCGGTTCCTCCACTGTGGACGCCGCGCGGCGGCGCGGCAGACAGAGCTGGGCGGACAGCAGCCCGGCCGCGCCGATCAGGGTCCACAGCGCCCATGGGCCGATCGCGTACACGGCGCCGCCGATGAGCGGTCCGGCACCCGTACCGGTCGTGTACGCGACGCCGTGCAACCCCTGGTAGCGCCCGACCATGTGCGGCGGAGCCAGACTTCCCAGGTAGGACTGGGAGATGGTGCTCGTTGTCATCTCGCCGAGCGTCCATATCAGCACCGTCGCCGACAGCAGGACCATGCTGCTCATGAACCCGGTCAGCGCGAGACCGACACCGGTGATCAGGTTGCCGACGGCCAGTACGTACTGCGGCCGGTACCGGGAGATCGCGCCGGTGATGGGCAGCTCCAGCGCCAACACCAGCAGACCGTTGAGCCCGATGAGGAGACCGAAGTCGCGCGGGCTCAGACCCACGTCGCTGACGTGCAGGGGCAGGCCGACGGTGGACTGGATGTAGACGAACTCGGCGACCACGGTCATCAGCAGGAATCGCACCAGGGTGCGGTCGGCGAGCACCTGCCGGTATCCCACCGCCTGGTCCGCCTGCGTGTCCGCGTCGTCCTGGTCGGACCGCGGCTGGGGCGCATCTCGCAGCAGCATCGCCACGACCACGCCGAACAGAAGGCACGCGGCGGCATTGCCCAGGAAGAGCTCCCCATAGGAGGTGCCGGCCAGCACACCGCCGATGACGCCGCCCAGGGCGGCGCCCACGTTCATCGCGAACCGGAACACCCCGAAGGCGGCCAGCCGTTGCTGGTTGGTCGTCACGGCGTCGACCAGCACGGCGGCGGCGGCCGGCCGGTAGATCTGCGACGTCACGCCGATGAGCCCGACCACCGCGACGATGAGCGGGAGCGGCCCGAGGGACGGCACGATCGCCGTCAGCCCGGCGGTGGTCACGGCGGACAGCACGATGGTCCATCGCCGGCCGATCCTGTCGGCGAGGTAGCCGCCGACGGCGTTGCCGAGCACCTTGCCCACCCCGGACACACCCAGCACCAACCCCGCGGCACCGGCGGAATAGCCGCGCTCGGTCAGGTAGAGCACGATGAACACGGGCAGGAAGTTGCCGACCTGGTTGACCAGAATGCCGAGACTGATGATCCACACCCGGCCGGGCAGGCCGCGCACCGCGTCGCGGAATCGCTGCTCGTCGACGCCCGACCGGTCCGGCGCCGCCGTGCTCACGCGACGGGCTCGGTGCGCACGTGGATCGCCGCGGCCAGCCTCTTGCCGTGGGCGATGGCTTCGGTGGCGGTGGCGCCGCGGGCGATGACGTGACCGACCTTGTCCTCGTTCCAGGTCAGCGGTGGTACCTCGTCGCCCGGCTCCACCTCCAGCCGGAGGTCGACGAACGCCGGGTCCGCGCGCACGGCGTCGACGCCGGTCACCTCCACGACCCGTCCGGGCTCCGGCGTGAGGAACCGGACGGCCGCTCCGCCCCGAGGCTCGGGCGACGTGGTCAGCGTCTCCGCCACGCCGAACCTGGCGCCCAGCGCGTAGCGCTCCATGTCGACGCCGTAGGCGATCTCGGCCAGTTCGTTGATCCCGTCACCGCCGATGCGGTTGTGCGACTCGACGATCCGCGGGCCGCGCGAGGTCAGCTTGACCTCGGTGTGCCCCGGCCCGTTGCGCAGCCCCACCGCGTCGAGGAAGTCCGTCACCAACCGCGTGACCTCGCGCAGCGTCTCGGCCGAGCAGCCGCTGGGCTGCGAATGTCCGATCTCGACGAAACCGGGGCCGCCGCACTCCTTGTCGGTCACCGCGACGACCACATGCCGGCCGTGGAAGGTCAGGGTCTCCACGCTGATCTCCGGGCCGTCCAGGAACTCCTCCATGAGGAACTCGTCGAAGGAATCGGCACCGGACAGGTCCTTGGCGGCCCAATGCCCGTCGTCGAGGGACCGGAACCGTTCGGCGACGACGTCCACGTCGGCTCGGTCGCGGATGCAGAACACCCCCAGGCTGCCCGATTCGCGGATCGGCTTGACGATGATCGGGAGCCCGTGCGCCGATACGAACCCCCGAACGTCCTGCGCGGAACGGCCGACCGCGGAGGCCATCGGGCTGATGCCCTTCGCGGCCAGGAGTCGGCGCATCCGCCACTTGTCCAGCAGCAGTTCCACGGTGGCGACGGACTCGCCGCCGAGGCCGAGCGCCTCGTTGATCCGCGCCGTCGGCAGCAGCCCGAGTTCGAACAGCGACACGGCGGCCTGGAACGGGTACGCCTCGTGCAACGCCCGGACCAGCGGCAGGAGCCGGTCGATGTCGCCGTAGTCGAGCAGCAGCGCCTGATCGACGTAGGGCCAGTGGCCGCGGTCGTACTCGTCCGGGAACTGGGCGTGAACCACGTCCAGGCCGAGCTCCCGCGCCTTGCGCACATGCTTGAGCTTGCCGCCGATGAGCAGGACGCGAAGCCGTCCGGTGGCGACCGCCGAGGACCGTTGGCCGCTGGGTACGACATCGTCGGACAACGTGGCTCCCTCTCTCACGTTCCGGCCGGCGGGCTCGCCGGGAGTCGGGAAGGCGTCACGGCCGGGGGAGGATCAGTTCGGCACCTCCGTGCGGTGCGGCGTCGTCGCGGGCGGCGGGCCTCGCGGAGTTCCCTGATCAGGGCCCAGTCGTTGAAGCCGGGCTCGGGGATCGTCGGGTCGTGATGCTGGGCTGCTCGGGCTTGGGCGAGTGCGTATGCGGCTGAGAAGCTCATGCCTCAACGGTGCGCCAGGCCCTGGGGGGGTTGGCACGTCGTTTGACGAACGCCGCTAATCGGGGCGCCGGCTGTCAGTGGGCCCGTGCACCATGGAGCCCATGAGCGTCGACATCGACATCACCGGGCTCCCGCAGGAGCGCATCGTCTTCGGGCCGTCCCCGCTGGCGGAGCTGGGGGCGGCTCTGCACGTGCTTTCCGAGCCGGGCCACCATCCGGGCCTGCACGGCTGGGCGACGACGACGGCTGCGGGGCTGAAGCCGGATCTGCAGTGCCGGCTGTCGGAGGCGGAGTTCCTGTGGCGGTCGACGCGGTCCGACATCCTGCTGCCCAACCGCCCGATGCCGCCGGCCACGCTGGCGGAGGAGCTGGACGAGGTGGACGAGCTCGATGACGAGACGTACGTCGAGGCCGCGCTCGAGATCAACGCCTCCGGCTGCACGCTGCGCTGTGGTGGCGGGCGCTCCCCGCTGGTGGACGATGCCGCTCGGGACGCTGCCCTCGAGCGGGCGTCCGCGCGCGGTCCCCGGCAACTCGATTTCGCACAACACCTGCTGAAGGACCCGGCAACGGTCCGCGCCTGGATCCGGCGTCTCCTTGAGGACTGCGACGAGGCTTTCTTCGCCGAGGTCTGGCAGCGCGTCCGCCCTCAACTCGCCGCGGACGCATGGGAGAAGGCGGAGCTGCTGCGTCGCAGGAGCCTCGCCGACGCGCTCAAGGCGGTGTCGCCGACCGTGACGCTCGAGGAGGACGCGCGGGGCCGACGCATCAATGTCGACAAGCTGACGGACGGGCGAACGGAGGCCACGCAGCCGGGCATCGACCCCGGTGTCACGTTCGTGCCGAGTGCGTTCGGCTGGCCACACCTGGTCGTACAGCACGCGCCGGGGTGGCGTCCAGTCGTCGAATACCCGCTCTCCGCACCGGAGTTGAGGCCCGGGCCGGGCACGTCGGAGCTGATGGAGAAGCGACTGATGGCACTGGCCCACCCAATCCGGATACGCCTGTGCTGGGCACTGGCCCGCGCCCCGTACACGACGAGCGAGTTGGCGAAGGGTTTCGGCATCACGGCGCCCGAGGTGTCGCGCCATCTGAAGGCCCTGCGCGAGGCCGGAATGCTCACCACGCAGCGGCACGGTAGGTACGTACAGCACCAGTTGGACGTCACCGTGGTGGCGCGACTGGGGAGCGACTTCCTCGAGTCGATCCTGCGGTGACGGAAGGGCTCCCCCACCCGCGCCGGCCCCGTCCCGTACGCAAGCACCACCGCCTGCACCCGGTCGCGCAGCTTGAGCTTCGCCTGCCGGGCGAGCTCCGGCGACGTCGGCTGCGTCGTGGCGGGCAACACCGAGGCGAACCGGTCGATGAGCCGCCGCGTCGTGGCGGGCGCGACCACCGCGCGCCGCGCGGAGCGACCGTGAGCACCGTCGCCGGATGCCGGGCCGCCTCGTGGCAGCCGCCGTCGGTGGAGGCCGCGGCGATGCATGCATCACTCTGAGTAACAGTACCGGCACAATTGGCAACCGGGTCGAGCGACAGAGCCTCTGACCGTACAGAGTCACTCAGATATCTGCACAATGGATGACAAAGACGCCTGAGCCTCTTTCGGCGCCCGGTGGGTGGGGCGAGGCGATGCGTTGTGCCGCGGGTGGAAGGCGACAGTCGTGCCGTCAGATCGGTCGGGGGACGAGAAGGCTCCCGGTCCGCTCTGGTCCGAGCCCGGGACGCTGCTGCAACACGTGGCCGTTGCCGTCTTCGGCATCGATGATGACGACCGGATCTGCTACTGGGGACCTGGCGCGCGGGACCTCTTCGGGCACGACCCCGCTGCGGTGCTGCGCAAACCCGCCGGTGTGCTCTTCCCGGATCCGCCCCGAGGCGCCCCTGCCCCTTCGATCCGGCTGGCGGAGCGAGGCCGCACCCTGGGGTACTGGCGCGGCCGGCTGCAGGCACGGCACCTGGACGGCGCGGTCTTCGACTGCGGTTTCCGGGTCTTCCCCGTCACTGGCGCAGAGGGCCGTTCGGTGGTCATGGCCTTGGCGAGCCGCAGTGACGAACTCGATCGGGTGAAGACCAACCTGGCCTTCCTCGACGCCCTCTTCGAGACCTGCCCCATTGGCCTGGTCATGCTCGACGAGGAGTCGCGGTACGTCCACCTCAACCAGGCGCTCGCCGACATGGACGGACTTCCCATCGAGGAGCACCTCGGACGGCGGATGGAAGAGATCATGATCACCTCCGACGGGGGTGAGTACCAGCGGATACTGCGCGCGGTCGCCACGGAGGGACGGCCCGTCGTGGGCGCGCTGGTGGGCGTACGCACGCCAGGTCACCCGGATCGTGATCAGGTGCGGTCGGTGAGTTTCTTCCCCCTCAGCGGCGCGGTCGGAAGCCGGCCCGGAGTGGGCGGCCTGCTGGTGGACGTGACCGACCGGGAGCAGGCCATCATGGAGGCAACCGCCGGTCGTCAGCGGCTGGCTCTGCTGGACCGGGCCGCGGCCCGGATCGGCACCACCCTGGACGTGAACGTCACCGCCCGGGAGCTGGTCGACGCCGCGGTTCCCGACTTCTCGGACGCCTCCGTCGTGGAACTCGTGGAGTGGATGGACGAGCCTGAGGTGTTCGACCCGGAACTTCCGCTGGTCACGCGCCGGATCGCCTCCGGCACCATCCTGCCCCCACCCGCCACCGAACTCGTGAGCGGGCTGGAGAGCGTGACATACCCACCGGGTTCCGCCATCCACCGGATGCTGCGCACGGGCCGCCCCGTCTCCGTCCTGGTGAACGACGAGTTCGTGACCCGGACCGTCATCCACCAGGCCCGCGCCCAGCTCCTGAGAGAAAGCGGCCTGGCCTGCATCCTCATCGCCCCGCTCATCGCCCGGGGCACGGTCCAGGGCCTCACCATGTTCGGACGCTCCGCGGCCAGGCCCGCCTTCACCGAGGAGGACCTCAGCCTGGCCGGTGAGCTCGCCTCCCGCGCCGCGCTCTGCCTGGACAACGCGCGTCTCTACAGCCGAGTGCATGACATCTCGGTCACCCTCCAGCGCGCGCTGCTCCCCAGTGCCCTGGCGACCAGCCCTTATGTGCAGGTCGCCCACCGCTACCTGCCCGGCAGCCACATCACCGAGGTCGGCGGCGACTGGTACGACGTGATCAACCTGCCCGGCGACCGGGTCGCCCTGGTCGTCGGTGACGTGATGGGCCACGGGGTGCCGGCCGCCGCGGCCATGGGGAGGCTGCGCATCACGGCCAAGGCACTTGCCAGGCACACCCAGGAACCGCACGAACTGCTCGCCGAGCTCGACACCTGTGCCCAGGAGGCGGGAATCGAGCTGGCGACCTGCCTCTACATCCTGTACGACCCCACGACCGGGCGCGCCCGCATGGCCAGCGCCGGCCACCCCCCGCCCCTCGTACGCCACCCTGACGGCACGGTCGAGACCATTAGCAATGTCCTGGGAGTTCCCCTCGGGGTGGGCGGTCACCCCTTCACGACAATCGAGATCACCCTGCCGGAGGACGCCATTCTCGCCCTGTACACCGACGGCCTCATCGAAGCACGCGGCCAGGACATCGAAGAGGGCCTGGCCGCGGTACGTGCCGAACTACGCAGGGCGTCGGGCCAGTTGGAGGAGACAGCGGACCGCATGCTCTCGAGCCTGCTGCCCGACCCGCCGGACGACGACACGGTGCTCGTCCTCGCCCGTGTCCGCCGCAGTCCTCCGCATGGCCCGTAGTTCGCAGCAGAGCGACTCACCGCGCGCTACGGGCAGCGGTCAACGTCCGCGGGTTGCTCCGCGCCGCCGGTGCGCGGGAAGGGGTGAAACCGCGTAGGAGGCGTCTTCCTCCTCTTCCAGTGGCGGCAGCTCGACGGTGTACTGCGGCTGAAGAAACAGATCGTGGTGCTGCGGCGCAGCTGGCGAGCCTGCCGTGGTCTGTCCGGGCCGGGCAGGATCGAGGTGGGGAGAGGCAGCAGTCATGCACAACCATCCAGAGTTTGAGAGCCGCGCGGATCCAAGGCGGAACTGTCGACCGGTGATGATCGGTATGTCTCTGCTCCGCGTGCGCCACTCCATTAGATCCTATTGGCGGCGGAAGGACGTCAGCACGCGAGTGCGCTGGCCATCCGGCACGAAGACGACCGGCCTTCGACCGGCTTCAGCGACGCCTGAACCCCACCGCTCCACCCGCGCTTGACATCACCTCGGCAGCGCGAGAAGCGCCGCCGATACGGCCGGGTGGCTGACATGGCAGGGGCCGGGCCGGAATCTCCGTGCCGATCGGGGCAGGTTCCTTATGTGGTGATTCCCGTTCATGACTCGAATCCGGTGCGGCGCACGCCCTGGGTGACCTACGCGCTGATCGTGGCCAACGTGATCGTGTTCCTGCGCACACCCGTGGCCGTGTCCTCGATCGCGGGCGACAGCGGCCTCGCGCAACTGTGCCATCTGCAGGCTTTCCTCGAGCAGTGGGGCGCCGTACCGCGGGAGCTGATCCACAACCGGGTGCCGGACCTGGTCCCGACCGGGACCCCCGCGGTGGGCCCCCAGGGGCCGGGTTGCCTGCTCGGACCGCCCCCTTACGACAAGGCGCCTCCGCTGTCCGTGCTGACCTCGATGTTCCTGCACGGCAGCTGGCTGCACCTGCTGGGCAACATGCTCTTCTTGTGGATCTTCGGTGACAACATCGAGGACCGGTTGGGGCGGGTGCGGTACCTGCTGTTCTACCTGTTCTGCGGGTACGTGGCCGGGTACGGCTTCGCACTGGCCAACCCCGATTCCGCCGAACCGCTGGTCGGGGCGTCCGGGGCAATCGCCGGCGTGCTGGGCGCCTACCTGGTGCTCTACCCGCGGGTTCGGGTGTGGGGCCTGGTGCCCTTCCTGTTCTTCTTCCCTCTGCGGCTCCCCGCCTGGGCGGTGCTGGGACTGTGGTTCGTCCTGCAGGCGTTCTACTCGGCCGGCTACGGCGTCGCGGAGGTCGGCACCGTTGCCTATCTCGCCCATGTGGTCGGTTTCGTGGCCGGGGCGTTGCTGGCGCTTCCGCTGCGGGCCAATACGCCGCCCCCGTCCGAACCGCTGCGGCTGCACAAAGGGCCGCAGGTACCACCGCGTTGGTGAGTTGGGCCTCGTTCGATCGAGTTCGTCGGCCAGTCGGCGCGGGCCGCCCTGACGGGCCACGGTCTTGCCGTCCGGCAGGGCGCAGCGTGCCGAACCCCGTCCGGTTCACAGCTGATTGATCCATCCCACGAACAGCACCGCCCCCGCTGCGGCCAACAGGAGGGCGAGCGGCCTGCTCCACCAGTGGGACCTCGATCCGGTGGACGGTTCCTGATCGTCGGAACCGAGTACGACCAGGCCACGCAGTAGCCATACGGCAGCGACGAGAATCGGCACGGCCAGCGCCGCGTGTGCCGCCCAGGCACCCGCCAGGGTGGGGCCGCCCCAGGAGTTCTGGTAGTCGTGCGCATCCAACAGCGGGTAGAGAGCGCCATTTACGGCCGCCTGTGTGCTGATCAGGATGATGAACCAGGCGAGGAGCCCCAGCCCCGTCCCGAGGAGGGCCGTCGGCGCGTCGGCGAGGCGCCCCCTCGATACTGCGCGCATGAACCGGGTGGCCGACACCGGCAGCAAGGTGATCCCCCGCCAGACCCACGATCGGCCGGGCCTGCCCAGGGTCGTCGCCACGAACGAACCGGCGGAACGGCGAAGTGACTGCTGCGTGATCTCCATGCTTCCACGATCACAGTCGTTGCCGGCCGGATCGATCCTGCCTGCACGAACGTCGCGGTGGGGTTTTCCCCCGTAGACAAAGGAAGCCTCGATCAACTCGCGTTGATTCAGGAATGAGAAGCTGTGCCCGAACCGGCGTACTGAAGGTGGAGGGGAACCAACCCGCGAAGCCTTTCCATACCGGAGGTACCTCACCCGTGACCGCCACCAGAACAGCCCCGCCCCGGGCTGACCATCGCGACGCGGACGATCCGCAGGGTTGGCAGTTCAACTCACCCCTCGTCCTGACCATGGTGCTGCTCCTGGTGGTTGTGCTGCAGGGGCCGGTCCGCCGGGCGTTGTCCGCGCCGGTGATGCAGAGCTGGATGACCGTGTTCGTCGCGGTGGTCGTCCAGGCCCTGCCCTTCCTCGTACTCGGCGTGCTGCTGTCGGCGATCATCGCGGTGTTCGTCCCACCGTCGTTCTTTGCCCGCGCGCTGCCGAAACAGCCCGCCCTCGCGGTGCCGGTCGCCGGGATGGCCGGGGCGGTCCTCCCCGGCTGCGAGTGCGCCTCCGTGCCGGTGGCCGGGGCGCTGGTGCGCCGCGGCGTCACCCCCGCGGCGGCGTTGGCGTTCCTGCTGTCCGCCCCGGCGATCAACCCGATCGTGCTGACCGCCACCGCCGTCGCGTTTCCCCGCGACCCGCAGATGGTCCTCGCGCGGTTCGTGGCGAGCCTGCTCGTGGCGTGCACGATGGGCTGGTTGTGGCAGCGGCTGGGCCGCAGCGACTGGCTGCGCCCACCGGCCCACCCTTCGTTCGACGGCCTCGGCAAGGGGGCGGCGTTCTGGGGATCCGTACGGCACGACGTGATGCACGCCGGCGGCTTCCTCGTCGTCGGCGCGATGGCCGCGGCCACCCTCAAGGCCGTCGTGCCGGCAGGCTGGCTGCACACCGCGGCCAACAACCCTGTGGTGTCGATCCTCACCCTGGCGATCCTCGCGGTGGTGTTGTCGATCTGCTCCGAGGCCGACGCGTTCGTGGCCACGTCCCTGACCCAGTTCTCGCTCACCGCCCGGCTGGCATTCCTCGTCGTCGGACCGATGATCGACCTGAAGCTCTTCGCCATGCAGGCCGCCACGTTCGGCCGCGGGTTCGCGCTGCGGTTCGCCCCCGCCACCTTCACCCTGGCCGTCCTCATGTCGGTCCTGGTCGGGGCGGTCCTGCTGTGAACCGGCAGGCGCAAGCAGCCGTACTGTTCCTCGTCGGCGCGGCGGTGCTGCACGCCGGCTTCACGGACCTCTACCTGCGCTACGTCAAGGCCGGGTTTCGCCCGTTGCTGCTCATGGCCGGCATCGTCCTGATCGTCGCCGCCGTCGCCACCGTCTGGTACGAACTGCGACGGCCGCGCGCGACCGAGGAGAACCCGCCCGGGCGTGAGCACCACGACCGTCGCGGCCACGCCCACCGCGAACCACGCATATCCTGGCTCCTCGTCCTGCCCGTGCTCGCTCTCATCCTGGTCGCCCCACCCGCACTCGGCTCCTACAGCGCCCTGCGCGCCGGCACGGCCCTGCAACAACCCTGGGGCTTCCCCACCCTCCCCGCCGGCGACCCTCTCCGGCTCAGCGTCGTCGATTACGCCGGCCGCGCGGTCTACGACCACGGACACTCACTCGGCGACCGGCGGATCAAAATCACCGGCTTCATCACCCTCGACGGCAGCGGCGCACCCTACCTCGTCCGCATGAGCCTCAACTGCTGCGCTGCCGACGCCCAACCCGTCAAGATCGGCCTGTCCGGACGGATTCCTCCCGCCCCCGCTCTGCGACCCGACACCTGGCTCGAAGTCATCGGCACCTACACCGGCAAACAGACCAGGGACCCCGTCAACGACGGCATCATCCCGTTCATCGACGTCAGCCGGGCCAGACCGGTCCCGGCCCCACCCAACCAGTACGAAAACTGAAGGGGTTGAGCGCGTCATCGGCCGTGGCCGGGCATGGTGAAGGGCTGGTCCGACAGGCCACCGTGCAAGGCTTCCCACTCCCGAGCCGGCGCCTCTACGGCGGTCGGCTCCACCGTCTCGCTGAGCGTCTGGGGGTCACGTCATGCGGCGGGCCCAGCCGTTGTCATCGGTGTAGACCGCGCCGGGGTTGCCCGGCGACGTCCTGGCCTGGGTGGTCCAATAGGACTCGAGATAGCCGTTGTTCGTGCCGTCGGTCCGGTATTCGAAGCGCCACAGCTGGCCTTTGTCGCCTATGGAATTCCAGCGGATCTGCCGGACCGCGTCGGCCATGGCGTTGTCGAACCGCCAGTACGTGGTCGCCGCCTGGGCTTGCGACAGGGGCGCGGACGTCCAGAGCAGGGTGCCACTCAACGCGGCGAGGAGAGCCCCCCGCCCACGCGACCGCGAGTACCCGATCGTGTCTTCACCTACGTTCACCTTCCTTTCCTGGTAGGAGCGGTGATCAGCATAAGCACTGTCAGTTTGATATTCAAACCTACTGGTCTCCCTTTTTCACACCATCACCAGAGGCGAGCCGCGTTCCTTGATCCTTCTCGGTGGCAACGGCGGAGGCGGAGAGGAGCGTCGCAGCAGCAAGGCTGCCCCAGAGGGCGGCCGAGCCGTGGGGTGCGAGAGCCGTGATGACCGCCGGGGAGACGGCGAGGCCGAAGCCCGTGGAGAGCTCGAAGCGGGCGAGGGTGCGTCCCAGGACATGGGCCGGGGCGAGGGCGGTGACGAGCGCGGTGGCGCTGCCGGCATAGATGATCTCGCCGATAGTGCAGACCACGGACACCGTGGCGACGGCCGGGGCACCCCAGCCGCGTCCCAGCGAGGTGGCCGCGAGGAAGCCGAGGTAGGACGCTGCGAGCACCACGCCGGCGAGAGCCAGCACGGTCCGCCGGGAGAAGCGGGACATCAGGACGGTGACCGGAACCTGCAGGGTGACCACCAGCACCGTGTTGGCCACGAAGATGGCTGCCGACCACACCGGGGATGCGTGCAACTGTGTCAACAGGACCAGAGGGAGCGCGATTTCGGGGACGTTGAGGCAGAAGACGTAGACCACGTTGGCGGCCAGCAGCGCGCGCATCCGGGGTGCGGGCCCGTCGGCCCTGTCCATGGCCGGAGCAGCGGCCGGCTGCGCGTGCAGGTGGACCGACCACGCCAAGGCCGCCGCAGTGAGATAGGCGAGCCCGGTGACGGCTGCCAACGCCTGCAGTGCGGTGGTGCCGCCCGCCAGGCATGCGGTGGCGAGGAGCGCGCCCGCGCCCAGGCCGGCGTTGCGCAGGGCGCGGCCTCCCGCGAGAGCGATGTCGCGTTCCCGGCCGTGGGCGACCGTGGCCACGAGAGCTGCGTGGGCGGCCGGCCATGCCTGGTTGCCGATGCCGAGGAAGAGCGCCGCCGTCGCGAACAGCCGGACGTGCCCCGCCGGGGTGGCCAACAGCAGCGCCACGCCCAGCACCCGTACCAGCATCGACGCTGCCACGACCGTGCTGCGTGCGCCCCGGTCCAGCCATCGGCCCACCGCGGGCATGCACACCAGACCCACGACGACGCCGACCGTCATGGCGATGCCGGTGGCCGGCGCGGACAGCCTCAGCACCGTCACCCCGTAGAGCAGCAGAAAGGGCCGCAGCAGGCCGGTGCCGAGCGCGTCCACGGCCAGGGCGACGGCATAGCGGGGGCCTCCGGAGGCACGGACGAGGGCGCGGGGCTGGATCCTGGTGATGGTTGACATGGCGTCAACGGTGCGTTCGGCCGCAGGGCCGGCTACGTCGGTTGACGGACACCGTCAACCGACGCCGTGACCGGCCATCCGGTCAGGGATGCTGAGGGGATGACGTTGAGGATCGACATCAGCGGCCTGCCGTCCGAGCGACTGCGGTTCGCCGCCTCCCCGCTGGCCGAGCTGACCGCGATGCTGCACGTGCTGGCCGAACCCGGGCATCATCCGCAGCTCGCCGGATGGGCCGGGGATGTCTGGGCCGGGCTGCGGCCGGAGCTGGCCGAGCGGTTGCGGGAGGCGGAGTTCCTCTGGCGTTCCTCACAAGCCGACTTCCTGATCCCCGCCCGACCTCGGCCGACCCTCGCCGAGGAGTTGGACGAAGTGGACCGGATCGACGACGAAACGTATGTGACCGCCGCGCTCGTCACCACGTGCGGCAGCAACCGGGTCCACTTTGCCGCGCCGTCGCCGCTCACCGACGCGACTGCGCGCGAGCGGGCCCTGGACCTGGCACAGGCCCGCGGCACGCTGCAAGAGGCCTTCGCGGAACGGCTGCTTGCGGACCCGGCCGCTGTGCGGGCGCGGGTGCGCCACACCCTCGAACAGTGCGCCGAGGCCTTCTTCGACGCCGCCTGGGCGGGCGTCGCCGTGCAGCTCGCCACCGACCTGCGCCTGAAGAACGACCTGCTGAAGCGCCAGGGCATCGGAGCGGCACTCGCATCGGTCTCCGACGCAGTCACCCTGGCACCGGACGGCGACTGCATCATCGTGGACAAGCTGCAGGACAAGGCGACCGCCGCCCACGGCACCGGGGTCACCTTCATCCCCAGTGTCTTCGGCAGCCCGCACCTGGTGGCGGTCCACGCGCCCGGATGGCGGCCGGTGGTGCAGTACCCCGTGGCCGAGCCGAGTCCATCAGAGCCGGTATCGCTGGAAACGGTCGGACTACGGCTGGAGGCACTCTCACATCCGGTACGCCTGCGGCTGCTGCGCACCCTGGCCCGCGGCCCGCACACCACCGCTGAGCTGGCCCACGTCTGGGAACTTTCACCCCCGGAGGTCTCCCGTCACCTCGCTGTCCTGCGCCGCGCGGGCCTGCTCACGGCCCGGCGGGACGGTCGTTATGTCCGTTACACCCTCAATCTGCCCGATCTGACGGCGCTGGGCGCCGACCTGCTGGCGGCCGTACTGCGCTGAGTGGCTTCGGTCTGCCAGAACGCGGGCGACCGGCACCTTCGCAGCATCGTCCGACTCGGCAGACCGCCAAGCAGTACCGGCGCGACCGCCTGCTGCCCTCGGGCAGCCCGGCAGCGCACTGGTTGCACCGCCGGACGTTCCTCGGTGAACGCGCGAATCCCCCGAGCGGTCAAGGCCCGTGGCCACTTTCCCAGCGACCGGGGCCGGAGCGGGTGCGGCAGACGAGTCGGGCTGTAGGCCGGGGAGAGCTACCGCAACGCTATGACCTGTGCAAACACGCAGGGAGGGCGCTTCTGTGGCTACCTTGATGGCCACGTGAGGAGACCGCCCCCGCCCCGGAGCGGAGCGGCCCGGACGGGGGCTTCGTCGTTCTCAGGGTTCAGACGGTCTGCTCGATGCGCTCGAAGATGTCCGAGTCCGTCTCCTGCTGCCAGGTCGGCAGGTCGGCCCAGTCGGCGACGTATCCGGGTTTCGGGTCCTCGAAATGCTTCAACATCTGGGCGGTCCAGCAGATCGCGACGAAGCGGCCCTTCTGCTCGCGGGTGAGCCGTGTGGCGTGCCCTTCGCTGATCCTGATGAAGTCGCGCACCTGTCCGCATACGGCGGCGGCAGCCTCGCGCTCCCACTCGGGCGTCTCGTCCCACGGAGTGACGTAGCCGGGCTTCGGCTCACCGGGGTAGTGCTTGTTCACACCGGCGATCCACGCCTCGCGGAAGATCCGACCGTCACTCATGCACGTGTCCCTCTCGTCATGCGGTGCGCGAAAGCGCCGCGATTCGGTGATCCAGATCCGAGACTCGACCATCGGACATGAGCGGAGCAAGACGCCCTCGAAGTCCGTCCAGCTTCTTGCAGATGAATCCCGAGTTCGACCGGTCGGCCAGGCCAAGCACTGCCTCCGCGTACTGCGCGACCTGATCGACGTCACCCCGGTGGGCTCCGAGGACGGCAAGGTCGCTCAGTACGGCGGCGCGACGGCGCAGGGACAGCGGTTGGGCGAGGGCTGCGGTAAGGGCATCTTCCGCGAGGTCGGGACGGCCGAGCTGGAGGTAGCAGGCCCCTCGTTCCTCGTGGAGGCGGGAACCGTCGAAGCGGAGCCAGCCGCCGTTGTGGGAGTGGTCGTCGAGGGAGTGCACCTTCTCGGCTTCGTCGAGGGCCCGAGCGCAGCCGTCGATGTCGCCCATGGCCGCGCACACCTGGGCCTGGACGGCGGCAACCCAGTGGCGGGTGGACAGTGCGCTGTCGCCCCGCCGGGCGATCCGGGAGGCCACCGCCAGCAGAGGCTGGGCAGCGGGCGCGCGGCGCGCGTAGAGCTCGACGTAGGCGTGGCGGGTCATGGCACAGGCCCAGAGGTCGTGGTCACCACCAACATGGGCAGCGTTGGCAGCCAGCGTGTAGCACTGGGCGGCGTCGGTGTACCGGTTGGCGTCGAAGGAGAGTTCGCCGGCGAGCTGGTAGAGGTTGGCCGTCATCGTGCACAGCCGAGCCCGGTCCGCTGCGGTACGCGCCTCGGCCAGGCCCTTCGTCAGGACGTCGAGCTGCTTGCGGACCACCGGGAAGACGGTCGGCTTGGAGTCCGAGAGGGTGAAGACCTGCCACAGGCTGCGGTGCAGCTCCTCCCCTGTCTCCAGGAGCGCCGCCACTCTATGTCCTCGGGGGGCCTCGTCCGAACCGGGCAGGGTGACCAGCGCGCCCGTAACGGCGAGCAGGCCCAGGACATCGCGGCGCTTCATATCGTCATCATCACCGTGGAGGAGGGATGGGGTGTCAGGAAGCACGGCGGTTTCGGCCGGCTGTTCTTCGAAGAGAAGCCCTTCCAGCTCGGAGAGGGTGGCTCCTAACAGGCTGGCGATCTTGGGCCGTTGGTGCGGTTGTGGGGTGGCACGGCCACTTTCCCAACGGACCACGGTGGACGCGGCCACCATAAGCGCTTCCGCGAATTCCTCCTGAGAGTAACCCTTTGCCACCCGCCGCTCGGCAAAGCGCGTACGCCTTAAAGCCATTGGACTCCCCTCACGAAGAGCACCTTCCTCACTCGCTACACCCGATGCCCGGAAAACGCCTGGGCAATGCGCGGGGTCCGCTCTGGGAGACGGTAACGGATCGTCGTTCACTGGTCACACGCCGCTCGGAGGTTGAAGGACCCTTCGGGCGGCTCCCCTGAGGCAGCGGGCCGCGCGCTCCGTCCCGTCCAGGCTGCGGCCGGCTGCTGCCCCATCAGAGAGGAGCGACCGCGTGACGACCTCCGAACTGCCCCGCAGGAACCCTGGCGCCAGCGGCCGTACGTACACGCCGCCGGAGCCCCAACCGGGTGCGCCGAGCCGGGCTCTGCGGGTACGGGCGGCCAGCGGATGGGAGAAGTTCATGCGCCGCAGCGAGACGCGGCAGGAGACGGAGACGTGAACCCGGTCGGGCCCGACGGCTACGAGCAGCACCCGCTCCTGAACACGAACGTCCGCGACGTCGCCTCGCGCGGGGAGGGCGTTCTCGTCGCCGTCACGCACGAGCTCCACAGCCACGGCACTGTCCGGGTCGCGCACATCCGGCCCGAGAGTGGCGTCGAGTGGACGACCGCGGCCGACAACATCCAGGCGGCCCGCCTCTGAGGCGGAGTCCACGGATCGCCGTCCGCACGGTACCGGCGCGGGCGGAGAGCAGTGCCGGATCCCTCCCCCACCCCCAGCTCACGGAGGGCCAGGAGGAGAACAGCCAGCTCTGCCCCCGTAGGGGCAGACGTTCAAGCCCCGCTCGCCCCTTTCAGGCCATTGCCTGCGGGGACGTCCCGCGTCTGGGTGAGCGGCTTCCTGCACCACTCCACTTTCAACCCAAGGAGTCCCATGACCGCCTCCCTCGCACTCCCCGCTCCCACGCGACCGTGGGGTGCGGGCCGACTCGTGCCCTACCCGACGACCATCCGCCGGCCCCACGCCACGGTCGTCATCGACCCCACGACGCAACTCGGGGTGTTCCGCGACCGCGCCGGCCAGGTCGTCGAGATGGGCAAGCACGGCACCAGCTCCGGAACCGAGACCTCCACGACGACGAACTCGGACTCCAAGAACGATCAGGGTCACGATCAGGACAGCAGCCAGGACTGATGACCATGACCGAGGAGAGGCCGGTTCTGGTGGCCACCGAGGCGGACGACATCACCGCCGACATGGTGATCACCGAGCTCAACCGGCGCGATGTGCCGGTGGTCCGGTTCAACCTCGCCGACATCGGCGAGGGCCTCACGGTCTCGGCTCGGTTCGGCACCTGCCCGGCCCCTGTGGTCGGGCAGGTGCGCACCCCGTCGAGAACCGCCGACCTGACCCGCGTCCGATCGGTGTACTGGCGCCGCCCGGAGTGGCCGTCGTTCCCCCACCTGTCCCCGGACGACTCCCGTTTCGCGGCGGCGCAGGTCCGCTACGGGCTCGGGGGCACGCTCTACGCCTTGGACGGCCCGCTCTGGGTCAACCACCCGTTACGCATCGCCGCGGCCGACTACAAACCCGCTCAGCTCGCCCTCGCCCAGCAGCTCGGCTTCGCCGTCCCGCCCACCCTCGTCACCAACGACCCCGCCGAGGCACGCGGGTTCATCCGCACTCAAGGAGACGCGATCTTCAAGACGCTGCGGTGGACCCCGTACACGCGCGACGGCGTGCCGGTGACCGGTTGGGCCGACCCCGTCACCGCCGACGAGATCGACGACAGCGTTCGCATCACCCCGCACCTGTTCCAGGCCCGCGTGGACAAGGTCGCCGACCTCCGCGTCCTGATCGTGGGCCGGCACACCTTCGCCGTACGTATCGACTCCGAACTGCTGGACTGGCGCAAGGACTACAGCATCCTGACGTACACCGTGGAACACCTCCCCGACAGCGTGGACAAGGCACTGCACGCCTACCTGGACCGCCTGGAGCTGGTATCGGGGAGCTTCGACCTTGCGGTGGACCGGGCGGGGGTCTACTGGTGGCTGGAGCTGAACCCCAACGGGCAGTGGGGGTGGCTGGAGAAGGAGACCGGCCTCCCGATGTCCGCCGCCTTCGCCGACCTACTCGTGCAAGGAGACCGCCGATGACCGACCCGGCATCCGAGCGGCGCCGCATGGCGGCCGTGCTCGCGAACAAGGGCGTCCTGAAGTCCCCCTGGCTGCGCGGTGCCGTTGAGACCGTGCCGCGCGAGCAGTTCCTCCATCCCGGAGTCTTCCTCGACGAGGGGCGGACCTGGCGGCCCGTCACTTCCCTTGGTACGGACCCGGACGAGTGGCTGAAGATCGCCTACAGCGTCGACACCCTCACCACTCAGCTCGACGGCCGCCTCACCGCCGACCAGACCGGCGAACCCGTCGCGGGCGTGCCCACGTCGTCCTCGACCGACCCGACCACCGTCGTCGGCATGATCGAGGCCCTGGACCTCAAGGCGGAACACCGCGTCCTGGAGATCGGCACGGGCACCGGATACTCCACGGCCCTGATGTGCCACTACCTCGGCGAGGACAACGTCACCACGGTGGAGGTCGACTCGCAGGTGGCGGCACGCGCCGATGCCGCCCTCGAAACCGTCGGCTACTCGACGTGGACGGTGATGGGCGACGGACTCCTCGGTCATCCGCATCGAGCGCCGTACGACCGGGTTATCGCCACCTGCGCGGTCCGTCGCATCCCGTACACGTGGGTCCGGCAGACGAAGCCCGGCGGCATCGTCCTCAGCACGGTCGGCTCCTGGCCCTGGGGTACCGGTCTCGTGAAGCTCACCGTCGGCGACGACGGCACCGCCGAGGGCGCGATCATCGGACGCTCCTCCTTCATGCAAGCGCGGGCCCAGGCGGTGACACCCTTGGCCGGCGACCTCTCCGCACGCACCGCCTACGCGGACAGTGACCGGCCCATGCTGGTACCCCCTCCCGTCCTGGAGGAGTGGATGCCTGCCTTCCTCGCACAGCTCGCCGCCCCCGGCGCGCAGTTCGTTCGCGCCGCACGCAGCAACGGCACGCCATTGCGTTACCTCTTCGCCCCTGAGCGGGAGTCGTTCGCCGAGTTCACCGCCGACGGCGAGAGCTGGACCGTCCGCCAAGGCGGCCCCGTGGCCCTCTGGGACGACATCGAAAGCGCCCTCGTCGCCTGGCAGGACAACGGCCGTCCAGGTATCGAGGCTGTGAGGCTCCGCGTCACCGACAGATCGCACCTCTACTGGATCGGCAGCAGCCCGTTGCTGCGCTGGGAGCATCGGCTCCCCTGAACCGCTACCCTCCGAGGAAGCCGCCTCCCAACTCGTAGGAAGCACGATGGACGACGAACCGCTGTCGCAGTGGGCCGAGCGTCGCGACGCGAAGATCGGACGGCTCCGCGCCGTTCCCCTTGGCGGCGACACGGGTCCGCGGGGGTCGCATCTGAACCCTGACACGCCCCGAGCGATCCAGCGATGGAACGGGCACACGTGGGAGCCGTACGGCTTCGCGGCGAATCTCGCGGAGGCGAAACGCGTCCTTTTCCCCAGCACCGAAGTTGCCCCCGCCTCGGGCCCGGCGCCGAAGCTCGGCCCTGGGACCGGCAGGCGCCGGAAGCCTCAGGCGCCGCGATAGCCCTGGCGAGGGGCTTCAACCCCACGCGGTCTCGTTCGATCCGGTGTGGACCGGGGTCCAGCGAGGCCCGCCAGTACACGAAGAAAGGCCTCTGACCTGCGTTTCTACTGGTCAAAAGCCCTAGGAGGCAGACGAGTCGGGCTGTACGCCGGGTTCTGTCGCCCGGTCGCCTCGCGGCGGCCGGGGAGACGGCCATCCATCTAGGACCGGCGTTGCCGCCGGTCTCGTGCGGTCTACCCGCGGACTCGGGCGGGCAGCCCTCGAACGTCCGCGCAGGGCCACTTTTTACGGCGGCCCCTCTTGACCTTGCTCCAGGTGGGGTTTACCTAGCCGCCTGAGTCACCTCAGGCGCTGGTGGTCTCTTACACCACCGTTTCACCCTTACCGAGGACCGAGGTCCTCGGCGGTCTGTTTTCTGTGGCACTGTCCCGCGGGTCACCCCGGGTGGGCGTTACCCACCACCTTGCCCTGTGGAGCCCGGACGTTCCTCGGGAAGATCCAGAAGATCTTCACGCGGCCGTCCGCCCGGCTCGTCTGCCGTGTCAGCCATGTTACCTGGCGGGTGCGGGGACGAAGCCCGCGGAGCCGGTGGCCCAGGCCGCCGCGAGGTCGGCGCCCGGCGGGAAGCGGCCGTTCAGTTCGAGGATGGTCATGCCGTGGGCGAAGGCCCAGGCCGCGCGGGCGGTGTCCGCGTCGCCGCCGACCGCGCGGATGAGGGGTGCCGCGGCACGGTCCTCCACGCCCACGGGCAGGGCCTCGCGGGCGAGCGGGCGGTCGGTGGCGAGGCGGTAGAGGTGCGGGTGGGCCAGGGCGTAGGCGCGGTAGGCGGTGGCCAGGGCCTGGAAGGAGCCGGGGGTCGCGGCCTCCGCGGCCTCGAGGACCTCGGCGCTCTCGCGGAGGGCTTCGGCGATCAGGGCGGTCTCGACCGAGGACTTGTCCGGGAAGTGCTTGTAGAGGGACGGAGCCTTGATGCCGACCCGCTCGGCGAGGCGGCGCATGGTGAGGGCTTCCGGGCCTTCCTGCTCGAGCAGTTCGCGGGCCGCGGCGATGATCTGCTGCGCACGGGGGGAGTCAGGCACGCTGAAAGCCTTTCCTGGTTCGGAGTCCTTAGCCGAAGGCGCGATCGTACGAGGTGCGGGCGAGCCGGCCGCACAGACCCGCGAGGACCGGCGCCCGGACGATCGGCACGCCGATGACCCGAAAGCGCTCGTCACCGCGCTCACGCGAGCGCGAACAGCACCTTCGCCGTCCCCGGGTCGGCCTGCGTGAGCCGGGCCCGTACACGCTCCCCCAGCGGAAGCCTCTCGCCGCCGCCGTCGATCCTGGCCACCACCGCCGGGTCCGCCAGATGGATCGTCCCGACGGCCGGCTCGTGCTCCTTCACATCCACCACGAAGGCGTCGAAGATCTCGCCGACCCGCTCCCTCAGCAGCGCCGCCTCGACGAGGTCGACGCACTCCCGCTCCACCGTGTTGGCGCGTCGGGAGCCCTCCGCCATCTCCTGCGGCAGCTTGTCCAGCGCCGCCGTCACCCACTCCGGGGGCGCCTGCCCGGCCACCGCCGCCACGCACAGCTCGCCCGCGTACCGGTCGACCAGCCGCCGCAGCGGCGCGGTGCAGTGCGTGTACTCGTCGGCCACGGCGGCGTGGACCGCGGGCGAGGGCAGCTCGCCGCCCGAGAAGGCGGCGTAGCCCGCACCGCGCAGCAGCGTCGTGCACTCCTGGAGGAAGGCGGCATGGCGGGCGTTGTGCGGGTCGAGGGAGCGCACCACTTCGGCGTACGAGACATGGTGCGGCCAGTCGATGCCCAGGGCCTTCGCGCAGCGGCGCAGCCTCGCCACCGCGCCGCCCGGGGCGGTGGGCAGGGTGCGCAGGATGCCGGTGCCCGACGCCGTCATGAGGTCGGCCGCGGCCATCCCGGTGAGCAGGGAGATCTGGGCGTTCCAGGCGTCGGCCGGGAGCGGGGCGCGGTATTCGAGGAAGTACGCGCCGTCCCGCTCGACGACCTCCTGCTCCGGGACGTTCAGCGAGATGCCGCCGCGCTCGCGCTCCAGCGCCTCGCGCAGCAGCCCGATGTCCTTGAGCAGCCCCAACGGCTCCTCGGCGGTGCCCGCGTCGATCTGCCGCTGCACATCCTCGTAGTCGAGCCTGGCCCGGCTGCGTACGAGCGCGCGGCGCACCTCGGTCGTGACGGTACGGCCCTCGGCGTCGAGGTCGATCCGCCAGAGCAGCGCCGGTGCGGTCCGGTCGGGCAGCAGACTGGCCGCGCCCTCGGAGAGCACGGCCGGGTGCAGGGGGACCTTCTCGTCCGGGAAGTAGAGGGTCTGCACCCGGCGGTGGGCCTCGGCGTCGATCGCGCCGCCGGGGGTGACGAAGGCGGCGACGTCGGCGATCGCGTAATGGACGCGGAAGCCGCCGTCGCGGCGGGAGGCGAGGTGCATCGCCTGGTCGAGGTCGACGGAGCCCGGCGGGTCGATGGTGAAGAACGGGATGTCGGTGGCGTCGTGGTCCGGCAGGCGCGGCGCTTTGGCGGCGGACTCCGCCTCGGCAAGGACTTCGGCCGGGAAGCCCTCGGGCACGTCGAGCGTGGTACGCAGCTCACGCAGTGCGGCCCGCAGCGGAGCTTCGGCTGCGCCGGTCATGTGCATATGGCGGCGGGGCATGGACCGAGCGTATGGCGGGCGGAGTCGGACGGCACCCGGATGACCGTAGGCTGGCGCGGGGGCCGCACCCCCCGCCCCCGTACGTACGAAGGAGACCTGCCGTGCTCGTGCTGTTGCCGCCGTCGGAGGGTAAGGCCGCTTCCGGGCGCGGGGCTCCGCTGAAGCCGGAGTCGCTGTCGCTGCCGGGTCTTGCCGGGGCGCGCGCCGCGGTGCTGGACGAACTGGTCGAACTGTGCGCCGCCGACGAGGAGAAGGCGCGGGAGGTGCTCGGGCTGAGCGAGGGTCTGCGCGGCGAGATCGCGAAGAACGTGGAGCTGCGGACCGCGGGCACCCGGCCGGCCGGGGAGATCTACACGGGCGTGCTGTACGACGCGCTCGGTCTGGCGACGCTGGAGCCGGACGCGCGGCGGCGGGCCCGGCAGTCGCTGCTGGTGTTCTCGGGGCTGTGGGGCGCGGTGCGGGTCGGCGACCGGATTCCGTCGTACCGCTGCTCAATGGGCGTGAAGCTGCCGGGGCTCGGCGCGCTGGGGACGTACTGGCGCGGGCAGATGGCGTCCGTGCTGCCGGAGGCGGCGGGCAACGGGCTGGTGCTGGATCTGCGGTCCTCGGCGTACACGGCGGCATGGAAGCCGCAGGGCGAGGTGGCGGGGCGTACGGCGACGGTGCGGGTGCTGCACTCGCAGCTGGTCGACGGGGTCGAGAAGCGCTCGGTGGTCAGCCACTTCAACAAGGCGACGAAGGGCCGGCTGGTACGGGACCTGCTGATGACGGGCGCGAAGCCGGCGGGGCCGGGCGAGCTGGTGGAGACACTGCGGGATCTCGGGTACGTGGTGGAGGCGCAGGCACCGGCCAGGGCGGGGCGGGCGTGGGCGCTGGACGTGGTGGTCACCCAGATTCACTGATGCGTTGCACTGTGCGCAACGGTCGTTGCGGGGTGCGCAGTGGGACCGGCAGGATGGGGCGATGACCTCCGTGCTGGACCTCGCGCCTGTCGTACCCGTCGTCGTCATCGACGACGTCGCCGATGCCGTACCGCTCGCGCGGGCCCTGGTCGCCGGGGGTCTGCCTGCGATCGAGGTGACACTGCGGACACCGGCCGCGCTCGACGCGATCCGCTCGATCGCGGACGGGGTGCCGGAGGCGGTGGTCGGCGCTGGCACGGTGATCTCGTCGGACGGTGTGGACGCGGCGGTGGCGGCCGGAGCGCGGTTCCTGGTCAGCCCCGGGTGGACGGAACGGCTGCTGGACGCGATGAAGGCGTCGGGCGTGCCGTTCCTGCCCGGTGTCTCGACGACCTCGGAGGTCGTGGCGCTGCTGGAGCGCTCGGTGAGCGAGATGAAGTTCTTCCCGGCGGAGGCGGCCGGCGGCACGCCGTATCTCAAGTCCCTCGCCGGGCCGCTTCCGCAGGCCCGCTTCTGCCCGACGGGCGGGATCTCGTCCGCATTGGCACCGTCGTATCTGGCGCTGCGGAACGTGGGGTGTGTGGGCGGTACGTGGATGCTGCCCGCCGACGCGATCGCTGCCAAGGACTGGGCACGGGTCGAGAACCTGGCGGCCTCAGCGGCCGCGCTGCGCGGCTGAGTTCAGCCGAGGTCCACGTCGACGAGGTCCACGTCCAGGCGGTCCACGTCCACGAAGTCCACGTCGACGAAGTCGGCCAGCGGTCGGTAACCGAGTCGCTGGTAGAGGGCGTTGCTGGTGGGGTTGGCCTGGTCCGCGAAGAGCAGGACCTGTTCCGCACCCGCCTCGAGCGCGGCGCGGCTGACGGCGGCGGTGACCGCGCCGGCGTATCCGCGTCCGCGGAGCCCGGCCGGGGTGTAGACGGGCGAGACCCGGGACTGTCCCCCGACGAGCGGCGAGCGGGCGGCCATGGAGACCGGCTGTCCGTCGTCGGTCTCCCAGAAATACAGGCATCCGTCGGCAACGCGGCGCGAGATGTTCTGCGTGTAGTCCGCGTCGGACGTCTCACCTACGTCGGCGGCGAACCTCTTCATCCAGGCGGCGGCGGCCGGGATGTCGTCGGCGGTGGCCTGCCGGGCGCGGCCGGGCGGCGGGGACTGCTGCGGCGTCAGCACACCGAGCCGGAAGAGCCGCAGCCGCGTGACGGCGGTCCAGCCGCCTCCGCCCGTCCACTCGTCGGCGAAGGCCTGTGTGCTGCCGTCCCCGCCTTTCACGCCACTGAGCGGTACCCCTGCCGCGCGCAACTTCCGCGCCAGCGCACGGGCGAGGGGTTCCCGCATCGGGCCGAGCAGTGGCGGCCGCGGCGGCGTCTGCAGGAACGCGGCGTCCACGGGTGCGTCGTCGTCCTCCCGCCACCACCCGAACCGAGCGGGTTCCGCGTCCTCGTACGCGTGCGGTCCGTGCCGCCGCACCGTCTCGCTCACGGTGAGCAGCGCGGTGCAGAGGGCGGAGTCCCGCGCCAGGCAGTCGCCGGCGGCGCGGCGGAACTCCTCGACGTCCTCGGTCAGATACCAGGTCATCGCGTCAGCGCAGGTGAGACGTGTCGTTGAGCAGGCGCAGCGACGCGGTTCCGTCCGAGTAGTACGCCACCACCGAGATCGACGCCGCCGAGAGCTCCATCCGGAACAAGGACTCCGGCGGAGCGCCCAGGGCCAGCCGGACGAAGGTTTTGACCGGGGCGACGTGCGTGACCAGCAGCACCGTGCGGCCCGCGTAGCGCGCGAGCAGCTTGTCGCGGGTTGCCGCGACGCGGCGGGCCACCGTCGCGAAGCTCTCGCCGCCGCCCGAGGGGGTCGCCTTCGGCGAGGCCAGCCAGGCTGTCAGATCGTCGCCGTACCGCTCCTGCACCTCCGCGAACGTCAGGCCCTCCCACGCGCCGAAGTCCGCCTCGCGCAGACCCTCCTCGATACGGACATCGAGGTTCAGGCGGGCCGCGACCGCCTCCGCGGTCTCGCGACAGCGCTTCAGCGGGGAGCTGACGATCTCCTCGATCGTGCCGCGCGCCGCGAGCGCGGCCGCGACCGCGTCGGCCTGGCGCAGGCCCACCGGAGACAGTGAGGGGTCGGTGCCGCCGCTGCCCGAGAAACGCTTCTCGGGGGTGAGAGGCGTCTCGCCGTGGCGCAGGAGGACAAAGGTGGCCGGGGCGCCGAGGTCGGCGGGGCCCCAGCCGACCGGCGGGGCCGTCGGCGCGGCTTCGCTGCTCGCGGTCGCTCCGGCCCCGCCGGAAGACTCCGCGCGACCCGAACCCGAGAGCCCGGCTCCGCCGGAGGACTCCGCACGGCCCGCACCAGCCGACCCGGACCCGACGGAAGACTCCGCGCGACCCGAACCCGAGAGCCCGGCCCCGACGGAAGACTCCGCACGGCCCGCACCAGCCGACCCGCCGCCCGCCAGCGCCGCCCTCGCCTTCGCCGCGCCGGCGGCCGCGTCGCCCACCACTCGCGCCGCTTCCGCGTCCCGCGCGTCAAGCGTGTCCAGGGCCGCCGTGGAGCGCGACGGCTCCCACTGCTTGCCCTTTTTGCCCGCGTCCATCGCCTCATTGGCGAGCCGGTCCGCGTGCTTGTTCTTCTCGCGCGGGATCCACTCGTACGTCACCTGGCCGGACGGCAGGATCCGCGCGGCCTCTGCCGCCAGCGGCTTCATGTCCGGGTGCTTGATCTTCCAGCGGCCCGACATCTGCTCGACGACCAGCTTGGAGTCCATCCGGACCCGGACCGAGGCCCCGGGGTCGAGGGCCTTCGCGGCCTTCAGCCCCGCGATCAGGCCCTTGTACTCGGCGACGTTGTTCGTCGCCACACCGATGTACTCGGCCACCTCGGCCAGGGGCTCGCCCGACTTCGGGTCGAGCACGACCGCGCCGTAGCCGGCCGGGCCCGGATTCCCCCGGGAGCCGCCGTCGGCCTCGACGACGAACTCCCGCATTACAGGCCCGACTCTGCGGTGCGGACCAGGATGCGGCGGCAGTTCTCGCAGCGCAGCACGGTGTCCGGCGACGCCGCCTTGACCTCGTTCACCTCGGTGATGTTGAGCTCCAACTGGCAGCCCTCGCAACGGCGCTGGTAGAGGCGGGCCGCGCCCACCCCGCCCTGCTGGACGCGCAGCTTCTCGTACAGCTTCAGCAGATCGGCCGGTACGGAACCTCCCACGACCTCGCGCTCCTTGGTGACCGAGGCGACCTCGCGGTCGATCTCCTCCTGCGCGGCGTCCCGGCGCGCGGTCGCGTCGTCGACCTTGGCCTGGACGGCGGAAACCCGCTCGGTCAGCTCGGAGACACGTTCCTGCGCGGACTCACGGCGCTCCATGATCTCGAGGACGACGTCCTCCAGGTCACCCTGGCGCTTGGCGAGCGAGACGATCTCGCGCTGCAGGTTCTCCAGGTCCTTGGGCGAGGTGACCGCGCCCGAGTCGAGGCGCTGCTGGTCGCGTACGGCGCGCTGGCGCACCTGGTCGACGTCCTGCTCCGCCTTGGTCTGCTCGCGGGCGGTGTCGCTCTCCTCGGTCTGCGCGGCGACCAGCAGGTCGCGCAGCTGCGTGAGGTCCTTGTTGAGCGACTCGATCTCGGCGTGCTCGGGCAGCGACTTGGTCTTGTGGGCGAGCTGCGACAGTCGTACGTCGAGGGCCTGGACGTCGAGGAGTCGGATCTGGTCGGCGGGCGCGGCGTTCAGTTGGGGGCTCCAGGAGAAGAGTGGTGGGCGGACCAGGGGTCGGTGACCGTGTGCGAGACGTGGACCCTGAGGCCCCAGCCGTGCCGGTCGGAAATCTCGTCGAGCTGTGCGGCGGCCTGCTCGCACCAGGGCCATTCGGTGGCCCAGTGGGCGGCGTCGACCAGCCCGAGGGGCGAGTGCTGCGTGGCTTCGGAGGCCGGGTGGTGGCGCAGGTCGGCGGTGAGGAACGCATCCACACCCGCGGCCCGCACCTGGTCGAAGAGGCTGTCGCCGGAGCCGCCGCTGACCGCGACGGTACGGACCAGTGCGTCCGGATCGCCGGCGACGCGGATGCCCTGCGCGGTGGGCGGCAGTCGCTTCGCCGCGCGGGCGGCGAACTCGCGCAGTGTCTCGGGATGGTCGAGCTCGCAGATCCGGCCGAGGCCGCGGTGACCGCTCGGATCCGTGGCGTCCGGCACCAGAGGGCGTACGACCCGGAGGTCGAGCGCGCCCGCGAGGGCGTCGGAGACCCCGGGGTCGGCGGTGTCCGCGTTGGTGTGCGCGACATGCAGGGCGATGTCGTGCTTGATCAGCGTGTGCACGACGCGGCCCTTGAAGGTGGAGGCCGCGACCGTCGTCGTACCGCGCACATAGAGCGGGTGGTGCGCGACGATCAGCTGGGCGCCGAGCTCGATCGCCTCGTCGGCGATCTCCTGCACCGGGTCCACGGCGAACAGGACCCGGCTGACCTGGGCTTCCGGTTCCCCGCAGACCGTGCCGACGGCGTCCCACTCTGCGGCCCGCTCGGGGGGCCACAGGGCGTCGAGCGCGGTGAGGACTTCAGACAGACGGGGCACGAGAACAGGTTACCCGCGCTCGGTGCCCCATCGGCCTGGGAGGCCTGTTCGACCACTGCCGCTGCTTGATCGACTACGGGCCGGGGAACTCGAGGACCCTGTCCGCGCAGCACTCGGGCGTGCCTCACCCTGAGCACCGCCATCCCGCTGAGCACAGTCGCCCCCTGCCCCTCAGGCGAATCCCGGCCCGGCCACCCTTATGTGTGAAGTGGGCGGTCTCGACGTTGTCCGGCATAGAGAGGATACCTAGCTTCAGTCACCGGAGGTGACGTGCCGATGACAGCCTGTGCCATCGAGACCGCCAACGGAGCTGTGGGGAGTACGGGGTTCACGATCACTGCGGACGGGACCTACGCGGCCCGGCTGGCCGGGGACGGCGAGGCCCTGTTCCCGGAGCGGTGGACGCTCGACGGACCCGAGCCGTATGCGGTGCCACTGCCGCTCGGCCAGCCGGAGGAGCGCGACGCCGAGGTGCTGCCGCTGACCGACGGGCGGGTGCTGATCCGGCGGCGGGTGGCGGGCACGCATGCCTTCTCGCTGCTGTATCCGACGGGGCCCGGGACGGGTGAACTGCCGCTCGGCTGGATCGAGTCGGCGGAGCTCACGCTGCTGCCGCCGTCGCCGGACGGCGTGTCCGCCTACGCCCTGGCACCCGGCGCGGAGTCCACCGCGGTCTGGCTGGTGGCGGGCGGCGCGTTCGGACCCGAGCTGGTCGCCGAGGTGCCGGGGCGCTGCTCGGGCGGGGTCTGGCTGGACCGTACGGGGCGGATGCTCGCCCTGGACCGGCAGTGGGACGACGGCCCGGTCAAGGCCGTGGCGGTCGACCTGGAGCGGGGCGGGGAGGTGACGCCGCTGCTGCAGATCACCGAGGAGAGCGACGACCGGCTGCTGCTGGCGGAGCCGGACAGCGGGCTGCTGCTGATCCGCTCGAACGCACCGGGCCACGGCCGGCTCGGCTGGGGGGTGCTGGGAAGTCTGCGGCCGGTGCGCTTCCCGGAATGCCTGCGGCTCGCGGACTGCGCGGTGACGCCGTTCGCCGTGCAGCCCGGACAGGCGCTGATGCCGGAGAGCTGCGCGGTGGCGCTGCGGATCGACGGGGCGGCGGGGAGCTGGCTCGGCCTGTGGCGCCCTGCGGGGCGTCGGCTGCATCAACTTGCCGCGCCGGACGGGTGGTTGGCGGGTGCCGGGCTGTGGAGCCGGGAGGGGGTGCTGCAACTGCCGTACGCGACCGGGGCGGTGCCGTGCGGGGTGGCGCGGATCGACGGACCCACGGACACCTTCGTACCGGATGTGACCACGCAGCCCGAGGTGATCACAGAACCGGCACAAGCGGAATGCGCAGGTGGGGAACCGTCCGAGGGCGCCGGGACTCCTGTTGTGTGCAAGCCGGTTCCTTTGCAGCAGGCGCCTCTCACCGGGCGTACGGCCCCTGATTAAATTCTCGGGCCGGGCTGCTCAGCCGCACCGACCGGACGCCGGCGGTGACGGGGTTCATGGGTGTGGGCGGGGGCCCTGCGAACACGTAATTCAGCGATCACGACGGGGTGACTTCCCACATGTCTCAAGCCCGAACCGACACGACCCAGGAGCGTCCGCACGGTGCGGCCGCCGTCCAGGCCGAGGCCGGCGGCGCCGGAAAGCACCGGGGTGGTGCGGCCACGACGGAGGACTCCGCGACTCCGGCGCACGGGCGGCACCGCCGGCCCGGGGAGGTAGGCAGCGCGGTCTGACGCGGACACCTGGGGCTCCGCCCCGGACCGCGCTCCTCGATCGCCGGAGGGGCTGAACCCGAGCCCGTCCGGCGATCGAGGACAAGCCGGTGACCGGGCCGTCCGGCCACCGGACGGCCCCGGTCACCGGACAGCCCCGGCCACCGGACGGCCCCGGTCACCCGTGCTTGAGGCCCAGCACTTCCGCCGCCGCGAATGTCTCGTTCGGCGGCCGGTCCGCATAGTGCGGGGTGAGCAGCCCGTCCAGCTCGTCGTAGCTGAACGCCTCCTTGGACGTGTCGAACTTCGCGGCCACCCTGGGCCGTTCGACGATCGCCACCATTCCGCCGTGCACAACGAGCAGTTGGCCGTTGACCTTCGCCGCTGCCGGAGAAACCAGATATCCCACCAGCGGGGCGACATGTTCCGGCGCCAGCGGGTCGAGCCCGCCGTCCACCGGTTCCGCGAAGCCCGCGAAGACGTCCTCCGTCATACGGGTCCTGGCGCGCGGGCAGATCACATTGGCCGTCACTCCGTACTTGCCCAGCGCCAGCGCCGTGGACGTGGTGAGGCCGACGATGCCGCCCTTCGCCGCCGCGTAGTTCGGCTGGCCCGCGGAGCCGGCGAGAAACGCCTCCGACGACGTGTTGACGATCCGGCCGTAGACCGGACCGCCCGCGGTCTTGGAGCGCTCGCGCCAGTGGACCGCCGCGAAGTGGGTCGTGTTGAAGTGGCCCTTGAGGTGGACCCGTATGACCGAGTCCCACTCCTCCTCGCTCATGGAGAAGACCATCCGGTCGCGCAGGATGCCCGCGTTGTTGACCAGGATGTCGAGCTTTCCGTAGCGGGAGACGGCCAGTTGGACGAGCTCGCGGGCCTGCGCGAAGTCGGAGACGTCCCCCTGGTGGGCCACGGCGGAGCCGCCCGCCGCCCGGATCTCGGCGGCGACCTCCTCGGCCGGTGCGGCCGAGGTCTCTCCGGAGCCGTCGCGGCCCGGCAGGCCGAAGTCGTTGACGACGACGCTCGCGCCGAGCCCGGCCAGTTCCAGCGCTTCCGCGCGGCCGAGACCGCGGCCCGCCCCGGTGACGATCGCGGACAGGCCGTCGAGTGGCAGAGACATCCGGTTCCTCTCAGATTTCGATGCAGGTACGCAGCGCCTCGCCCGTACGCATCTGGGCCAGCGCGTCATTGATCTCCGCGAGCTGCACCCGGTGGGTGATCAGCCCTTCGAGGTCGATCCGGCCCGCCCGCCACAGGGCGATGGCCCGCTCGTACGAGGTGAGTACGTCCCCGCCCCCGTACATGGACGGCAGGATCCGCTTCTCGTCGAAGAACAGCTCGAACATATTGAGCTGGAGGAAGTCGTCCATGGCGCCCGCGCCGACGATGCACAGGGTGCCGCCGCGCCGGGTCGTCTCGTACGCGGTGCGGGCCGTCGCCGACTTGCCGACGACCTCGAAGACGTAGTCGAAGCCCTCGCCGGCGGTGATGCGCTGCTTGGCATCGGCCAGCTCGTCGGGCGAAACGGCCTCGGTGGCACCGAAGGTGAGGGCGGCCGCACGTCGGCTCGCGACCGGGTCGACGGCGACGATCTGCGCTGCGCCCTTGAGCCTGGCGCCTTGGATCGCGGAGATGCCGACGCCGCCGCAGCCGATGACGGCGACCGAGGAACCCACCGCCACATCCGCGGTGTTGACGGCCGCGCCGAGACCCGTGGTCACTCCGCAGCCGATCAGCGCGGCGATGTCGAACGGCACATCGTCGGGGATCGGTACGGCGCAGCCGGCGTCGACGACGACCTCCTCGGCGAAGGTGCCGGTGCCCGCGAAGCCGAACACGTCGGAAGGACTTGCGCCGGCACGCTTGAAGTTGGGCGTGCCCGCGTTCATGAAGCCGGCGAGACAGAGCTGGGTCTGGCCGCGCTTGCAGGCGGGACAGACACCGCACGCGGGCAGCCAGCACAGCAGCACCCGGTCGCCCTGCTTGACGCCGTTCACACCGTCGCCGACGTCGATGATCTCGCCGGCGCCCTCGTGGCCCGGGACGAAGGGCGCCGGCTGCGGCAGCACGCCGTTCATCGCGGAGACGTCGGAGTGGCACAGTCCGGTGGCCCGGACCCGGATCTTGACCTTTCCGGGTCCGAAGCCCACCGCCTCGATGTCGTCGAGGACTTCGAGCTTGTCCTGCCCTGTCTCGTGCAGTACGGCTGCGCGCACGGTGCGGCTCCCCTCAGGAGTAATCGATTCAGGAGTGATCGGCTCAGGTGATCGGCTCAGGTGATCGGCTCAGGTGATCGGCTCAGGAGTGATCGACGATGGTGTCGGCGAGGACCGGCGCGTCGTCCCTCTCGACGGCCGTGACCGACACCTGGACGCGGGCTGTGCCCTCGGCGCAGCTCCACATCCTGATGCGCAGGGTCTCGCCGGGAAAGACCACCCCGGCGAAGCGTGTGGTGTACGAGCGGATGCGGGTGACGTCCCCGCCGAGCATCGTGTCGACGACCGCCTTGAGTGTCATGCCGTACGAGCAGAGCCCGTGCAGGATCGGCCGGTCGAAGCCGGCGAGCTTGGCGAACTCGGGGTCGGCGTGCAGCGGGTTGAAGTCGCCGGAGAGCCGGTAGAGCAGCGCCTGGTCCTCGCGGATGGTGCGCTCCACGGTCCTGTCCGGGGCGCGGGCGGGGAGTTCGATGCGCCGGGAGGGGCCGCGGTCGCCGCCGAAGCCGCCCTCTCCGCGTACGAAGATCTGGGCGTCGCTGGTCCACAGCGGGCCCTCGTCGTCGGCCGCCTCGGAGCGCAGGACGAGGATCGCGGCCTTGCCCTTGTCGTGGACCGCCGCGATCCGGGAGGTCGAGACGGCCCTGCCTTGGACCGGGATCGGGCGGTGGACCTCGACGGACTGTCCGCCGTGCAGTACGGATGCCAGGTTGATGTCGAGACCGGGTCCGGTGAGCCCGCCGATGACGCCTTTGCCCGCGCCGGCGACGGTGGCGAAGCTGGGCAGCACATGCAGCTTCGACTCGAGGGTGTAGCGCAGTTCGTCGGGGTCGGTGGCGGGGCCCGGACTGCCTTGGAAGGAGCCCGCGCCGAGGCCGAGGTGGTAGAGCAGGACGTCCTTGTGGTCCCAGCCGATCTCGGCGCTGCGGGGTTCGGCGGCGACGGCCTTGGCGGCATCAATGGGCATGAGGATGCTGCTCCTTGAGGAGTGGAAGACCTCGGCGCGGCCGTCCGCACCGTCGGCCGCACCGAGGTCGTACGGGACCGGCCCCGACACCCGTTCTAGAACGCGTTCTAGGCCGATGGCCCCTATGTATAACGCAGGCCCCAACACTTGTGAAGACTGCTGACGCCATGTCAGAAGTGCGGCCCACCCAGGACATTTGTCACTGCCGAGTCCGTACATGCGCATCTGCCGGGACCCTGTGCCCGCTCCGTAGCGTGATCCACATGACGCAGACGCAGTGGCAGACAACAGACAGCGAGGCGGCGGTGAGCTTCGCGGGGGCGGCCAAGGTCTTCGGCGAGGTGCGCGCCGTCGACGGCATCGACCTCGACATCCGGCGCGGCGAGACGGTCGCCCTGCTCGGCCGCAACGGCGCCGGCAAGTCCACCGCCATCAGCCTGATGCTCGGCCTGAACGACCCGGACGCCGGCCGGGTCCGGCTCTTCGGCCGCGCCCCCGAGCACGCGGTCACCGCCGGCCGCGTCGGCGCGATGCTCCAGGACGGCCGCCCGATCCCCCGGGTGACCGTGCGCGAAGTGGTCACCTTCGTGGCCGCCACCTACCCGCGGCCGCTGCCCGTCGCCGAGGCGCTGGAGCTGGCCGGGCTCACCGAGCTCGCGGACCGCCGCGCCGACCGGCTCTCCGGCGGCCAGGTCCAGCGCGTCCGCTTCGCCGTCGCGCTGGCCGGCAACCCGGAGCTGATCATCCTCGACGAGCCGACCGCGGCACTCGACGTCGAGGCACGGCACGCCTTCTGGAAATCGATGCGCGGCTATGCCGAGCGCGGCAACACCGTGCTCTTCTCCACCCACTACCTGGAGGAGGCCGATGACAACGCCGACCGGATCGTCGTCGTCGACCACGGCCGGATCGTGGCCGACGGCACGAGCGAGCAGCTCAAGCGCTCGGCCGGCGGCAATCTCGTCTCCTTCGACCTGGCGGGCCGGAGCACCGAAGGGCTCACCCTGCTCCCCGGCGTCGTCTCCGTGGAGGTACGGGGCGACCGTGCCCGGCTGCGTACGGACGACTCCGACGCGACGGTCGTCGCACTCGCCGAACTCGGCGCGATCCGTGGCCTCGAAGTCGCCCCGGTCTCGCTCGAAGACGCCTTCCTCGCCCTCACCTCGGCCTCGCCCGAACTGGAGACAGCCCGATGATCATCGCCTACCTCAAGCTGGAAGTACGCCGCACGCTGCGCGACACCGGATTCGTCGTCTTCGGTATCGGGATGCCGGTGATGATGTACCTGCTCTTCACCAACCTCGGCGAGAACGCCTCCGAGTGGAAGACCGCCTCCATGGTCGGCATGGCGGCATACGGAGCACTCGGCGCGGCCCTGTCCACCGGCGGAGGGGTGGCCGAGGACAAGGCACTCGGCTGGCTGCGGCAGCTGCGGATCACGCCGATGAGCCCGCGCCAGGTCGTCACCGGCCGCGCGCTCACCGGCTCGGTGACCGTGCTGCCCGCGATTGTCGCCGTCCTCGCGGCCGGCGGTCTGCTCAACGGCGTACGGCTGGATGCCTGGCAGTGGGTGGCACTCAGCGTGCTGCTCTGGCTCGGCGCACTCCCCTTCACGCTGCTGGGGCTCGGCAACGGCTACCGGCTCTCCGCGCAGACGACGGGCGTGGTGAACATGGCCTGCAATCTGGGGCTCGCGGTCGTCGGCGGACTGTGGTTCCCGGTGGACTTGTTCCCCGGCTGGCTGCGCTCGCTGTCGCAGTACACCCCGGCCAACCGCTTCGCGGACCTGGGCTGGTCGACGACACTGGGCCATGCGCCCGGCCTCACCACGGTGACGGTGCTGCTGGGCTGGCTGCTGGTGTTCGGCTCGTACGCGGTGATCTCATACCGTCGGGCCGCGAGGACGGCATGACGGGAGCGACGATGCGCGGGAAGAGCGACTGGAACGCCGGGTACACCGCGCGGATGGACGCCTGGAAGGCCGACCGGTGCGGGCAGAAGGCCGAATGGCGGACTCGCAGGAAGTCCGGGCAGCGAGGGGCCGAGGAGATGGGTCCGCCCAACGGCTTCGCGATGCTGCCGTGGCTGCTGATGGGGATGGGTGCCTTCTCCAACCTCCTCCAGGGCAAGACCCCCAACCCCTGGATCGGCGGCATCGGTCTGCTGGTCTTCAACTCCCTCTACATCTCCGTGGTGTTCCGCGCCTTCCAGAAGGAGGCGCGGGAGGCGCCCTCCACCCGCTGGCTGCTGGTGGCGATGACCGCGGTCACCTGTGGGCTGGCCATCGGGTACGGCGGGAGTTGGCTGCTCTTCTTCCCGCTCCTCGGCCTGGCCGTCGGCTCGGTCGTACGGGGGCGGCGGCTCGGCCCCACCGTGCTGGGGCTCAGCGCCCTGGCCGGGGTGATCGCCGGGGTGCGGGACGGCTGGGGTGCGGTCAACGTCGCCTACGGGACGTTCATCTCCGGCATGGTGACCGCCGCGATCCTCGCCCTGTCCGAGACCGTGCGGGAACTCCGGGACACCCGGCAGGAGCTGGCCCGTACCGCAGTCGAGAAGGAACGGCTGCGCTTCTCCCGCGATCTGCACGACCTGCTCGGCCACACGCTGTCGGTGATCGTGGTCAAGTCGGAGGCCGCGCGCCGCCTCGCCCCGCGCGACATGGACGCCGCGATCATCCAGATCACGGACATCGAGTCGGTGGGCCGCCAGGCCCTCACCGAGATACGCGAGGCGGTGACCGGCTACCGCGAGGGCAGCCTCGCCACCGAACTGGACCGGGCCCGCTCGGCGCTGACGGCGGCCGGCATCGAGCCGGTGGTCCGCCAGTCGGGCCCACCGCTGGAGCCGCAGACCGCCGCGCTGCTGGGCTGGGTGGTCCGCGAGGCGGTGACCAATGCGATACGCCACAGCGGCGCGGCCCACTGCGAGATCACTCTGGAGGGCGCCCCGGACCGGGTCCGCCTCACGATCACCGACGACGGCCGCGGGTCCCCCGTCGACGATGCCGTCCCCACCCTCGGCGGCACGGGCCTGAAGGGCCTGACGGAACGCCTCTCGGCCTCGGGCGGCTCCTTGGCGGCGGGCCCGTCGCCGCGGGGCGGCTTCCGGGTCCGGGCGGAACTCCCCGTGGACGCACCGCAGGAGCAGCAGCGCGAACAGCAGCAGGAACGGCAGGCGGAACCGGAACAGCGGGCGGAACCGGCACAGGTCGAATGAGCGCTGGTCGGACATACCCTTACGCCGTGGAAGAGATGCCCGGGAATCACCGGCCCGCCAAGTCCGTACGCGTCCTCCTCGCCGAGGACCAGGGCATGATGCGCGGCGCACTCGCACTGCTGCTGGGGCTCGAGGAGGACATCGAGGTGGTGTCGCAGGTCGGCCGTGGCGACGCCATCGTCGATGCCGCGCTCGCCTCGCGGCCCGACGTGGCGCTGCTGGACATCGAACTGCCGGGGCGCAGCGGCCTCGACGCGGCAGCCGATCTGCGGGAGGAGGTTCCCGACTGCCGGGTGCTGATCCTCACCACCTTCGGCCGGCCCGGCTATCTGCGCCGGGCGATGGAGGCCGGGGCCGCCGGATTCCTGGTCAAGGACGGGCCCGTCGAAGAGCTGGCCGCGGCGATCCGGCGGGTGCTGACCGGGGAGACCGTGATCGACCCGGCGCTGGCCGCGGCGGCGCTGAGTGCGGGGCCGAGTCCGCTCACCGCGCGTGAACGGGATGCGCTGAACGCCTCGGTGGACGGAGCGACGGTCTCCGACATAGCGGCGGCCCTGCATCTGTCCGAGTCGACCGTACGGAACTATCTGTCGTCCGCGATCGGCAAGACGGGCACGCGCAACCGCATGGAGGCGGTACGGGCGGCACGCCGGCAGGGCTGGCTGTAACCGGGGGCTCCGCCCCCGGACCCCCCGCGCCTCAATCGCCGGCGGGGCTTGAATGTGCCCGCCGCGGCAGCCAAAACAGCATCAGCACCGCCGCCGCCACCAGCACCCCCGTCCCCGTACGGAACGCCAGCGCATAACCGGCCGTCAGCGCCTCCGGGTTGGTGCCGCCCGCCGTGCGCGCCGCCGCGACCGTGGACAGAACGGCCAGGCCCAGCGCGCCGCCCATCGTGCGCGAGGTGTTGATCAGCCCCGAGACCAGGCCCGCGTCGCCCGGTGCCGCGCCCGATGTGGCGAGCGAGGCGAGCGGCGTCGCGGCGAGTCCGACGCCGACCATCATCAGGATGCCGGGGCCGAGGATCGAGGTGAGATACGTGCCGTCGGCGGTCATCGTGGACTGCCAGCCGAATCCGGTCGCGGCGACCAGCGCGCCGATGACGGCGACGTTCCTGGCGCCGGCCTTCGCCATCAGCCGGGGTGCGAGCTTCGAGCCGACGATGACGCTCAGCGAGCTGGGGATGAGTGCCAGGCCCGCCCGGAACGGCGTGTAGTCCAGCACATTCTGCGCGTACACCGTCATGAAGAACCACATCGCGAAGGACGCCGAACCGCAGACCAGCATGGCCACATTCGCCGCGGAGACCGCCCGCGACCGGAACACCTTCAGCGGCATCAGCGGCGCCCCGGTCCGCGCCTCCACCGCCACGAAGACCCCGAGCACCGCAAGCCCGCAGAGCAGCGGCAGCAGCGTGGCGGGCGCGGTCCAGCCCGACTCCTCGGTCTGCACGATGCCGTAGGCGACCGCCGCGAGGCCGCCTGTGACCAGCACCGCGCCCGGCAGGTCGAGCCGGCGGCCGTCGCCCGCCCGGCTCTCGGTGAGCCAGATCGCCGCGCCCACCAGCACCAGCGCGCCGACCGGCACATTGATCAGCAATACCCAGCGCCAGGACAGCAGATCGGTGAGGGCGCCGCCGACGAGCCCGCCGGCCGCGCCGCCCGCCGCGCCCACCGCCGACCAGGTGCCGATCGCCCGGGTCCGCGCGGGACCCGGCGGCACGGCCGCCGTCAGGATGGTGAGGGTCGCCGGAGCGAGCACGGCCGCACCGAGGCCCTGTACCGCACGGGCGGCGAGCAGCTGCCAGCCCTCCTGTGCGAGCCCGCCCGCGACGGACGCGGCGGTGAACAGACCGAGCCCGACGAGGAACATCCGCTTGCGGCCGAAAATGTCCGCGGCCCGGCCACCGAGCAGCATGAAGCCGGCGAAGGCGATGGAGTACGCGTTGAGGACCCACTGCAGGCCGGTCGTGGAGAGCCCGAGGTCGGCGCGCATCGAGGGGAGCGCGACATTGACCACGGACACGTCGAGGACGACGAGGAACTGGCCGGCGCACGCGGCGAGAATCACCGCCCAGGTACGCGAGGACCGGGCGGCGGATGCCGGTATGAGGGACTGCTCGACGTCTGATGGGGCTTGGGCCATGACGGTCATGGTCGCAGCCGCCCGGCGGTCCGTACATCGGGAAATCGATGTACGGACCGGGGGCCCGCCGGACCTAGGACCTTCGCAGCAGTGTGACCACCGCGGCCCCGCCGAGCCCGATGTTGTGCGCGAGCCCGACCCGCGCCCCGTCCACCTGCCGCGCACCCGCCTCGCCCCTCAGCTGCCAGACCAGCTCGGCCACTTGGGCCAGTCCGGTGGCGCCCAGCGGATGTCCCTTGGAGATCAGGCCGCCCGACGGGTTGACCACCCATCGTCCGCCGTAGGTCGTCGCCCCGCTCTCCACCAGCTTTCCGGACTCGCCGTCCGCGCACATGCCCAGCGCCTCGTAGGTGAGCAGCTCATTGATGGAGAAGCAGTCGTGCAGCTCCACGACGTCGACGTCCTCGATGCCGAGCCCGGCGCTCCCGAAGACCTGCTGACCGGCCGCGCGGGACATCGGCTTGCCGACGACGTCGATGCAGGAGCCGGACGCGAAGGATTCGCCGGTGTCGGTGGTCATCGACTGGGCCGTGATCTCCACTGCCTTGTCGTGGAGGCCGTGCTGGACGACGAAGCGCTCGGAGACGACGACCGCCGCGGCCGAACCGTCGGATGTCGGCGAGCACTGCAGCTTGGTCAGCGGCCGGTGGATCGTCTTAGCGGCGAGGATCTCGTCGACCGAATAGACGTCCTGGAACTGGGCGTTGGGGTTGGCCGCCGAGTGCTTGTGGTTCTTGGCGCCGACGGCGGCGAGCTGCGCCTCGGTGGTGCCGTACCGCTCCATGTGCTCGCGGGCGGCGTTGCCGAAGATCTGGGCGGTGGGCGGGGACATCTCGAAGCCGTGCCCGGCCGCCATGACGCCGTAGTGCCGGGCGACCGGCGACGTCCCGCCCCCGACACCGGCGGTTCCGCCGCGGGCTCCGCCGTCGGTGCCCGCTCCCAGAGCGCCGCGGGCCATCTTCTCGAAGCCGAGCGCGAGTACGCAGTCGCTGACGCCGCCCTCGACGAACTGCCGTGCCATCATCAGCGCCGTCGACGCGGTCGCGCAGTTGTTGTTGACGTTGTAGACGGGGATGCCGGTCAGGCCGAGTTCGTACGCGGCCCGCTGGCCCGCCGTCGATGCCTGGAAGCAGTAGCCGACGGGGACCTGCTCCACCTGCTCGTAGGCGATCCCGGCGTCGGCGAGAGCCCGCGAGCCGGCCTCCTTCGCCATGTCCCAGTACTGCCAGTCCCTCGACTCGGGCTTCTCGAACTTCGTCATCCCGACGCCGACGATGTAGCTCTTCACGTCCTACTCCTTCAGTCCCGCGGGAGGCCGAGGATCCGCTCGGCGATGACATTGAGCTGGACCTGCGTGGTGCCGCCCGCGATCGTCAGACAGCGCGACATCAGCAGCCCGTGCACCGCCCGCTCCCCGGCCCCTTCACGCAATGCGCCCTCGGGTCCGAGCAGTTCGACGGCGAGCTCGGCGGTCTTCTGCTGGTGCGTGGTCTGAACGAGCTTGCGTACGGACGCCCCGGCGCCCGGGTCGAGGCCTGACACCTGCCGCATGGTGGTCCGCAGGCCGATGCAGGCGAGAGCGTGCGCCTCGGCGGCGAGCGACCCGATCCGGGCACGGCAGGCGCCGTCGAGGCCGGAGGCCCGCGCGAGCAGCGCTTCGAGCCCGGTGTCGAAGGTCAGCTGGTCGGCCATGTGGACGCGTTCGTTGCCGAGGGTGTTGCGGGCGACCTTCCAGCCGTCGTCGACCTGCCCGACCACGGCGTCGTGCGGGAGCAGCGCCCCGTCGAAGTACACCTCGTTGAAGAGCGACTCCCCGGTGATCTCCTTGAGCGGCCGGATGTCGATCCCCTCGGTGTTCTTCATGTCCACGAGGAAGTACGTCAGCCCTTTGTGCTTGGGAGCATCCGGGTCGGTACGGGCGAGCAGTATCCCGTGGTCGGCCCACTGGGCGGCGCTCGTCCACACCTTCTGTCCGGTGATCCGCCAGCCGTCCGCCGTCTTCTCGGCCCTGGTGCGCAGGCTCGCCAGATCCGATCCCGCTCCGGGCTCGCTGAACAGCTGGCACCAGAGCACATCGCCGCGCAGCGTCGGCAGCAGAAAGCGTTCCTTCTGCTCCTCGGTTCCGTACGCGAGGAGCGAGGGCACCACCCAGGTCGCGATGCCCAGCCCGCTCAGCTCGATCCCGGCGTGCGTCAACTCCTGTTGTACGGCGAGCTGTTGGACAGGACCCGCGCCGAGGCCGTACGGCTCGGGCAGATGCGGCGCGGCGTAGCCGGTGGCGGCGAGCACGCGGCGGGCGGCGGCCGGTTCGAGGCCGCGTGCCGCCGCGACGGCCTCGCGGGCCCGCTCCCGGTACGTCTGCGCCTCGGCGGGCAGCTCCAGCCTGAGCTCGCGCCGCGCCCCGCCGGCGGCGAGCCGTACGGCCCGCAGCCGGTGGCTGTCGCCCGCCCCCAGCAGCTGCCGTACGACGAGAGCCCGCCGCAGATACAGATGCGCGTCGTGCTCCCAGGTGAACCCGATCCCGCCGAGTACCTGGATGCAGTCCTTGGCGCAGGAGTACGCGGCGTCAAGGGCGGCCCCGGCTGCGAGCGAGGCCACCAGGCCGCGTATGCCCGGGCTCTGGTCCACCGCGCGTGCCGCGTCCCACGTCAGCGCCCTCGCCTGCTCGACGCGCACCAGCATGTCGGCGCAGAGATGCTTGATCGCCTGGAACCGCCCGATGGGCCGTCCGAACTGCTCACGGACCTTCGCGTACTCGGCCGCCGTGTGCAGGGCCCAGGCGGCGGTGCCGCAGGCTTCGGCCGCGTACAGCACGGCGGCGAGGTCCCGTACGAGAGCGGTGTCGATCTCCAGTACACGGTCCCGGGGCACGGTCACGCCGTGCGCGGTGACCTCGGCGGTGGGCCGGGTCGGGTCGGCGCTCTCGTGCACTCGGACGGTGAGCGCATCCGCGTCCACCGCGAGCCAGCCCGTCGGGGTTTCGAGTACGAGCAGATCGGCGTGCCCTGCGCCGAGGACGGGCGGGGCGGTGCCGTCGAGCCGGTGGCCGTCCTGAGTACGGGTGGCGGTGAGCGCCCCGGGACCGAGCGCGACGGCCGCGATGCGCTCCCCTCGCGCGAGTGTCCCCGCCAGATCGGCTCTGCCCGCGCGGGCCAATACGGCGGAGGCGAGCACGCACGGCAGGTACGGCCCCGGCAGCGCCGCGCGCCCCGTTTCCTCCAGGACGGCGGCAAGGTCGAGGATGGTCCCGCCCCCGCCCCCGTGCTCCTCGGCAAGATGCACGCCGAGCAGCCCTTGTTCGGTGGCGCCGTCCCAGTAGCCGGGCCGTCCCCCGGCCCCGGCGCCGGTCGCGTCGAGCTGCTTTCGTACGGCCTCGGGCGGCACGGCGCGCCCCAGCCAGCTGCGGACGGACCGGGCCAACTCCCGCTGCTCCTGCGTGATTCCGATGCCCATGGGCGGCAGACTAGAACACGTTCCAATCTGACGGTAGGTCAGATCGGCACACTCCACGGAATCCCGTCCGATCGTTGCGATCGGGCAGGATTCCACTCGCGCCCGGCGCGCCGCGCCGTACAGGGATTCGGATGAGGTAAGCAAAAGGAACATAAGTGACACATCGCCACTTATGTTCCATCAATTATCGTAGGAGACGCAGAATGCGCCCTTCCAAGGCCCTGGGGCCGGTCGCGGTCACCGCTCTGGCCGCCGTCCTCGCCTGCGCACCGTTTGCACAGGCCGACACCCCCGACCTCGACGCGAGCCTCAGTGGCGATGGCGGCAAAGTCATCAAGCTGGTCGCCGTCCCCACACAGTCGGCCTACCTCCCCCTGGGCGTCCTGGGCGACTCGGCGCCCCTTGGCGACGAGTACGTCTTCGCCGATGAGCTCTTCCACGACGGCACATCGGTCGGCAGCGACGGCGTCGTCTGCACCGTGTTCAGCACTACTCCGGACCTGGCGCAGTGCGAGGCCACCCTCCACCTGCCCAAGGGTGACATCACCCTCCAGGGGATCGCTCCCTTGACCGAGGACTTCCCCAGCAAGTTCACGTTCGCGATCACGGGTGGCACCGGCTCCTACCACAACGCACGCGGATACCTGGATGGCGTCAATGTCAGCCAGACGCAGACCGACCTCACGCTCCACCTCTCCAAGTGATGTCCGGGGCGGCGGCGACCTCGCAGGTCGCCCCCGCCTTCGCGGCCTTCGGAGGCAGGACGATGTGGTTCGAGTGCGACGTGTGAGGCACGATGGGCGGCCGGACACCCCGCACGACCAGGAGGAACCATGGCCGCCGCCCCCAAGCCGGAGACCCTCGCCGCCTTCGAGGCGGCCAAGGGCTTCATGCCCGTGGCCGAGGGCCTCGCCCTCTACGCGGCCGCCGCCGAGGCCGGGGCGCTCGGACTGCCGCTGCTCGAGGTGGGCACCTACTGCGGGCGCTCGACCATCCTGCTCGCCGACGCCGCCCGTGAGGCGGGGACGACGGCGATCACGGTCGACCACCACCGGGGCAGCGAGGAGCAGCAGCCGGGCTGGGAGTACCACGACCCGACCGTGGTCGACCCGGAGGTCGGCGAGATGGACACGCTGCCAACCTTCCGCCGCACCCTGCACAAGGCCGGTCTCGAGGACCACGTCATCGCCGTCGTCGGCCGCTCCCCGCAGGTCGCGAAGGTCTGGGGCACACCCCTCGGCCTGGTCTTCATCGACGGCGGCCACACCGACGAGCACGCGGGCGGCGACTACGAGGGCTGGGCGCCGCATGTCGCCGACGGCGGCCTCCTCGTCATCCACGACGTCTTCCCCGACCCGGTCGACGAGTGGACCGGCCAGGCCCCGTACCGCGTCTACCTCCGGGCACTCGCGTCCGGCGCGTTCACCGAGGTCTCGGTGACCGACTCGCTGCGCGTCCTGCGGCGTACCGGAACGGGGATCTGAGCCGCCGGGCTAGCATCGCGAGGGTGTCGTACGACGAGAACCAGCCCTCCGTGCCGCCGCGCCGCTCCGGTCGCGGCAATCTCACGATCGTGATTGCCGCGCTGGTGCCGACCGCGCTGGCGGGGTGGCTCGCCTGGCAGGCAATGAGCGGCCCGGACGAGAACGAGCCGCCGAGGGCGTTGCCGAGCGGGTCGACCGCCGCGGGCAAGCCCGCCCCGCCGGCCTCTCCGTCACCGTCCGCCACCTCTGCCACCGCCTCGCCGTCACCGTCGAAGGGGAGGGCCGGTGCGTCGGGGCCGCTCGTCGGCAGGGTCGTGGTCGTCGACCCGGGGCACAACCCCGGCAATTTCCAGCACACGAGCGAAATCAACAAACTCGTGGATATCGGAACCAACCGCAAGGAATGCGACACGACGGGCACGTCCACCAACGCCGGTTACACCGAGGCCGAATTCAGCCTCGATGTTTCACAACGTCTTCGCACACTGCTCGAGAAGCAGGGCGCAACGGTGAAATTCACCCACACCGACGACCGGCCGTTCGGCCCCTGTGTGGATGAACGGGCGCGCATCGGAAACAAGGCCAAGGCCGATGCGGTGATCTCCATCCACGCCGACGGCTCGGCCGTCGGCAACCGCGGCTTCCATGTGATCCTTCCCGCCCTGGTCAAGGGGGGTGCGGCGGACACCGCGACCATCGTCGGCCCCTCGCGCGACCTCGGCGAGCGGATCGCCGGAAAGTTCGTACGCGCGACCGGCAGCGCGCCCTCCAACTATGTGGGCGACGGGACGGGGTTGGACGTACGCGAGGATCTCGGCGGCCTCAACCTGTCCACAGTGCCCAAGGTGTTCATCGAATGCGGCAATATGCGCGACCCGAAGGATGCCGCTCTGCTGACAAGTTCCAGCTGGCGGCAGAAAGCGGCGCAGGGAATGGCTGACGGCATCAGCAGCTACCTCGAACGGTAACTCCCATACCCGGCAGACGGCCGGATCGGGCAGACGATAGATTCAGCTCTACGATGGGGAGTCACCCCCGAGCTCCGCGCCGTGCCACCGCCGCACCGGCGGCAGCGACGACCGCCCCGATGACACGACCGACGAAGGACTTTTACGTGAACATCCGCTCCCTCACTCGAGGCGATGGCGTGGTGATCGGAGCAGCGGTGTTGCTGTTCATCGCCTCGTTCCTCGACACGTTCGACTGCTCCGGCAGCAACTGCGACGGCGTGCCGAACGCCTGGGACAACGGGTCCCTGCTCCTGGGTGTCTACTTGGCCGGCATCATCGGCGCCGCTCTGATCGTCATCTCGCGCGGGCTGCCGCAGCCGCCGAAGGTCATCGGGCTCGACCTCGGCCAGCTCGGCGTCGCCCTGACCGTCTTCACGGCCTGGAGCGCGCTCGGCGCGATCTTCGACCCGGCGGGCTCCCTGGACGTCGGCGGCAGTGTCGACGCCGGCATCGGCCTCATCCTCGGCTTCATCGCCACGCTCGTCCTGGCCGCCGGCGCGGTCTGCTCGCTCATCGTCCCGGCCTTCAAGGCCCCGCTCCTCGGCGCCCCGAAGCCGGTCGCGCAGCCGTACGGCGCGCAGCCCGGTATGGCCGGCGGCTACGGCTACCCGGGTGCCCAGCAGCAGCCCTACGGCGCACAGCCCGGCCAGCCGGGTCAGCCCCAGCCGTACGGCGCCCAGCCGCAGCCGGGTCAGCAGCAGCCGGCCCCGGCCGCGCCGCAGAACGCCGGTGGCGCCGCGGACTTCACGCCGTTCTGGTTCGCGGTGCCGGTGGCCCGCCCGCTGTACGGCGAGGACGGTTCGCCGACCCCGATCGCCGAGCTCGCGCCCGGCACCTGGTACCTCGCGGTCGAGCAGCGCGGTCCCGGCCTGGTGGCCCAGACGCAGGACGGCCGTCGTGGCGTGCTGCAGGACACCGCGGGCATCCAGCGCGGCTGACGCGAACAGCGATCCGCAGAGCGGCCCCTCGCCCTTCCGGGCGGTGGGCCGTTGGCGTACTCTGACGCACCGTCAGAAACGTGGCGCTGGAGGGGGACACGGCATGCGACTCGGACTCGCTCTCGGCTACTGGGGCCGCGGCCCGGACCCCGCCCATCTCGATCTCGCGCGCGAGGCCGAGCACCTCGGCTACGACTCCGTATGGACGGCGGAGGCCTGGGGTTCCGACGCCTTCACCCCGCTGACCTGGATCGCCGCGCACACCTCCCGCATCCGACTCGGCACGGCGGTGGCGCAGATGGCCGCCCGCACCCCCACCGCCACCGCGATGCACGCGCTCACCCTGGACCATCTCTCCGGCGGCCGGATGATGCTCGGACTCGGCCTGTCGGGGCCGCAGGTGGTGGAGGGCTGGTACGGCCGTCCGTTCCCGAAGAGCCCGCTGACGGCGACCCGCGAGTACGTCGATGTGATCCGCCAAGTGCTCAGGCGGGAGGCCCCTGTTGAACTGGCGGGCCGCTTCCACTCCCATCCGTACCGAGGAGAGGACGCCACCGGTATCGGCAAAGCGCTCAAGCCGATCACGCATCCGCTGCGCGCCGGGCTGCCGCTCCTGCTGGGCGCGGAGGGTCCGAAGAACATCGCCCAAACGACGCGCATCGCCGACGGCTGGCTGCCGCTGTACTGGTCGCCGATGCGTACGGACGTCTACGAGGCCTCGCTCGGCAGCCTGTCCGACGGGTTCATGATCGCGCCGATGGCCCGCGCCAAGGTCTGTACCGATGTGGCGGAAGGACTGCTGCCGGTGAAGGCGATGCTCGGCTTCTACATCGGCGGTATGGGCCACGCGGCACGGAACTTCCACGCCGATCTGATGGCCCGGATGGGGTTCGAGTCCGAAGCCCGGCATATCCAGCAGCTGTTCGCCGACGGCCGCCGCGAGGACGCGGTCTTGGCGGTGCCCGACGCCTTCGCCGACGAGATCTCGCTGGTCGGGCCGCGCGAACGGATCGCGGAACGCCTGGAGCTGTGGCGCAAGGGCCCGGTCACGGACCTGCTGGTGACCGCTCCGGACCCGCACACTTTGCGCGTCCTTGCGGAGCTGAACTCCTAGGCTCGCTCGCCCGGTTGGGAGGCGTACGGCAGCTCCGTCCCGAGCCTGTTGTACGCCGAGGGTTTCACACGCTCACAAGCGGTAACCCGATGCCCATGAGTCCTCGTCATCACAACGGAACGAATCAGGCCGCAGCGGTCATCATGATCGTTGCCGATGTCATGGCCGTCATCCTCGGCCTCTGGATCCTGATGTACCTGCTGGACGCCAACCGCGCCAACGACTTGGTGAGCTTCATCCAGGACGCCGCGCACTGGCTCGCCGGCTGGTCCTACGACCTGTTCACCTTCGACGACGCCTGGGCGCGCGTCGTCGCCGGCTACGGCCTGGCGGCGGTGGTGTACCTCTTCATCGGCCACGCGGTGGCGGGCCGGCTGCGGAGGTACTAGCCGGTGACCGGGGGAGCCTTCCCCTACCCGCCCCTTCCCGAACCGGGGGTTCCGCCCCCGGACCCCCGCGCCTCAATCGCCGGCGGGGCTGGAAAATCCAGCCCGTCCGGCGATTGAGGACACGCCCGAAGGGCGTACGGGGGCCCGGGGCGGAGCCCCAGCCGGCAGGGCCTAGCAGCACTCCGGCGCGAGCCCCCGCGGTAGTCGCTCCCCGCCGAACACCGCAACCGTCGCCTCGTCTCCCCCGAGCGCGGCCACCGCCAACAGCAGCGAACCCGCCGTCCAGGCGGTGAGTTCCTCCGGCCACACGGCCCGCTCGCCCTCGAAGACGTACCCCGTCCAGTACATGCCGCCCTCGGCGCGCAGATGCTGGATGGACTGAAGGATCTCCAGCGCCCGGTCGGACTCGCCCATCACCCACAGCGCCAGGGCGAGTTCGCAGCTCTCACCGCCGGTCACCCACGGGTTGGGCAGCACGCACCGTACTCCGAGGCCCGGTACGACGAAGTCGTCCCAGCCGTCCTCGATACGGGACTTGGCCTCCGCACCCGTCAGCGCACCGCCGAGGACCGGGTAGTACCAGTCCATCGAGTAGCGGCTCTTGTCGAGAAAACGCTCCGGGTGCCGGCGGATCGCATGCGCGAGCGCGCCCGCCGCCAGCTCCCAGTCGGGCTGCGGCTCTTCGCGCTCCTCGGCGATCGCCAGCGCGCAGCGCAGCGCCTGGTGGACCGACGAACTGCCGGTCAGCAGCGCGTCGTTGACCGCCGTGCCATCCGCCTCCCGCTTCCAGCCGATCTGGCCGCCGGGCTGCTGCAGCGCCAGTACGAACTCGATCGCGGCGTAGACGGCCGGCCACATCCGGTCGAGGAACCCCTCGTCGCCCGTGGCCAGGAAGTGGTGCCAGACGCCGACGGCGATGTAGGCGCAGAAGTTGCTCTCACGGCCCCGGTCGGTGGGCCGGTCCGCCTCGCCGTCGTGATACGCGGCGTACCAGGAGCCGTCCTCGTTCTGATGCCGTATCAGCCACTCGTACGCGCGGGCCGCGGCCTCGTGCTCGCCCGCCGCGTCCAGCGCCATGGCCGCCTCGGTGTGGTCCCACGGGTCGAGGTGATGCCCCCGGAACCACGGGATCGCGCCGTCCTCGCGCTGCACGGCGAGTATCCCGGCAACGGTCTCGAGGGCTTCCTCCGCGGTGAGGACCCCGGGCAGGACCAGGTGTTCCGTACGGCCGGGGCCGCGCTTGGGCACAGTCACTTGGCGGCCACTGCGGGCAGGTGCGGCTTGGTCGCGTACGCCACGAAACTCTTGCCGATCAGCGGGTTGAGCGCCTGCTCGGCGAGCCGTGTGGCCAGCGGCTTCTTCATGATGTCCCAGACCAGCAGCTGGTGGTACGCCTTGACCGGCAGAGCCTTGTCGTTGTCGACGCCGAAGGCGCACTTGAGCCACCAGTACGGCGAGTGCAGCGCGTGTGCGTGGTGCGTGCCGTACGGCTTGAGGCCGGCTTCCTTCATCTTGCCGAGCAGTTCATCGGCCTTGTAGATGCGGATATGGCCGCCCTCGACCTCGTGGTACGCGTCGCTCAGCGCCCAGCAGATCTTCTCTGGGCCGTAGCGCGGCACGGTGACGGCGATCCGTCCGCCGGGCTTCAGCACCCGCACCATCTCGGCGAGCACGCCCTTGTCGTCCGGGATGTGCTCCATGACCTCGGAGATGATCACGACGTCGAAGGACTCGTCGGGGAACGGCAGATTGAGCGCGTCGCCCTCCATGGCGGTGGCGGTGGCGCCCTCCGGCGCCTCCCCGGCCTCCTTCATCGCGGCGAACCACTTCGCGACCTCGCGGATCTCCTCGCCGTTCTGGTCGAGGGCCACGACCTGCGCACCGCGCCGGTAGCACTCGAACGCGTGCCGGCCTGCACCGCAGCCCAGATCGAGCACGCGGTCGCCCGCGGCGAGCGGGAAGCGGGAGAAGTCGACGGTCAGCACGTAGACCTGCTTTCGCGGTCGGAGGTTCCAGTACGCGGGTCCGCAGTGCGGTCCGGATTCGTGGGCCTGCGGCCCACACATATGGCCGCGGAGCGGCCGGGGTACGGGGCTGTGGAGCGGGCCGATGCCTGTGGCACGGAGCGCCGGGGATGCCGGGAGCCGGTACGGGTCCGGACACACCGCGCCTGGTGGAGACGGGTCACCGGGCGGCCCCCAGCGCCGCGGAGCGGGGCGAGCGCGTCGCGATCGCCTCGCGGTAGTGCTCGGCCGTACCGATCGCCGCCTGCCGCCAGGTGAACCGCGCCAGCACGCGCTCCCGGCCCGCCGCCCCCAGCCGTACGCGCAGCGCCTCGTCGCCGAGCAGCCGGCCCAGCGCTGCGGCGAGCGCACCCGCGTCGCCCGGCGGCACCGCCAGGCAGGTCTCCCCGTCCGGGCCCGTGACCTCCGGGATCGCACCGCCGGTCGTGGCGACCAGCGGCGTGCCTGTCGCCATCGCCTCCGCCGCGGGCAGCGAGAAGCCCTCGTACAGCGACGGCACACACGCGATCTGCGCGCTGCGCACCAGGTCGACCAGCTCGGCGTCGGAGATGCCCTTGACGAACTCGACGGCGTCCTGGAGGCCGTACCGCTCGATCAGCTGTGCGACGGGACCGTCCTCCGCGCGCTTGCCGACGACGACGAGATGCGCGGCGGGATGCTCCGTACGGAGCTTCCCCAGCGCCTCGACAAGATGGACGAGGCCCTTGAGCGGGACGTCCGCGCTGGACGTGGTGACGATCCGGCCGGGGACCTCCGCGACCGCCGGGTTCGGCGAGAAGAGGTCGGTGTCGGCCCCGATGTGGACGACATGGACGCGGCCGGCCCGCACGCCGAGGTGATCAACGATCTCCTGCTGCGAGGAGCCGGAAACGGTGAGCACCGACGGCAGTCGGCGCGCGACCCGCTTCTGCATCCGCGTGAAGCCGTACCAGCGGCGTACGGACGCGCGCCTGCGCCAGTCGCCCGCGGCGTCCAGGTCCAGCTGCCGGTCGACGGTGATCGGGTGGTGGATGGTGGTGACCAGCGGTGCGCCGAGGTCGGCGAGCAGCCCGTACCCGAGCGTCTGGTTGTCGTGGATGACGTCGAACTCACCGCGCCGAGCGGCCAGATGGCGCCGGGCACGCAGCGAGAAGGTCAGCGGCTCCGGGAAGCCGCCGGTCCACATGGTCGCGACCTCGAGCGCGTCGATCCAGTCGCGGTACTCGCCGCGCTTCGGCGTACGGAACGGGTCCGGGCTCCGGTACAGATCGAGGCTGCCCAGCTCGGTGAGCGGCACGCCTTCGTCGAGTACGGGATAGGGCTGTGCGCCGATCACCTCGACGCTGTGGCCGAGGCGGGCGAGCTCGCGCGAGAGGTGCCGTACATAGACGCCCTGGCCGCCGCAGAAGGGGTTGCCCTTGTAGGTGAGGAGCGCGATGCGCAGCGGCTCGTCACCGCCGCCGAACCTGCCCGGACGAGGGCCGGCCTCTATGGCCTCAGCGGTCACTCACGGCCCCCTTCTCACTGCGTTTTCGCCGGAGCGTAACCGCTCACGCTAATCTAGAACAAGTTTCAGACTTGATCGCTCAAGGAGCTTCGAATCTACCGGCAGGTAGCGCTGCTGTACGGGCCGGATCAGGTGATTCGCGCCACGACGGGGGCCCTGCCATGCTGTGCGATCCGGACTCGCGCATGGAACGGGACATATGACAGCCGAAGCCAAGTCGGCGGTGCCTGCTTCGCCGCCCCTGACGGAACGCCAGGAGGCGCGCCGGCGTCGCATCCTGCACGCCAGCGCCCAGCTGGCCAGCCGGGGCGGCTTCGACGCGGTACAGATGCGCGAGGTCGCCGAGTCGTCGAGCGTCGCGCTCGGCACGCTCTACCGCTACTTCCCCTCCAAGATCCATCTGCTGGTCGCCACCATGCAGGACCAGCTCCAGCACATGCACACGACCCTGCGCAAAAAGCCGCCGGCCGGGGACAGCGCGGCGGAGCGGGTTGCCGAGACGCTGATGCGGGCCTTCCGGGCGCTCCAGCGCGAACCGCATCTCGCGGACGCGATGGTGCGGGCGCTGACCTTCGCGGACCGCAGCGTCAGCCCCGAGGTGGACAAGGTCTCCCGCCAGACCACGGCGATCATCCTGGACGCCATGGGGCTGGAGAATCCGACGCCGGAGCAGCTCTCGGCGGTGCGCGTGATCGAGCACACCTGGCACTCGGCGCTGATCACCTGGCTCTCGGGGCGCGCCTCGATCGCGCAAGTGAAGATCGACATCGAGACGGTGTGCCGGCTGATCGACCTGACGACGCCGCAAGGGCCGGGCGAGGGCCGCGGCCGGGGCTTGCACTGATCGCGACACAGGTAGTCCCGCGCAGCTGTCGCCACGCGGGACTGCCGGAGAAAGGGCCCGACCGGCCTCGCCGAGATGATTCGGCCTAAGCCTTCATACGTCAGCGGACGAAGACGATGACGGCATTGGCGTCGCGGAAGTCACGGAAGTCGCGGAAGTCGCGGAAGTCGCGGCGGCCGTTGTCGCGGAAGTCACGGAAGTCACGGAAGTCGCGGCGGCCGTTGTCGCCGTAGTTGCACCAGTCGTTGTAACGACTGTTGGAGTAGCCGCAGTAGTCGTGCGCAGCGGGGTGGGACGAACTGGTGGCACTGGCTGCGCCGGCTCCAACCAAGCCGAGAGTCAGAGCAGCAAACAGGCTGGCAAGCAGCCGGAGAGTCCTGGATGTCATTACCCGCATGGTGCTTTCCCTTCCCGGGAGCGTAGACGGGCCCGAGCCTGCACGGCCGCGGTGGCGTCAGCACTGGTGACGCAATGATGCGTTCGCGAAGGGTCCGGTACATCGGCCTTGAAGATGGCGGAATTTGCCATCGTCATGGCGGGAGTATCACCACGACGGGAGTTTCCGTCGCCGACTCACACGCTGAATGCGCGGCATCGGGCCCACCTGGGCTGCTGAGTGCAGCAAACCCCGCGGCGGAGCATCCGTCCGTCGGACAACCAACGACCGGGTGGTCGTCGATCGGGATGTTGAGATTGTTCGTCTTCTCGCCAGGCGAGAAGACGGATATTTCGTTCAATCTGGTTCTAAAGTAACCATATGTACACTTGGTGTCAAGTGCGCCACACAGCCCCCAGGCGCACAGGAAGTCGCCCATATCGTCAAGCGCAACTCTCTTTCGCCGTTGCGCCATTGACGTCTGCTCGGGCTGAGGCGTGTCGCCGCGGCGCGGGCGGTTCAGCCGCCGTTCTCGAGCACCCGTTCGATCGCCGCGGAAGCCTGGCACGGCCCGCGTGCGCGGGTTGTTGCAGACCGGGAGTTCGCGCCCGGCACGTGCGCCCCCCTTGCTACCCCTTGGCTGATTCTGCACCTCCATGACGCGGGCGACACGCTAAGAATGTTCGCGTTCTGAATGGAGCAACCGTTAAGCGGTGAGCTAGGGGGACAGAACGTGATCCGGGTACTTCTGGTGCACGATGTGTGTCTGTTGCGGTCGGCGCTGGCGGAAAGACTCGCCGGAGAGCCCGACCTGGAGGTCTTCCACGCGCCCTGGCGCAGCGCGCCGAGCCGGGCGCGCATGCTTCGCCCTGACGTGTGCGCGGTGGACCTGGACTGTTCGGAGTCGTACGGCATCGCGCCGCTCGGTGAGCTGCCGGGAAGCCGGACCGGTGGGGGAAGCAGCCTGTTACTGGTACTCGCCAACGCGAACCGGCCAGGTCCCATCCGGCGGGCCGTCGAGGCATACGCCTGTGGCTTTGTCGACAAAGAGGGCACACCCGAGAATCTGATCGCCGCCATCCGGAAGGTGGCCAAGGGGGAACGTTTCGTCGACACCTCACTGGGCTTCAGCTTTCTGCGAGCAGCTCAAATGCCGCTGACCAAACGGGAGTTGAGCGTGCTGTCACTGGCTGCCGAGGGAGCCTCGATCGGCGACATCGCGAACAGTCTCCATCTGTCCAACGGCACGGTGCGCAACTACATGGCGGCCATCACCCGTAAGACCGGGGCGCGCAACCGGGTCGACGCCATAAGGATCTCCCAGGACGAGGGCTGGGTGTGAGAACCCTGCGAAGGTCCCTGTCAGTTCGCGGTAGAAGGAGGAGCGGGCCAACAGCTCTTCGTGGGTGCCGTACTCCGTCTGCGTCCCGTCCATCACCAGCACGAGGCCGGCCCGCCGCGCCGAGCCGATCCGGTGCGCGACGACGATCAGCGTGCCGCCGGGCCGGGTGGCGAACGCCCGCTCGGCGCGCGCCTCGGCCGCCGGGTCGAGGTGGCAGGTCGCCTCGTCGAGCAGCACGAGAGGCGCGGGCGCGGCATGGGCGCGGGCCAGCGCGAGCAGCTGGCGCTCTCCGGCGGACAGCGCGGTGGGGTCGACCGGTGCGTCCAGACCGCCCAGCCGCTCGACCAGCCCGTACGCGCCGACGGCCGCACAGGAGGCGAGGACGGCGGTGTCCGGAGGCGGCTCGGGGCAGAGATGGCCGAGGTTCTCGCGCACGGTGGCGGTGAAGATATACGCCTCCTGCGGCACGAGCACCCGCTCGGCGCCGAGCAGGACCTCGCCGTCGTCCGGCCGCAGCACCCCGGCGATCAGCGCGGCGAGCGTGGACTTGCCGATGCCGCTCGGGCCCGCGACGACGAGATGACCACCCACGGGAACGGCCAGATCGAGCCCGTCGACGACGGGCGCGGCGCCCGGACCGTAGGCGCCCGCCACGCCGCCCCCCCCCACCCCCGACCCGCCCCGGCCCCCCCCCCCGGTGCGGGGGCCGGGGCCGGGGCGCACCGCGCGCGGCTCCTCCGGGACTCCCTCCGCGGTGAGCCGGCGCAGCACGACCGCGAGGCGGGCACCCGAGGTGCCGAGGCCCTGCATCAGCGACTGCAGAGCGGGGAGCAGGGACTGGGTGAGATAGGCGAGGGCGCCGACCAGGGCGCCCGCGGTCACTCCGTGCGCGAGCAGCCAGGGCGCGGCGATCAGGAGCAGCACCACCGGGAGGCGCCCGCCGATGCCGACGGCCAGGACCCGCAGCGTGCCCCAGCGGGCCAGGTCGCGGGCCGCGCGGTACTCGTCGGCGATCCGGGCAGCCGCGTCCGTCGCCACGCGGTCCTCGGCGCCGGCAGCCGTGATGTCCCTCAATCCGGAGACCAGCGCGCCCAGTTCGGTGGCGATGGCCTCGTCGGCGGCGAGGAAGGTCTCCTGTCTGCGGGCCAGCGGGCGCAGGGTCGCCAGGAAGAGCGCGAGACCGGCGAGCAGCGGCGGCAGTACCACCAGCAGCAGGACGGGCGCGAGGGAGAACAGCCCGGCCAGGGCCCCTGCCGCGGTGAAGACGAAGGTGCGCGAGACCAGCACGAGGCCCGCGAATGTGTCGCGGGCGATCTCCACCTGATGGGTGAGCCGGGAGACTGCCGCGTCGTCGCCGTCCCGCAGAGCGCGGTCCACCACCCGGCGTACGAGATCGTCCCGTACGGGCTCCACCAGCGCGGCGACCACCCGGTGGACCCTGCCCGTGCCGAAGGCCCCGAGGACGACGGCGACCGCGGCGGCGACCAGCCAGTACAGACCGTGGGCGGGTTCATGGGCGAGGAACCCGCCGTCGATGGCGCGGGCGAGCGCGTACCCGAGGAGAAACGTCTGCCCCGCCTCCAGCGCAGACCACGCGGCGAGGCGTACGAGCACACGCGGTCGGTGCCGCAGCAGCCGGAGCCGGGCCTCAGCCATCCGCGACCGCCTCCCGTCCGGCCGCGGTCTCCCCGACCGCCTTCTCCCCCGCCGCGATCTCCGCGACCGTCTCCTCCGCCGCGATCTCCGCGACCGTCTCCTCCGCGGCTGCGTCGTCGACCGCTTCCTCCGCGAACACCGCGCGGTAGGCGGGAAGTTGCCAGAGCTCGGCGTGCGGGGCCACGGCCCGGACACGGCCCTCCTCCAGCCAGACCACCAGGTCCGCGCGGGCCGCGGTCGGCGCGCGGTGGGCGACGATCAGACGGGTACGGGCGCGGACGTCGTGAAGCAGCGCGCGGGACACCTTCAGTTCGGTGGCCGAGTCCAGGCTGGAGGTGGCGTCGTCCAGGATCAGCAGCCGCCCGGCGTGCGCGAAAGCCCGTGCCAGGCCGAGGCGTTGGGCCTCACCGCCGGACAGCGGCGCGGCCGCGCACGCGGTGGCGTAGCCGTGCGGCAGGCGGCGTACGAAGTCGTCGGCGCACGCGGCTCGCGCGGCCTCGGCCACCGCCGCATCGCCGGGCTCGTACGCACCGAAGGCGATCGTGCCGCCGACCGTCCCGCCGAGCAGCGCCGGACGGGCGAAGGCGTGGCCGACCTCGCGGCGCAGCACCTCTCGGGAGAGCCCGGCCACCGGGACGCCGTCGAGAAGCACCGTCCCCGCGTCGGGATCGGCAAGGCGTCCGGCGACGGCCGCCAGAGCCGATTTGCCGCTGCCCGAGCGGCCCACGACGGCGGTGACCGAGCCGCCCGGTATCACCAGATCGACATTGTGCAGCCCGCTCAGCCGCACCCCGCGCAGCTCCAAAGTGCCTTCGCCCGGTGGAAGTTCGCGCTCTCCGTACGTCATCTCGGGCGTCTCGAGGATCTCCGCGAGCCGGCCCGCCGCCATGCGTCCGCGCACCAGGCCGTTGAGCTGTCCGACCAGAACGCCGGTGCCGGTGGCGAGCACTCCGTAGCGCCACGCGGCCAGCATTCCGCCGACGCTCAACGCGCCCTCCGCGAGCCGTACTCCGGCGACAGCCAGCACCGCGAGCTGCAGCAGAGGCAGCAGCGCGGCCGCCCGCGCGGTGGATCGGCCCATGATCCACCACATCAGGTGGCCCTGCCGGGACAGCTCGGGCAGCGGCGCAAGGATGCGCGCCGCGTCCCGGTCCCGGGTTCCGGCGGCGGCGATCGTACGGACTCCGCGCACCGCTTCCGTCAGCAGTCCCGCGATCTCGCCCTGGGCCCGCAGATAGCGCGCGGTGCTCTCGCCGGACTCCCGGATGAACACCCGCAGCAGCAGGACGAGCAGGGGCATCCCGGCGATCACCACGAGCGCGGTCCACCAGTCGGTGACGGCGAGCGCGACGAGCCCGCCCACGGGTGTGATCACAGCGGCGAGCGCGGTCGCGAGGGTCGTCGGCACGGTCCCGGCCTGTGCGGCGTTGCCGGTGAGGCGTGCCACCACCTCGCCGGGGGCCAGGCGCAGCCGGGGTCCGGACGCGAGGGCGTGCCGCAGTACCCGTTCTCGTATCCAGGCGGTGGTACGGGCGTTGGCGGTCCCGGTGACGAGTCCGTCGAGGGCGCCGAGGACGACGGCAAGGCCGGTGAGGCCCGCGCAGAGAGCGAGCCACGGATCGGCGTCCGACCGCCGGCCGGCGAGCAGCAGGTCCAGCGCGCGGCCCAGTACGGCGGGCAGCGCAAGCCCGGTCGCGGCAAGGGCGCAGGTCAGCAGAAGGACGAAGACGGCACGCGGCGCGCCGTGCCGGACGGTTTCGCGCAGGAACATGGTCGCCCTCCCTCACCATCTGCATGCGTGCGCACGGCCCCGGACGGCGAGCGGTGCCGTCCAGGGCCGCGAACAATCACCTGATCAGAAGCAGATGATCAGAGGCAGAGAAGGTTGCTGTGCGAGCTGTGCTTGTCGCACAGCAGCAGGCTAACGCTGCTCTCCCCGCCACCGCCGCCGTGGTCGGTCTCGGGGACGTCCAGCTTCTGCAGGTCCAGAAGTGCCATGGTGATCTCCTTTTTCATGGGGACGGTATGCACTTACTGCTCGACCCCTTGCGGGGCCGTCTGTGGGGCCGCCTTCAGCGGCGGCAGGAACGGCAGCTGCGCGGGACGGTCACCGAGCGCGGCGCCGAGGGCGAGCAGACAGCCGGCGGTTCCGGTGGCGAGGTCCATGGAGAGCCGCATCATCTGGTCGCCGGGGAAGGCGAGTTCACCCTCGTACGGCACGGCGTACCAGGAGAGTGCGGCGATCTGGGCGTCCAGCTGCGGGCGCGGGGCACGGGTACGGGCCAGGTGCAGCACCATCCCCGCGCGCCCGTTGAACAGTCCGGGCTGCGCGTAGTACCGCAGCCGGGCCGCGGGCAGTATCGCCTCCCTGGCGCGGGCGAACTCCTCGTCGTGACGGTGGGCGAGGTAGTCGTCGAGGACCGCGCCGATACCGGCGCTGCCCGCTCCGAGGTACGGCATGGTGCGTACGCCCTCGTCCACGAGCAGGGTCCCCGACCGGTCCGTCACACACCGGGCGAGATCCCGGCGCAGCGCCTCGGCCGCCTGGTCCAGCAGGGCGGAATCGCCGGTGGACTCGTACAGCCGCAGGAAGAACAGGGCGGGTCCGCTCGCGCCGTGCAGCAGCCCGGCGCGCCTGCCGTGGGCGGTCGGCGACCGGTCGACCAGGACCCGAGCGGCCTCCAGCGCCTCTGCGCGCAGTCCGAGCCGGTCGAGTACGAGGCCGATGCCGGCCAGCCCGCCGTGCAGATCGGGCGCGAGGCGCTGCCACTTCTCGTCGAGCACCCGCCCGACGAGTTCGACGGCACGCTCGCGGTGGCCGAGCCGGTCGAGGACGTGTGCGACGCCCGTCAGCCCGTCGTACAGACCGAGCGGGGTGCCGGCCGGTGGCGGGGCCGTATGGCTGAGCAGCCACTCCTCGCCCGCCTCGTAGCGTGCCGCGCCCGTCTCGGCGAGGGCGTAGAGCACTCCGGCCGCGCCGTGCGCCAGCCCGAGTCCGCCGCCGTCCGCGAACTGCGCGATATCGCCGGGGAAGAGCCGGTCGTCGCGCTCCGGTGTCGCGGACGCGAGGATCGCGCGGACCATGGAGTCGTGGCCGCGAGGCCGGTCCCCTGCCTCCGCGGGCAGGTAACTCCCCGTGGGTTCCGGGGACTTGCCCCTGATCACCCGTACCGCCTCGTCGAGGAAACCGTCCGGCAGGCCGGGGAACTGCTCCGCCGCGACCTCGGCCAGATGCGCCGCCTTGCCCCGGTCCACGACCAGCAGCGTCGTCATCGGCACGAAGAGGGCGAGCCGCAGGCAGGCGAGTGCGTAGCGGTCCACCTCGAAGCCCTCACGGTCACCCGGCGCGACGAACCCCGGGTGGGCCATGGCCTGGCCGCGGTGCTCGCTCACCGGCGTCGCGGCCTCGAAGTCCAGCAGCCGTACGGAATCGTCGTCCGGGTCGACCATGATGTTGAACATATGCAGGTCGTTGAAGACAAGACCACGGCCGTGCACGGCCGCCACGGCCTCCTCGACCGCGTGCAGCACACCCAGCGCCCATTGCGTGTACTCCGCGACCGCCGCCGGATCCGGCTCGACGGCCAGCAGCGGATGACGCTGCGCGAAGAAGGAGTTGAGGGTGCGGCCGGGGAGGAAGTCCATGACGAGGAAGCGGTGGTCGCCGAGGATGAACCAGTCGCGCGCCTCGGGTGCGACGCCGAGCCCGGTGAGCCGCTCGAGCGCGGCTCTCTCGCGCTCCAGCCGTGTCACGGCGTCGGCCCCGTCCGCGGCGAGCCCGGCATGCGGCCGCGCCTCCTTGAGTACCACCTGCTCGCCGGTCCGCAGATCGGTGCCGGCGTACACGCCACCGCCGTTGGAGAAGTGCAGGGCGCGCTCGATGCGGTACGGCAGTTCACCGGTGGTGGTCGCGTTGCGCGCCGCCAGCTGGGGCTCGAGGAAAGGGGGCAGCGTCACCCACTCGGGCAGCTGGAAGACGGGGTCCCTGCGGTCCGGCACCAGTACGCCTTCGGGGTTCTCGATGGCGGGTACGAGGGCGCCGGAGCCGGTTTCGTCGACACAGTGCCGCTTCGCGAAGCCGCCGTACCGTACATACAGCGGGCCGTCGTTCCAGCGGAGATCGGTGAGGATGTACGGGCCCGGCTCGCCGTCGAGCAGCACACCCAACTCCTCCAGGATCAGCTGGAGTTCCGTGTCGTCGGCCGGATAGATGGTGGCGAACTTGCCGCTGGAGCCGCGTCCCGCGTATTTGGAGTTGCGCAGGTGCAGCGGCTGCCGGCCGGGGACGAACTTGAAGGGAATCTCCCGTGGGACGCAGTAGTCCCACACCTTCGCCGCGGTCTTCTCGGCGTTGTCGAGACAGGCCGAGACATGGATCTTCCAGCCCTGGCGGGGGCGCACCGTGTCCACCGGACTGATGTGGAGCCAGTCCCCGGAGAGGAAGCTTCGCCACCCTTCGGGGACCGGGCGCTGGGCCGCCTCGAAGAGCGGGACGCTGCTCTCCGTACGGGACGGCAGGCCGGCGGATGTACGCGTGGAGGACAAGCGGTCCGGGGTCTCGTAGAAAATTCTGTCCGCGAGACAGAAGACCTCGTACCGCTTGTCCATGATGCTTCCCCCCTCGGCGACGTGTCACCAAGATTTCCACGGGGCCGGGGGGCCGGACAGTCACGCGTGTCATGAGATCACTGTGCGATACGCACGAGTCAACCTCTGTTCCACGCTGTTCGAAGGTCGGTTGCTGCTCCGCTACTCCTCGGGCGGAAAGACCGGCTCCCCACTCTCCAGCAGCGTGATGGCGATCGCCTCGACCGGGCAGTTCTCGGCCGCCGCGAGGATCTTCTCGTTGGCGTCGGTGTCGGCGTCCTGTGGATGCGACTGCCGGGCCGCGTCGAGCGCGAAGCCGTCCGGGGCGTGGCTCAGGCACATGCCCGAGCCGATACAGACGTTCCGGTCGACCTCTACGTGCCAGCGGTCTCCCATCAGTTCTCCTCTCAGTTCTCTCCGGACCCGGCCGGCAGATGGATCATCTTGTGCTCCAGGTACTCGCTGTAGCCCTCCGGCCCGAACTCCCGCCCCAGGCCCGAGTTCTTGTAGCCGCCGAACGGCCCGAGCATGTCGAGGCTGAAGGTGTTGACGTTGTACGTCCCGGTCCTGACCCGCCGCGCGAAGTCGATGCCACGCTCGACGTCGGCCGTCCAGACGCTGCCGCTGAGCCCGTAGTCGGAGTCGTTCGCGATCTTCGCCGCCTCGCTCTCGTCCCCGTACGGCAGCAGACAGATCACCGGCCCGAATATCTCCTCGCGGGCGATGCGCATGGAGTTGTCGACCCCGCCGAAGAGCGTCGGCTCCACGTACCAGCCCTGCTCAAGACCGGCCGGACGCCCGCCGCCCGTAAGTACCTTGGCGCCTTCCTCCTGCCCGATCCTGATGTAGTCGAGCGAGCGCTGCTGCTGGCGCCGGGCCACCAGCGGCCCGACCTGCGTCGAGGCGTCGAGCGGGTCACCGACCACCAGGGCGCTCGCCGCTGCGGCGAGCGCCTCGGCTATCTCGTCGTAGCGGCTGAGCGGCGCGAGGATACGGCTCTGAGCCACGCACGCCTGCCCGTTGTTCATCCAGGCCGCAGGGACGATCCCGGCCACCGCCGACTCCAGATCCGCGTCCGGCAGGATCACCGCCGCCGACTTGCCGCCGAGTTCGAGGGTGACGCGGGTGAGATTGCGCGAGGCGACCTCCATGACCCGCTTGCCGGCCGCGACCGAGCCGGTGAAGGAGACCTTGTCGATGCCGGGGTGCCCGACCAGGTACTCGCTCACTTCGCGGTCCGCGGGCAGGATCGAGAGGACGCCCTGCGGCAGCCCGGCCTCCTGCGCGATCTCGGCGAGGATGTACGAGTCCAGGGGCGACTCGGGCGATGGCTTGAGCACCACCGTGCAGCCGGCCAGCAGCGCGGGGCCGAGCTTGGCCGCGGCTGTGAACTGCGGGACGTTCCACGGGATCACGGCCGCCACGACGCCCACCGGCTCCCGCCGTACGAGGATCGGCCCGAGCACTCCGGCCCGCTGCTCCTCGTGCGGATATCCGCGGGCGACGGTGATCGCCGCGTCCCACACCATCATCGCGCCGAGCGCCTGCGCGAGCACGCTCCAGGAGTACGGGGAGCCGTTCTGCGCGCTGATGGAGCGCGCGATCTCCTCGTGCCGTACCGCGATCGCGTCCTTGATCCTGGTGATGACGGCGATCCGCTCGTCGAGCGTCATGCGCGGCCAGGGTCCCTCGTCGAAGGCCTTGCGGGCGGTGGCGACCGCCCGGTCGACGTCCGCCGGTGAGGCGTGCGGGACCCGCCCGATGACCTGCTCGGTGTGCGGCGATACGACCTCGATGGCGTCGCTGCCGAGCGGATCGGTCAACTCCCCGCCGATGAACAGCTTTCCGTGTTCCACAAGCTCGGTCATGGCTGCTGCCTCCTGCGGCCCGGCGCTTCTGACACTGTTTCAGAACTGATACCAGTTCTAGTTGAAGGAGTCCACGGCAGGAACGAAATAGCCCCCGACCAGTGGTTTCCCGTTGGGCGGGGGCGACCGGGCTGCGCGGAGCCGCCAAGGGGCCGCGCGGCGCTTCCGGGCCTTTCCAACAGCAGCGAGGTGCCACCAAGCATGATCCGGAACCACGATTCGCACGACGCCGACTCGCTGCCGGTCCGCGCACGTCACCCTCTTGGGCGGTCCGGGTGGCGCGGCCGCGAGCGTGGGTGCTTGCTGGTCCTAGTCGACAGGGAGAGGAAGCGACGACACCCATGGAGAGGAGCGATCAGGCGCTGCGCACCCCACGAGCCGCAGGACTGGTAGGGATCATCTTCGCCGTACTGATCGCTGCTGCCATCGTTCTCGTCCGCCTGGCGATTCCGGAGGAGTCGAGCGGCGGGAGCAGCACCTGGATCATCGATCCCTCGAGTCGGCACGCGGTACAGACGGCGCTCGGCCTCATCCCGTTTGCGGGCATCTTCTTCCTGTGGTTCATGGGCGCTGTGCGCGCACGTATCGGAGAGGCGGAGGACCAGTTCCTCGCCACTGTCTTCATGGGCAGCGGCCTGGTATTCGTGGCGACTCTTTTCGGGGCCGCGGCAGCAGCCGGAAGTCTGCTGGACACGGCCGATCCGTCCGGGACCGGCTCCGTGCAACTCCGGTCCTTCGGCCATCACTTCACCTACAGCCTGCTGACGACCTACTCGATGCGCATGGCCGCGGTATTCACCTTCTCGACCTCCTCCATCGGGCATCGGCTCGGAGTCCTGCCGCGCTGGCTTTCCATCCTGGGCTATCTCGTCGCCCTGACGCTGCTCCTCGTGACGAGCAGCATCCCTTGGTCCGAGCTGGTCTTCCCGCTGTGGGCTCTGGTTCTCAGCCTCTACATTCTGGTGGCCAGTTTCCGCCCGCGGCCCGCACCGGCCCCCTCGTCATGACCAGCTATTTCCCGAGCGTTATCGGCTGACAACTCCTTTGGCCCGCCTGTGCTCGCGAAACCACAGGAGCAGGCACAGGCTGGGGCAGGGGTACTACTGGAAGGGCGGCCCCTTGATGAGGCTTGTCGTCGATCTGAACCGGTGCCAGGGGTACGCACAGTGCGCCTTCCTCGCACCCGACGTATTCACCATGCACGGCGACGAGGCGCTGTTGTACAACCCGCACGCCGACGACGCACAGCGGGAGCACGTGGCGCGCGCCGCCGCGGCGTGCCCGGTCCAGGCCATCTTGGTGGACGACATGGGCAATGAACCGGCCCCGGTGAGGGAGGGGGTGCCCAGTGGACGGTGAGCTGGAATGGCTGAGGCGCGAGGGGCGGATCGTGATCGTGGGCGCCTCCCTCGCCGGCCTCCGGGCAGCGGAGACCCTGCGGGAGGAGGGCTTCGCCGGTTCGCTGACGCTGATCGGCGACGAGCCCCACGAGCCGTACGACCGGCCGCCGCTGTCCAAGCAGGTCCTGCTCGGAAAGGCGTCCGCGGAGCACACCGCACTGCCCCGCCGCTGGGCGATCGATGCGCAGTGGCGGCTCGGTGACGCCGCCACCGGGCTGGACATGGCCGCCAAGCGGGTACGCCTGGCCGGCGGCGACGAGGTGGAGTACGACCGGCTGCTGATCACCACGGGCGTCCGTGCCCGGCCGTGGCCGCATGAAGAAGAGGCCGAGCTGGACGGGGTCTTCGTGCTGCGCACGCGCGAGGACGCGGCGGGGCTGCACCGGCGGCTGGCGGCCGGACCTCGCCGGGTGCTCATCATCGGCGCCGGCTTCACCGGCTCGGAGATCGCCTCCGCCTGCCGTGAGCAGGGACTGCCCGTCACCGTCGCGGAGCGTGCGGCCGCGCCTCTCGTGGGCGCGCTCGGCGGCGTGGTCGGCGAGGTGGCCGCCGAGCTGCAACGCCAAGCAGGCGTGGACCTGCGCTGCGGCGTCATGGTCACAGGGCTGGAGGGCGACTCGGCGGGGCGGCTGCGCCGTGCCCACCTGTCCGACGGCACGACGATCGACGCGGACGTGGCGGTGATCTCGCTCGGCGCGACACGCAACACCGAGTGGCTGGCCGGATCCGGGCTCGGCGCCGGACCCCGGGGAATCGCCTGCGACGCGGGCTGCCGCGCCTTCGATGTCCGGGGCATCGTGACCGACGACGTCTTCGTCGCCGGTGACGTCGCACGGTCCCCGCATGCGCTCTTCGGTTACCAGTTCCTGTCCCTGGAGCACTGGGGCAATGCCGTCGCGCAGGCCGAGATCGCGGCGCACAACATGATCAGCGCCAGCTCGGACCGCCGTCCGCACCTGTGGGTGCCGGCCTTCTGGTCCTCCCAGTTCGGCGTCAGCATCAAGTCGGTCGGCGTTCCGTCCCTGGGCGAGGAGATCCTCATCGCCCAGGGATCGCTCGCCGAGCGGCGCTTCACCGGCGTGTACGGATACCAGGGCCGGGTCATCGCCGCCGTCACCTTCGACCAGACGAAGTGGCTGGACTTCTACCAGCGGCTGATCGAATCGGCTGCGCCGTTCCCGCTGAGCTTCCCCACCGTCGACCGCCGTCCTGAAGGTCTGCAACCGGTCTCGGCCGACTTCCCGGACCCCTCGCTGCCCACCCACGCGCCGACCGTCACCCTCAGTGGCTACTCGCCGACCGACCGGCGGATCTCCTTCACCCCGGTCCGAGCCTGACCGCGGGCACGGCAACGCCCGTCCAAGGCCCGTAAAGCCGTCTCCAACGCCCACAAGGACCCGTCATGACGCAAGCCACGCTCCTGGGACAGATCCTCGACCACGCCAACCGCGCCGACCCCTATCCCCTGTACGCCGAGCTCCGCAAGACTCCGGTGTACCGAGAGGAGGACGGCAACACGTATGTGGTCAGCAACTACTGGGAGATCAAGGGCCTGCTCCACGATCCGCGGATCAGCTCCGACGCCCGAAATCTGTCCCCCGAGGCCGCCGGCGCCCTCGCTGACCAGGAGGAAGAGGGCGGCAACCTGCCGCCCACCTTCCTGAAGCTCGACCCTCCCGAGCACGACCGGTTGCGCCGGATGACGATGCGGCCGTTCGGACCGCCGAAGACCCCTCGGCGTGTCCACAACATGCGCGGCGAACTCTCCAAGATCGTTTCGGATCTCATCGACGGCTTCGGAGACCGGGAGCAGGTCGACCTCGTCGACAACTTCTCCTACCCCTTCCCCGTGACGGTGATCTGCCGGCTGCTCGGGATCCCCCGCGACGACGAGGCCCGCTTTCACACCTGGGCCGACACCATCGCCGCCAGCCTGGACCCGGACCCGTCCAAGGACCCCACCGAGCGGCGCCGCATCGCCCAGCAGGCCCGCACCGAGCTGGGCATGTACCTGGCCGGGCTCATCGACGAACGTCGCAAGGCACCCGGCGACGACATGCTCTCCGCGCTGGCCACCGACCACGGCCCCGACGGGCAGATGACCCCGATGGAGGTGATCAGTACTGCTGCCCTGCTCCTGATCGCCGGCCACGAGACCACGGTCAATCTCATCACCAACGGGATGCTCACCCTGCTGCGCAACCCGGACGTCCTCAAGCGGCTGCGGGAAGAGCCTCAGCTGGCCGTCCCGCTCGTGGAAGAGCTCCTGCGCTTCGAACCCCCCGTGCAGCTGCTGCCCCAGCGCACCACGCTCGCGGACATCGAGGTCGCCGGCACCACCATCCCCAAGGGCGCGTCCCTCTGGCTCGTCCTTGCCTCCGGCAACCGGGACCCGAAACGATTCCCCGACCCCGACCGGTTCGACCCCGACCGGAAGGACAACCAGCACCTCGGCCTCGGCAGCGGCATCCACAACTGCTTCGGCGCGCCCCTCGCCCGCATGGAGGCACAGCTCGCCCTGACCGAGCTCGCCCGCAGGCTCGACAACCCCCGCCTGGTGGAGGACCCACCCCCCTACCGCCAGAACGCTGTCCTGCGTGGCCCCCGCCACCTGAACATCGCCTTCGACGGCTTCCGCGCCTAGCTCACCGACCAGCGCGACCACGGGGAACATGTAGCCAGGAGCGCCTCGAAACGGGAGGCGCCCTGGCTACATTCGCGCTCCCCCGCCACTCACCCTCATAAGCGGCAAAGTCACGCAGAGCGACCAACGGGGAGGCTGGTTCCCCCATCGCCCAGTGACATCAGCCACACGGACATTCGGCACTTAGGTCGCTGAATAGTAGATGGCACGTTCGCGACATAGCGATATTTGTCCGTCTTGGTACAGACATACCCCGCGCAGGGTTTGGCGGCATTCGGTCCGCTCGTCACTTTCGCCCGGCCGGCGAGCGAGCAAGGGTTTCTGACGAAGCATCAGAACCTTCCGTGACCCCGAAAGCCGGACCAGCACGCCCGTGCGCCCATTTCAAGAGCCCTCCAGCCCTACGAACCAAGGTAGTACTGGTGCTCGTTGCCCTGCCCTGACAGCGGTTCTAAGAATGGCGGCGCAAAGCGTCTCCGCAGCTCAGGTGCAGGATCTGCGCAGAGTCGACCACACCGGGGGCGCCCCGCGATCAACGAGCGAGGTCACGCATGAGCAAGCACCGCAGGAAGACGTACTACCGGAAGATAACCATCGCGGCCGTCGCCGTGGGAGCGATAGGTGTGCCCTCTGCCGCCATGGCCTGCGGGGACCCCCAGGAGAACGCGGGCAGTAAGTCCTACGGCCACCACTGGAACGGCCACCACTGGAAGAGTGCGAACTCCCAGCAGCGGTGGACGGGCGCTCCATGGGGCCAGAAGCCGACGGCGGGAGCGTCGCAGGCGCCCGCTGCCACTCCGAGCGCACCTAAGACCGCGTCTCCCAGCGCACCGAAGGCCACCGCGTCTCCGAGCGCGCCGAAGGCCACCGCGACTCCCAGCGCGCCGAAGACCGCCGCCCCGGCGTCCGGGGATGCGGCCCGCGTGTTGCAGCTCGTCAACAGCGAGCGCAGCAAGGTCGGGTGCTCCGCGCTGACCATGAACGCGAAGCTGACGAAGGCCGCCCAGGACCACAGCAAGGACATGGCTTCCCACACGAACATGTCCCACACGGGCTCCGACGGCTCGTCTCCTGGCGACCGGATCTCGAGTGCCGGTTACAACTGGAGCACCTACGGCGAGAACGTCGCCTACGGCTACGCCACACCCGAGAGCGTCATGGCGGGCTGGATGGGCAGCCCCGGCCACAAGGCCAACATCCTCAACTGTGCGTTCAAGGAGATCGGCATCGGCCTCGCGCAGCCCAACAGCTACTGGACGCAGGACTTCGGAACGGCCCAGTAGCGGCACAAGGAATCCGGCCACCGCTTGCCCCGGTCCCACTTCTGCGGGGATGGCGAGGCCGCTCCAGCGGATGAAAGGCCCTGACCGGTTCGCCGGTCGGGGCCTTCGTCGTCGGCGCCCGCAGGTCAGCCAACTCCGCTGGAATGACAGTCGACTTGGGCGACTATTGGAACCAGTTCTAGTTATAGTGGGCCGTGGCCGTGTCGCCGAGGAGAGACGAGAGCCCCATGACCCAGGTGACCGACCACGGCGGGGGCGTCTGGTCCATCGAGGTGCCCATTCCGGACAATCCACTCGGTCACACCCTGGTCCACCTGCTCGACACCGACCGCGGGCCCGTACTCATCGACACCGGCTGGGACGACCCGGCCTCCTGGGACACCCTCGTCGCGGGTCTCGGCTCCCTCGATGTCGCGGTCGGTGACATCCACGGCGTCGTCATCACCCACCACCACCCCGACCACCACGGCCTGTCCGGGCAGGTCCGGGACGTCTCCGGCGCCTGGATCGCGATGCACGACGCGGACAGTGCGGTGGTACGCCGCACCAGAGAGGCCGAACCGGCCCGCTGGCTCGACTACCTGGCGGACAAACTCTCCAGGGCCGGCGCCCCCGACGAACACACCGCTCCGCTGCGTGCGGCCCGCGCCTCCGGCCGGATGCGTACGCTGCCGGGCCTGCGCGCGGCCCTGCCCGACCGGGAGATCGTCCCCGGCGAACTCCTCGACCTGCCGGGCCGCCGGCTCCGCGCCATCTGGACGCCCGGCCACACGCCCGGCCATGTCTGCCTCCACCTGGACGAGGCCCATCCGGCGGGCAGACCCGGCAATGGGCGGCTCTTCTCCGGCGACCATCTGCTGCCCCGGATCACCCCGCACATCGGCCTCTACGAAGATCCGGACGCCGACGACTCAGCCACCGTCACCGATCCGCTCGGCGACTACCTCGACTCCCTGGAGCGCATCGGCCGCCTCGCACCCGCCGAGGTGCTCCCGGCGCACCAGTACGCCTTCCCCGATGCCGTGTCCCGGGTACGGGAGTTGCTCGACCACCACGAGGAACGGCTCACCGGTCTGCTCGGGCTGCTGGCCGCCCCGCGCACCGCGTGGCAGGTCGCCGAGCGGATGGAGTGGAACCGGCCCTGGGACCAGATCCCGTACGGATCACGCAACATCGCGGTCTCGGAAGCGGAGGCACATCTGCGGCGACTGGTGAAGCTGGGGCGCGCGGAGGTGCTGGCAGGGAGCGGTCCGACGCTGTACGTGGCGGTCTGACCCCTGGTGGCCACCGGCCACCGGCGATCGACCACCGGCCGGTCGGTAGAGTGGGCGAGTCGTCATCATGACCGTACGGGGGGAAGCCGGTGCAAATCCGGCACTGACCCGCAGCCGTGAACCGCCGTCGCAAGCGGTGAGTCGGAATGCCCCGTACATGGTCGTGACCGGCTCGTGCCACAGGCAGCCCGCCGGTGGCCGGCACCGTCGAGGCATACGGGGCCGGAGCCCTGGTACCTGAGCGTGCCTGTGCCCGGCTCCCGCAGGAGAGGCCCAGCCCGCCATGACCCCCGTTCGCCGCAGCGCCATATCGCTCGCCGCCTCCGCCGTACTCGGCATGGCCATAGCCTCGGCCGCCGCGCCGGCCGCGATCGCCGCGCCGTCTCCGACGCCGTCGACCGTGCTGCCGTCCGGTCTGTACGGCACGGGCGACCCGACGTACGACGGTGTCTGGCGGGCCGCGCCGGCCGCGGTCGCGGCGCCGTCTCCGACGCCGTCGACCGTGCTGCCGTCCGGTCTGTACGGCACGGGCGACCCGACGTACGACGGTGTCTGGCGGCAGTCACTGGCGCTGCTCGCGCAGGACACGGTGGGCGTCAAGCCCGCGGCCAAGGCCGTGACCTGGCTGACCGGTCAGCAGTGCGACAGCGGTGGCTTCCCCTCGTACCGCGCGGACGCGGCCAAGGCGTGCGACGCCAAGCTGCCGCTGGACTCCAACGCCACGGCCGCCGCGGTGCAGGCGCTCGCCGCGCTCGGCGGGCAGGACGCCACCGTGAAGAAGACGGCCGGCTGGCTGAAGTCCGTGCAGAACGCGGACGGCGGCTGGAGCTACAACCCGGGCGGGGCCAGCGACGCCAACTCCACCTCCATCGTGATCGGCGCGCTCGCGGCGGCGGGCGAGAAGCCCGAGACGGTGAAGTCGAAGGGCGGGAAGACGCCGTACGACGCGCTGCTGACGTTCGCGAAGCCGTGCGGCGGGAAGGACGGCGGCGCGTTCGTCTTCCAGCTGAAGTCGCCCGGCATGGTCGCGGACTCCACGGCGGCGGCTGTGCTCGGCGCGCACGGCAAGGGCCTGGCCGTGACAGCGGGTGCGAAGGACGCCAAGGGCACGGTCTGCGAGAAGGCGACGACGGTCGAGGGCGCGGCGCACAACGGCGCGGCGTACCTGGCGACCGCGCTCGCCAAGACCGGGCACCTGAACACGGCTCCGATGCCGGGCGCCGCGGACCCGACGGAGAAGCCGGACTTCGGGAACACGGCGGACGCGATCGTCGCGCTGAGCGCGCAGGGCCTCGGCGACCGGGCGAAGAAGCCGATGGAGTGGCTGCAGCAGAACTCGGCGGCCTGGGCGAAGGCGTCCGGCCCGGCGGCGTACGCACAGCTGATCCTCGCCGCGCATGCGACTGGCGCGGACCCGAAGAGCTTCGGCGGGACGGACCTGGTGGCGGGGCTCAACGCGACGGGTCCCGCGCCCGAGTCGACGACGGGGCAGTCGGCGCCGACTGCGGACAAGAAGAAGGACTCCGAGTCCGACTCGGGCATCGGGGTGTGGTGGATCGTGGGCGTGTTCTTCGTCGCCAGCGTCGGCGCCGGAATCCTCCTCAGCGGCCGCAAGAAGAACCAGCAGCGGTGATGCGTACCCGAGTCCTCTCCCTCGTCCTCGCGCTCGGCGCCGCGCTCACGGTGCTGGGCGCGGGTCCGGCGCAGGCGGCGGGTTACCGCTACTGGTCGTTCTGGCAGAGCGGCGGCGGGAAGTGGACGTACGCCACCGAGGGCCCGGCCACGGCGAGGCCGTCGGACGGCTCGGTGAACGGCTTCCGTTTCTCGGTGAGCGAGGACAGCGGGGACTCGGCGCAGCCGCGCACGGCTCCGGACTTCGAGGCGATCTGCGGCCGGACACCGCCGAAGGACGACACGAAGCGGATCGCGCTGGTCATCGACTCCGGGACGCCGGCGGACGCCCCGGAGGGCGAGACGCCGCCCGTGTCGCGGTCGGCGTGCGCGCAGGTCGGCAAGGACGCGACGAGCGCGGAGGCGCTGGCGTCGGTGGCGAAGCCGCTGCGGTACAACAGCGAGGCGCTGCTCTGTGCGATCTCGGGCTACCCGGAATCCGGCTGCGGCGAACAGGTCGCGGCGAAACCGAAGCCGAAGGCGAAGCCGTCCTCGTCTGCGGCGAGCAAGAGCGGTAGTGGCGACAAGGGCGGTCCCTCGGTCGGCCTCATCGCCGGCCTCGCGGCGGTAGCGGTACTCGGCACCGCGGCGGTGTGGCAGTCGCGCCGCCGCCGGGGATGACGACCGAGGCATCGACGGTGCGAGACGACGAGGAGCCGCGCCGGCGGGGCGGAGCCGGAGACGCTGTGACCCGCGGCCCGGAGGCGGGTCGCGGGGCTGACGGGGCGTCGCCGCAGGCGGACGGCAGTCACGGCGACGGGACGCAACGGCAGGCGGCCGACCGCCCGGTTGACGGACCGTCCCGATCGACCGGCGCCGCACGGCCACGAGCCGCCGACCACGGGAGCGGCGAGACACCGGAACGACCGGCCGACCACCGGGACGACCCGGCGCAGGCCCATGCCACCGGCCGCCAGAACGACACGACACCCCAACAAACCGCCGACCGCCGGGACCGCAGGAATTCGCCCCGGTCGGCCGGTCACCAGGGCGACGACACATCGCCCCGCAGGTCGTATCTCCTCGCGCCCGCCGCCAGTCGTAGTAACGCCCTGCATGCCGGGGCCTGGTGGCTCTGGGCCCTTGGGCTTGCCACCGCCGCGTCGCGGACCACCAATCCGCTTCTCCTCGGGCTCCTCGTCGGCGTCGCCGGATACGTCGTTGCCGCCCGGCGCACCGACGCGCCCTGGGCCCGTTCGTACGGGGCCTTCGCCAAGCTCGGGCTCTTCGTCATCGGCATCCGCGTGCTCTTCTCGGTCGTCCTCGGCTCGCCGATCCCGGGGACGCATGTCCTCTTCAGCCTCCCCGAAGTACCGCTGCCCGAATGGGCGCGAGGCGTACGCATCGGTGGCCGGGTCTCCGCCGAGCAGCTGCTCTTCGCGCTGTACGACGGCGCGAAGCTCGCCACGCTCCTCATCTGCGTCGGCGCGGCCAACGCTCTCGCCAATCCCGCCCGTCTACTCAAGTCCCTCCCGGGCGCCCTGTACGAGGTCGGCGTCGCCGTCGTGGTCGCCATGACCTTCGCGCCGAACATGGTCGCGGACGTGGTCCGGCTGCGCACCGCCCGCCGGCTGCGCGGCCGCCCCACCGGCGGCATCAAGGCGATCGTGCAGATCGGGCTGCCCGTCCTGGAGGGCGCGCTCGAGCGGTCGGTCGCCGTCGCGGCATCCATGGACGCACGCGGCTACGGGCGTACCGCACACGTCCCGCCCGCCGTCCGCCGCACCACCACCGTCCTCACGCTCGGCGGACTCCTCGGCGTCTGCGCCGGTTCGTACGGACTGCTCGCCGCGGAGGGCGCTGCGTACGGACTGCCCCTCCTGATAGCCGGGCTCCTCGCCGCGCTCGCCGGTCTCCGGCTCGGCGGCCGGCGCTCCGTACGCACCCGCTACCGTCCCGACCGCTGGGGCCCGCGGTCCTGGCTGGTGGCCGGATCCGGCGCGGTCGTCGCGGCCCTGATGATCCGGGCGGGTACCTACGATCCGGAGGCGCTGCACCCCGGCGTCGTACCGCCGACCGCGCCGACACTGCCCCTCTGGCCCGCCGCGAGCATCCTCATCGGACTGCTGCCCGCCTTCATCGCGCCCGTACCCGCCTCGCAGGAGAAACCGTGATCCGCTTCGAAGACGTGTCGGTGACGTACGGCGATGCCGGTGCGCCCGCGATCAGCGGTGTCGACCTGACCGTCCCCGAGGGCGAGTTGGTGCTACTGGTCGGGCCGTCCGGTGTCGGCAAGTCGACACTGCTGGGTGCGGTCTCGGGCCTGGTCCCGCACTTCACCGGCGGCACCCTGCGCGGCCGCGTCACCGTCGACGGCCGCGACACCCGTACCCACAAGCCGCGCGAACTCGCCGATCTCGTCGGCACGGTGGGCCAGGACCCGCTCGCCCACTTCGTCACCGACACGGTCGAGGACGAGCTGGCGTACGGCATGGAGTCGCTCGGCCTCGCCCCCGAGGTGATGCGCCGCCGGGTCGAGGAGACGCTCGATCTCCTCGGGCTGACGGAGCTGCGCGACCGCCCGATCGCCACGCTCTCCGGCGGACAGCAGCAGCGCGTCGCGATCGGCTCGGTGCTGACCCCGCACCCCAGGGTCCTCGTGCTCGACGAGCCGACGTCCGCGCTGGACCCGGCGGCGGCGGAGGAGGTGCTGGCGGTCCTGCAGCGACTGGTCCACGATCTCGGCACGACGGTTCTGATGGCGGAGCACCGCCTGGAGCGGGTGGTGCAGTACGCGGACCAGGTCATCCTGCTGCCCGGGCCCGGGGAGTCCCCGGTGATCGGGGCGCCGGCGGAAGTCATGGCGGTCTCGCCCGTACACCCGCCGGTCGTGGCGCTGGGCCGCCTGGCGGGCTGGGACCCGCTGCCGTTGTCGGTACGGGACGCGCGGCGTCGGGCCGGTGCGTTGCGGGAGCGCCTGGAGGGTTTTTCCCCCACCCCGCCCCTTCCCGTAACCGGGGCAACGTCAGCCCCGCCGGCGATTGAGGCGCGGGGTCTGGGGCGGAGCCCCAGGTTCTGGAAGGGGCGGGGCCCCGGCTCGGGCGGTCCGCTCGCCGAGGCCCACGCGCTCACCGTCCGCCGCGACCGCGTAGAGGCCCTCCGCCGCGTCGACCTCACCGTCGCCCCCGGCGAAGCCATCGCCCTCATGGGCCGCAACGGCGCCGGAAAGTCGACCCTCCTCGCCACCCTCGTCGGCATGGTCGAGCCCACCTCCGGCACCGTCCTCGTCGGCAGCCACACCCCCCACCGCACCCACCCCCGCGAGCTGGTCCGCCAGGTCGGCCTCGTTCCGCAGGAGCCGCGCGATCTGCTGTACGCGGACACGGTGGCGGCCGAGTGCGCGGCGGCCGACGCCGACGCGGGCGCCGCACCCGGCTCCTGCCGCGCCCTGGTGACCGAGCTGCTGCCCGACGTACCGGACACGACGCACCCCCGCGATCTCTCCGAGGGGCAGCGCCTCGCCCTGGCGCTGGCCATCGTGCTCACCGGGCGGCCGCCGCTCCTCCTCCTCGACGAGCCGACCCGGGGTCTGGACTACGCCGCGAAGGCCCGGCTCGTCACCGTCCTCAAAGGCCTGGCCGCCGAGGGGCACGCCATCGTCCTGGCCACCCACGACGTGGAGCTGGCCGCCGACCTCGCGCACCGGGTGGTGATCCTGGCCGACGGCGAGGTCGTCGCGGACGGCCCGACCGCCGAGGTCGTGGTCTCCTCGCCCGCCTTCGCGCCCCAGGTCTCCAAGATCCTGGCCCCGCAGAAATGGCTGACCATCGCCCAGGTCAGGGACGCCCTGTGAAGCACGCCACACAGGCCCGCGCCGTACGCCTCGGCCCCCGATCCATCGCTGCCCTCGCCCTGATCAGCGCGATCGGGGTGATCGCCTTCGGCTGGCCGCTGCTCGCCGACGCCGACTCCGGGCTCGCCCACTCCGCCGACGCGCCCTGGCTCTTCGCCGCACTGCTCCCGCTCCTCGTGGCCGTCGTCGTCGCGACGATCTCCGACACCGGGATGGACGCCAAGGCGGTGGCGATGCTCGGAGTCCTCGCCGCGGTCGGTGCCGCGCTGCGGCCGCTGGGCGCGGGCACCGCGGGCCTGGAACCCATGTTCTTCCTGATGGTGCTGAGCGGACGCGTGCTCGGACCGGGCTTCGGCTTTGTACTCGGCTCGGTCACCATGTTCGCGTCCGCGCTGCTCACCGGCGGCGTCGGCCCGTGGATGCCGTTCCAGATGCTGTCGATGGGCTGGTTCACGATGGGCGCGGGACTGCTGCCGGGGCCGGACCGGCTGCGTGGCCGCGCCGAGCTGCTGATGCTCGCGGTGTACGGGGCCGTCGCCGCGTTCGCCTACGGCACGGTCATGAATCTTCAGGGCTGGACATACATCGGCGGCCTCTCCTCCGGCATCTCATTCCACCCCGGCGATCCGGTGCAGGAGAACCTGGTCCGCTTCCTCGCCTACTGCGCGGCGACCTCTTTCGGCTGGGACCTCGGACGGGCGGTACTCACCGTCGTACTGACCCTCGCCATCGGCTCGACGGTCCTCAAGGCGCTGCGCCGAGCCACACGCCGTGCCGCCTTCGAGGCGCAGGTCACATTCGAGACCCCCGACAGGGTCCCTCCGGGGTGAGCCGCCCCACAGGGGTTTAGTCCGATACGAGCCTGAATAGTACCTTTTTGGTGGTCATGGCGACCCGTCGATTGCGGCCGCCACCTGCAGGAACCTCTCCGGTCAAGCCCTCGGCCGTGCCACCCCCGGTGCGAGCTCGGCTAGTAACAAGGGTCGTTGCGACGGGCTGACCTCGCCGCTACAACTGATCCAGTCGCAAGGCGCCCCGTGCTCCTCACCGGAGCCGCAGTGCCTCCCAGGCGGCCGGATCCCCACTCGTACGTACGAGATTCCGGCATGCCCGCGACGGCCCTGTTCCCGAGAGTTAGGTCGCTCTGTGTTCCGCTCGCTCATCAGCCGCATCGCCATCCGCCCGAAGAACGCTCTCGTCGGCTCCGCCCTTGTCCTGGGCACTGCCGGCATGGCGATCGGCATGAACCCGGCCACGGCCGCCGCCGCTCCCGCCACGCAGACCGGGTCCCCGAAGGCGGTCGCCCAGCAGATGATCGCGGACGACGCGCAGTTCCAGTGCTTCAGCAAGATCGTGGAGCACGAGAGCGGCTGGAACGTGAACGCCACCAACCCGTCCAGCGGTGCGTACGGCCTCGTCCAGGCGCTGCCCGGCGGCAAGATGGCGTCCGCCGGCGCCGACTGGAAGACCAACCCGGCCACCCAGATCAAGTGGGGCCTGGACTACATGAAGTCCCGCTACGGCAGCCCGTGCGGCGCATGGTCCTCCTGGCAGGCCCAGGGTTGGTACTGATCCGGCCCGCAGCCTCCTCCAGCGCAGGGAACCGGCCCACGATCTTGGGCGGCGTTCCTGAAGGCTGAAGGCCCCGAAGTGGTCGACCTTTCGCTGGTCGAGCACCGGGGCCCTCGTGCCGTATGCGGCCGGGTGCAGCGGATCTCAGGATTCCGCGCCTGACCGGAGCAGAATCCGCGCCAGCTCGCGCGGCTGGGAGAACATCGGCCAGTGGCCGGTCTCCATCTCGACCAGCCGCCAGTGCTCACTCTTCAGCAGCTCCACCACGTCGTCGTTCGGCTCGGCGCCGTCGAGCAGGCACTTGATGTACGTCGCCGGAAGCTCGCCGAGCGGGCGCGCCAGCACGGCCGGCTCGGTCAGCGTGGCGCCCGGGTGCGGCGTCGAGCCGCCCACGAGCCGTGCGATCTGCTCGCCGGTGAGACCCTGGCCTTCGCAGTCGGCTGCGGTCAAGGGCGCCCAGAAGCCCCCGTTGTCGGCAATCGATGCCTCCACCATCGCCCGGCCGTACGGCCAGCCCGAAACGAACGACTCGCCGTCGGCCGGAACGTTGGAGTCGACGAACACCACGCGGGCCAGCCGGTCGCCGATCCGCTCGGCGGCCTGACCGACCGGGATGCCCGAGTAGCTGTGCCCGACCAGGACGACGTCGCGCAGATCGAGGCGTTCGACCTCGCTGACGATGTCCTGTACGTGAGTCTGCTGCCCGGCCGGCACGCCCTGCTTGTCGGCGAGGCCGGACAGCGTCAAAGGGTGGGTGCCGTGCCCGGCCGCACGCAGCTCCGGGACCACCTCGTCCCACGCCCACGATCCGAGCCACGCGCCTGCTACCAGTACGTATTCCGTCATGGTGGCAACGTAGCGGAGGGGTCTGACAACCGGCCGCCGGAACGCGACCGCTCCGGAACCCACCTCCGAAACACGCCCTACAGCCGCTGGATGATGGTCCCGGTCGCCAGCGCCCCGCCCGCGCACATGGTGATCAGTGCGAACTCCTTGTCCCTGCGCTCCAGTTCATGCAGGGCCGTGGTGATCAGCCGCGCCCCGGTCGCTCCCACCGGATGCCCGAGCGCGATCGCGCCACCGTTGACATTGACCTTCTCCAGGTCCTGCTCGAAGACCTGCGCCCAGCTCAGCACCACCGACGCGAACGCCTCGTTGATCTCCACCAGGTCGATGTCCTTGAGCGACATCCCGGCCTTGCCGAGCACGGCACGCGTGGCGTCGATCGGCCCGTCGAGGTGGTAGTGCGGGTCCGCGCCGACCAGCGACTGCGCGACGATCCGGGCCCGCGGCCTCAGCTTCAGAGCACGCGCCATCCGCTTGGACGCCCACATGATCGCGGCCGAACCGTCCGATATCTGCGAGGAGTTGCCTGCGGTGTGCACGGCCGTCGGCATGACCGGCTTCAGCCTTGCCAGCGCCTCCATGCTGGTGTCCCGCAGCCCCTCGTCGCGGTCGACCAGTCGCCACATGCCCTGCCCCGCGGCCTGTTCCTCCTCCGTGGTGGGCACCTGCACGGCGAACGTCTCGCGTTTGAAGCGCTCCTCGGCCCATGCCGCGGCGGCCCGCTCCTGCGACACCAGCCCCAGGGAGTCGACCCGTTCACGCGTCAGCCCGCGGTTGCGCGCGATGCGCTCCGCCGCCTCGAACTGATTGGGCAGATCCACGTTCCACTCGTCGGGGAACGGCTTGCCCGGTCCGTGCTTGGAGCCGCTGCCCAGCGGCACCCGTGACATCGCCTCGACGCCGCAGCTGATGCCGATGTCGATGACACCGGCCGAGATCATGTTCGCGACCATATGGCTGGCCTGCTGCGAGGACCCGCACTGGCAGTCCACGGTCGTGGCCGCGGTCTCGTACGGAAGCCCCATCGCCAGCCAGGCGTTGCGCGCGGGGTTCATGGACTGTTCGCCGGCGTGGGTGACGGTGCCGCCCACCACCTGCTCGACGCAGTCGGCGTGGATGCCGGTGCGGCCGAGAAGTTCGCGATAGGTCTCGCCCAGCAGATAGGCGGGATGGAGATTGGCAAGCGCGCCTGAGCGCTTGCCGATGGGGGTGCGTACGGCTTCGACGATGACGGGTTCCGCGGCCATGAGCTCGTCCTCTCCTCGCACAGCCGCTGAGCGTCCCGGCGCACAGCAGCCGAACTAGTACGCGTTCTAGTTCTCTGTTCAGTCTTATGAGTGCTACCCCCGGTACGCAAGGGTCTTGCACGGCACTACTGCACCCCTGGCGCCCCCGACCGGCAACAGATCCCGCCGCGACCCTTGCCACTTGTAGAACTCGTTACTACCTTTCGGTCAACTTCTGATGGGTCGTCAGACAAGCCGTGTCACCACCTCCGTGACCACCCGCGTCACCGACACCACCGCCAGACCTGGAGTTGACCTTGAAGCTGCCGAAGGACTGCCCCCATCTGCCCGAAGGGTTCGACTTCACCGATCCCGATCTCCTCCAAGCCCGCGTCCCGCACCCGGAGTTCGCCCGGATGCGGCAGACCGCCCCGGTCTGGTGGTGCACCCAGCCGGCCGGCATCTCCGGCTTCCAGGACGAGGGCTACTGGGCCGTCACCCGGCACGCCGACGTCAAGCATGTCTCCACCCACCCCGAACTCTTCTCCTCCAACACCAACACCGCGGTCATCCGCTTCAACGAGACGATCAGCCGCGACCAGATCGAGGTCCAGAAACTGATCATGCTCAACATGGACCCGCCGGAGCACACCCGCGTCCGCCAGATCGTCCAGCGCGGCTTCACCCCGCGGGCGATCCGCTCCCTGGAGGAGGCCCTGCGCAACCGCGCCCGCTCGATCGTCGAGACCGCGCCGGCCGGCGCGAAGGACGACGGCAGCTTCGACTTCGTCACCAATATCGCGGTGGAACTGCCGCTCCAGGCCATCGCGGAACTCATCGGCGTACCGCAGGAGGACCGCACCAAGATCTTCGACTGGTCCAACAAGATGGCGGGGTACGACGACCCCGAGTACGCGATCACCGAGGAGATCGGCGCCGAGGCGGCGATGGAGATCGTCTCCTACTCGATGAATCTGGCCGCGGCCCGCAAGGAGTGTCCGGCCAAGGACATCGTGTCCCAACTGGTCGCCGCGGAGGACGAAGGCAACCTCTCCAACGACGAGTTCGGCTTCTTCGTGATCCTGCTGGCGGTCGCGGGCAATGAGACGACGAGGAACGCGATCAGCCACGGTATGCACGCGTTTCTCACGCATCCCGAGCAGTGGGAGCTCTACAAGCGGGAGCGGCCGGAGACGGCGGCCGAGGAGATCGTGCGCTGGGCGACGCCCGTGGTCTCCTTCCAGCGCACCGCCACGCAGGACCTGGAGCTGGGCGGCCGGCAGATCAAGAAGGGCGACCGGGTCGGGATCTTCTACTCATCGGCGAACAACGACCCCGAAGTCTTCGAGGAGCCCGAGCAGTTCAACATCACCCGCGACCCGAACCCACACCTCGGCTTCGGCGGCGGAGGCCCGCACTTCTGCCTCGGCAAGTCGCTCGCGGTGATGGAGATCAACCTGATCTTCAACGCGATAGCGGACGCTCTGCCGGACCTGCGCCTGGTGGGCGACCCGCGCCGACTGCGTTCGGCCTGGCTGAACGGCATCAAGGAACTCCAGGTCAGCACCAGTTGACCTGTGGGCCGGTGGGAGGCGGGGCGCTCACCCCACGCCACGCCCCGCCTCCCCCTGTTGCGCGGGCGTGAGTCGGTAAGGGGACCGGTCACCTGCGGCAGGGAGCGCGGCTTGATCACCATGGAGAAATGACTAGAAAGCGTCCCGAGCCGCCGCTGCGACGAAGGTCGCGAAGGCGGGGCGGGAGAGGTGGAGCGCGGGGCGGGTGACGTCCTTGGAGTCGCGTACGGCGACGAGGTGGGGGGCCTCGGCGCACTCGATGCAGTCGCCGCCCTGGTCACCGCTGTAGCTCGACTTACGCCAGGCGGCGCCGTTGAGGGGAGCGCACTCGACGCACGAGCCGCCCTGGTCGCTGCTGTGACTGGACTTACGCCACTGGGCGCGGGTCAGGTCCTGGTTGCTCCCCATAGCGTTCCTCCATCGCTTGCCGGATCAGCTTTGCCGAGTCCTGGATGGACAGGGCAGCAGCTTGGAGGTGATCGTAACGGAGCGAACAGTCCTTGACCGTATCTGGGTTGGCAGTCGGATGCCCCACTCCGTAGCCCTCGGTGTAGACGATGGCCGGATCGCCCGCAAAGCGGAAGAGATCGAACGGGCCCGTCAATCCGGCGTGGGCTCCGGTCGCGTACGGCAGCACTTGGATATTCACCTTCGGGTGGTTCTCGAAGGACAGCAGATGGGCCAACTGCCCCCGCATCACCTTCGGGCCGCCGATCACCTGATACAACACCGCCTCCCCGAGGACCGCCCACAGCACCGGCGGCTCCTCCTTCTCCAGGATGCGCTGCCGCGCGAGCCTGACCGCCGTGCGGTCGTCCAGCTTCGTCCGGTCCAGAGTGCCGAGCACGGCCCGCGCGTACGCCTCGGTCTGAAGCAGCCCGTGCACCAGGTGCGTGTGAAAGGTGAAGGCCTCCGTCGCCCGCGCCTCAAGCTCCGCCACCTGCTGGAACCAGGACGGGAGTTGGCTCCGCAACACCAGGCCCAGCAGCCGCGAGAGCATCCCGCCCGTCCCCAGCGCCGCATCCACCCGCTCGCTGAACTCCGCCGTCGGCAACTTCCGCGCCGTCTCGATCTGGCCGACCAGCGACCCCGTGTAGTTGATGATCTCGCCCAACTGCTTCTGCGTGAGGCCGGCCGCCTCCCGGTAGCGGCGCAGCTCGTAGCCGTAGTAGTCGAGCGGCGACGCACTCGGGTCGAGGACGTTGACTTGGCTCATGGCGGGCATCCCCTCGTTCAACTCCACCAACGGCAGGGCACGTTGTGTCCGGTCCGTAGCCGAGAGTAGTCAACGGCCGCCACGCTCGTACCGTGAACGATGGCATTTCGGCGCCCAAGTGGCGGAACAGCGCCCGCAGGCGGATCCTGGTCTGAACGCGACGATCCATCCCAGGGGGTGCGGGGACGACCCGTACCCCCTGGGGCGCGCGGCTACTTCGGTGCGGCCGGGACCGGTGCTTCCGCCTGGGTGTCCACTCTCGCCGCCGGGACCGCCCCCGCCGGCACCCGCAGTTGCCGTCGGCCCGCCAGCAGGTAGGTCAGGCCGAAGCCCGCGCCCACCACCGCCGCGCCGCCCGCCGCGTCCAGTACCCAGTGGTTGGCCGTGGCCACGATCGCGCAGACCGTGAAGAGCGGGTGGAGCAGGCCGAGCAGCTTCATCCACAGCTTCGGCGCCAGGACCAGGACAATCAGTCCGCACCACAGCGACCAGCCGAAATGCAGCGACGGCATCGCCGCGTACTGGTTGGTGACCGCCGTCATCGCCCCGTAGTCCGGGTTGGCGAGGTCCTGCGGGCCGTGCACCGTGTCGATGAAGTCCATGCCCGGCATCAGGCGCGGCGGGGCCAGCGGATACAGCCAGAACCCGAGCAGCGCCAGCAGCGTCGCGAAGGCGAGCGACGAGCGCGCCCAGCGGTAGTCGGCGGGGCGACGGACGTACAGCACACCGAGGATCGTCAGCGGCACCACGAAGTGGAAGGACGAGTAGTAGAAGTTGAAGAAGGCCTCGGCCCACTCGGCCTTCACCACCGCGTGGTTGATCCAGTGCTCGACGTCGATGCCGAGCGCCTGCTCGGCGGAGATGACCTGCCGGCCGTGCTCCTCGGCCGCGGTCACGCCGCCGGTCGCGGCGGCGCGGATCTGCGAGTAGACGGAGTAGCCGACTCGGATCACCAGCAGTTCGAGCAGCAGGTTCGGGCGGCTGAGCACGCGCCGCCAGAACGGCAGCAGCGGCACCCCGCTCCAGCGGGCCGGGAGCGGCAGGGCGTACTCGGTCGGCACCGGCCGCCGGAAGTACGGCGAGTTACGCGGCAGGAACGGCACCGCAACCGCCGCCGCCAGCGCGGCGACCAGCAGGACGTTTTCGCGTACGGGGTACAGCACCGCCATGTTGGGCAGCAGCATGTTCCCCGGCAGCGTGATCGCGAGGATCACCAGGACGGGCCACAGCATGCGGTCCGAGGCGCGCTTGCCGACCCGGCCGACGACCGCGAGGAGCACCCACAACAACTGGTGCTGCCAGGCGGTGGGCGAGACGGCGACGGCCACACAGCCGGTCAGGGCGACGGCGAGGAGCAGCTGCCCGTCCTGGGCGTAGCGGACGGCACGGCGCAGGCCGAAGAAGCAGACCGCGGCGGCGAGCGCGACATAGAGCGCGATCTCGAGCGGGCCCTCCAGGCCGAGGCGGAGCAGCGCGCCGTGCAGTGACTGGTTGGCCAGGCTGTCCGGGCGGGCGCCGAGCCCGGCGCCCGCGACATGGTGCACCCAGTACGTCCAGGAGTCGCTGGGCAGCGCGGCCCAGGCGAGCGCCGAGGAGGCGGCGAAGGTGCCCGCCGAGGTGACGGCGGCGCGTCTGCGGCCGGTGAACCAGAGCAGCGGAGCGAAGAGGAGCACGGTCGGCTGGAGGGCGGCGCCGAAGCCGATCAGCACGCCGGACGGTCTCTCGCCGCGCGCCGCGAAGCAGCCCAGCAGCACCAGCAGGACCGGGATGATGCTGGTCTGCCCCAGGTAGAAGCTGTTGCGCACGGGCAGCGAGAGCATCAGCAGGCTGATGGCGATGGGCGCGGCGAGCAGGCCGCTGCGGCGCGAAACGGGTCCCGGCAGGGCGCGGGCGACCACCAGGCCGAGCACGACGACGAGCAGCAGTGTGCCGAAGGTCCAGGCGATGCCGAGCGCCTGCTCGGCGGCCCGGGTCAGTGGCTTCAGCACGAGTCCGGCGAACGGCGTACCGGTGAACTTGTCGGCGTCGTACAGCGAGCCCTTCATATGCAGGACGCCGTTCTCGCCGATCCAGGTCTCCAGGTCGGTGAGGCGCTCACCGGGCGGCTGCCGGAGCACTGCCGCTGTCTGCCGTACCGCGAGGACGGCCGCTACGAGCCACAGGGCGGCCCTGGCCGCGCCCATCCTCGTATCCGTCGTCGCACTTCCGTGCACGCTGTGCTCCGCGTTCGCCACGTCGCGCCGCGCCTCCCCACGTTGTGTTTTTCTGGTTCACGTTCTGTGCGCCGGTGCTGCATGTCCCGGGCTGCTCCCGGTTCATAGAGCCTCGCACTGCCCCACGAAGGAGACTCAGGCAACCCCCTCTTCGCCTGACTGTCACCCTGTTTTGACCGAATATCTCGTTCGACCATCTTGTTCGACGACAGCGGAACCGCGAGGTCCGCGGCGCCGTCACAGGAGGCATGCGGGGGAACATACAAGACAGGACACCGGTGCGCGGGCCACGGAGGCAGCGATTGCTGCTGGTGGTGCTCACGTTGTTTGCGTTGCAGCTCGGATCGCTGGTCAGCCCGGCGTACGCCTGCGGATGCGGCGCGATGGTGCCGGACAAGCAGTCCCATATGTACGTCAACCGGGAGACGTCGGTGGTCGGTTGGGACGGCCGTACGGAGCAGATCCTGATGCGCTTCACGGTCGACGGGGACGCTCCCAAGGCTGCCTGGATCATGCCGGTGCCGAGCCGTGCCACGGTCGAGCTCGGCGACAACGCGCTCTTCGGCGAGCTCGAGACGATCATCGCGCCGGAGCACCGGACGCGGCACTACTTCTGGCCACGCGGCGGCGACTGGCCCTTCTTGACCACGTCCGGCGACTCCGCGGGCGCACCGGCCCCCGCGGCCGGTGCGCCGGCGGTGGGTGTGGTCGGCCGCGAACGCCTCGGCGACTTCGATGTCGCACGGCTGACGGCGACCGATCCCGGCGCGCTGCGCGGCTGGCTGGAGCGGAACGGCTTCGAGCTGCCGGACGGTCTCGCGGGCGAGTTGAAGCCGTACGTCGAGCAGAAGTGGGAGTACGTGGCGGTGCGCCTGGCCCCCGAGACGGCGGGCTCCGTGCTGCGCGGCACGCTCGACCCGCTGCGGCTGCGCTTCGCCAGCGACAGGCTCATCTACCCGATGCGGCTGTCGCGGCTGGCCAAGACCGCGCAGTCACTGGGGCTGTTCGTGCTGGCGCCGCACCGGATGGAGCCGCGCGGCTCGATCGGTGGGGACGCGCCGGAGGTGACGTACGCGGGGAAGGTGGAGCCGAACGCGGCGCTTTCCGGGTTCACGGGCGGCGGCGAGACCTTCCTGACGGCGCTGGACCAGGAGTTTCCGGAGCCCAAGCGGATCGACGGCGACCATGAACTGCGCGCCACGGACAAGGACACCCCCTTCCGGCGGGTGGTGTACGAGAACCAGCTGTTGACGGTGGCCGGTGTCCCGGCGTGGCTGCTGACGGTCGGCGGGGCCCTGGCGGTTCTCGTGGCAGTGGTGCTGCTGCGCGTACGGGCACGGCGGCGCAGTCCGGTCGTACCACCTCCGGCGATCCAAGTGCCGCCACCGATCGCCTGAAATAGGTTGGGTCGTATGACTCAGGAGAACCAGGACCGGTGGTCCGCCGTGGACCACTACATCACCGACCGCCTCGTCCCGGCCGACGAAGCCCTGACCGCCGCCCTGGCGGCGAGCGAGGCAGCCGGCCTGCCCGCGATCGCCGTTGCCCCGAACCAGGGCAAGCTGCTGCATCTGCTGGCCCAGATGCAGGGCGCGCGCACGGTGCTCGAGATCGGCACGCTGGGCGGCTACAGCACGATCTGGCTGGCCAGGGCGCTGCCCGCGGAAGGCAGGCTGATCTCGCTGGAGTACAGCCCCGCGCACGCGGAGGTGGCCCGGGCGAATCTCGCCCACGCCGGCCTCGACAAGATCGCGGAGGTCAGGACGGGCGCGGCGCTGGAGACGCTGCCGAAGCTGGCGACGGAACCGGGCGCGGGCCCGTTCGACCTGGTCTTCATCGACGCGGACAAGGAGAACAACCCGCGCTACGTGGAGTGGGCGCTGAAGCTGACCCGCCCGGGCAGCGTGATCATCGTGGACAACGCGGTGCGGGGCGGCGCGGTGGTGGACGCGGACAACACGAGCCCGGCGATCGTGGGCACGCGGGAGATGTACGAACTGGTGGCGCGGGAGCCGCGGCTGAGCGCGACGGCGGTACAGACGGTGGGCACGAAGGGGTACGACGGGTTCCTGCTGGCGCGCGTGGTGGCCTGAGGAGGGGCGATGCGTGCGGGGCGGGCGGTTGCGGCAGCCGCGGCCCGTTCCGTGCGTCATGCCGGTGAGCGGCGGCCGTCCGGCAAGATGGCCGCATGAGCATCGTGAAGATCAATGTGCTGACTGTCCCTGAGGAACAGCGCGAGGTGCTGGAGAAGGGCTTCGCGGCCCGCGCGGGCTCGGTGGAGAACTCCGACGGCTTCGAGTGCTTCGAGCTGCTGCGCCCGCAACAGGTTCGTTGATGTACCACTGGCTGACCGAACGGCGTTGCTGCCAGTTCGGCGAGGGTGCGGAGGATCTGGTGTTGGCGAACGCCCTGACACGCTCTACCCGACACGCGCGTGATCGATGAACGCGGTCAACGCGTCCACAGTTGCGTCGGGCTGCTCGTCGGGAATGAAGTGCCCGGCTTCCGGGATGACGACGCCGGTCACGTTCTCTGCCCAGGGGCTGATGGAGGCGGCCATGTCGGGGATCGAGCCGTGGGAGCTGGAGATTCCCAGGACCGGGATGGTCAAGTGCCCTCGTGCGAGAGTGTCCTGGTTTTTGCGCGCTGATTCCGCGGCGTCGCGGAAGTAGGCGAGAGACGCTCGGAGCCCTCCCTCGGCTGCGATGGCGGCGGCGTAGTGGTCGACATCGGCGCTGTCGAACGTGTTCGGGGACAGTGTCTTGACCCTCAAGAACCAGCCCACGTAGTCACGCTCGCGGCCGGTGATCAGCGTCTCGGGCAGTTCGGGCACCAGGTGGAATGCCAAGTGAAAGGTCTTCCAGGCCCGTTCGGGATCCGTTGGGATGGCGTCAGGGAGGGTGATTCCGGGAATGCCGGCGTCGAGCAGGGCGACGCCGTGCAGGCGGTCTTGGTACCTCAGGGCGAGCGAGAAGGCGACGCAGGCCCCGATGTCGTGGGCGACGAGCCAGTACTTCGGCACGTTGAGCGCGGTCAGCGCGGCCTGGACGCGCGAAGCGACGGTGTGAGTGTCGTAGCTTCCTTGGGGACGATCGGAGTGGCCCTGTCCCGGCAGGTCGATCGCGATCACGTGGAAGCGCTCGGCAAGGCGCGGCATCGCCTTGTGCCAAGCCCACCAGGTCTGCGGGAATCCGGCGAGCAGCACGACGGTGGGGCCGCTCGACCGACCGCCTTCTACGGCGTGAAGCCGGATTCCTTCCGCGTCGACCCAGCGGTGGGTGAAGCCTGCGAGGTCGCGCAGCGGCAGCCCGGGGACGTGGCTCTGGTTTGGGGCGGCGTCGGTCACGCCTCATGTTTAACACATATTGGACTGTTCAGTTCAAGATAGGATGGGCAAGGCCACGATGGACTGGCTCAAGAACGGGGTGCATGCGGGATGGCCGGGAAGAAGCAGTTCGACCTGGACATCGTGCTCGACGCGGCGATGGTCCAGTTCTGGCGGGCCGGGTACGCCGACACCTCGCTCGACGACCTCTCCAGGGCGACCGGATTGAACCGAAGTTCCATCTACTCCTCGTTCGGCGACAAAGACTCGCTCTACCTGCGCTGCCTGGACCGCTACGCCGTCCGGTATGGAGACAGGTACGACCAGGCGCTTTCCTCCGGTGCGTCCGGGGAACCGCTGCGGGCGATACAGGCGTTTTTCGAGGTCACGCTCCACCGCATCGCCGACCCCGACGTGCCGGACGGATGTCTGGTCGCTCAGACCGCGATGGCGACACCAGTACTCAGCCCCGCTATCGCCACGCGTGCGATCAAAGCTGTGGGGCTTCAGCGTGCGCGGCTGCGGACCGCCTTGAACACCGCGGAGTTGGCCGAGGGCAACGCCGAGAACTACGCCACTCACATCACGGCGGTCAACCAGTCGCTTGCCGTGATGAGCAGGGCCGGGGCGAGCCAGAAGCAGCTCCGCACGATCGTCGACATCAGCATGAGCGCGCTCTCGCAGGCTTTGCACAGCCGGGGCTAGAGCCTGCCTCTTGGACCGTTCTCAGCGGCACACCCGGGTCAACGATCAAATGCACTGAAACGTGCGCTCCAGCCTCGCTGTTTCGGTTGGGGTCGGCTGAGCTGGGCTGATTCGTTGGGCGATGGTTGTCGCTGCCTGTCGATGTGTGGGTATGGCTGGGGCCCGACGCTTGGGTCGGATGCTCCAGGGTTCCTCTTAGGGTCCACGCCGCTGTACACGGCTTCCTCAGCGCCCTTCTGGGCGCCCCCAATGAGCTGGGCATCCAGGGCCTCAATGTGCTGACCGTCCCTGAGGAACAGCGCGAGGTGCTGGAGAAGCGCTTCGCGGCCCGCGCGGGCTCGGTGGAGAACTCCGACGGCTTCGAGTGGTTCGAGCTGCTGCGCCCGCAACAGGTTCGTTGATGTACCACCAAGCGCTCACGCACTCCTGACGGACCGTGCGGCAGGATGGTGCCATGAGCGTAGTCAAGATCAACGTACTGACGGTCCCCGCCGAGCAGCGGGAGACCTTGGAGAAGCGGTTCGCCTCCCGCGCGCACGCGGTCGAGAACTCCGACGGGTTCGAGTGGTTCGAACTTCTCCGCCCTGTCGAAGGCACTGACAGCTACCTGGTGTACACACGTTGGCGCGACGAAGAGTCGTTCCAAGCGTGGATGGCGGGCCCGATGAAGGAAGCCCACCAGGGCGGCGGCGATCGACCGAAGCCTGCCGCAAGTGGCTCAACACTGTGGTCCTTTGAGGTGGTGCAGCAGGCCTCCCCGAAGGCCTGAGCCCAGGCCCCGTATTCGGACCCAACCCCCAGGCCCAACACCCGGGCCTCCGGTCACGATCTAGATCCGCAGCAGCCGCTCCGTCACCTCGCGGTACGCGCGCAGGGCGACCCGCAGCTCCTCTGTGTCCGCCTCCGCCGGGCGGCGCTCGTTCCCGCCGTCCCAGTCGGCACGGAGCGCTTGACGCCGTTCGGTGAGGGCGATCGTGATGCGGTCGGCGGTGTCCTCCAGTACCGCGGCCGCTTCCTCGACCGCGTGCCGCGGCCCGTCGACGAAGCCGCCGAGGGACTGCTGCAGCCGCAGCGTCAGCTTGTCGCGCTCGTCCTGCGGGATCAGCTGCCGCGACGGGGTACGGCCGCGAGGCTCGCGGTCTTCGGTGTTCTCGAGGCCTTCGAGGCCTTCGAGGCCTTCGACGTCCTCGAGGTGCTCAGGTCGCTCAAAGCCCTCAAGGCCCTCAAGGCCCTGGGAACGCTCGGGATGTTCGGCCCGCTCGGGCGTCTTGGCCCGCTCCGCTTCGTACGTCATCACGCGCCACTCCCCTTCGGCTTCAGCAGATGCCCGCGCCCGCCACGCACCACCGCACCGGCACGGTGCGCGAGGGGGTCCTCGGGACGGGCGTGGACCAGGGCCTCGAAGAGCGCACGGCTCTCGACCATCGCCTCACGCAGCTCCTCCGTGCTCGACTGTCCGCGCGTCGCGCGGTGCACCCGGCGGTAGCCGCCCACGTGTTCCGCGTGATGCACGGAGAGCGCGGCGAGCTGCTCCTCGTACTGTGCGGCCTCGGGGAAGCCCCGCTCCGCCGCCAGCCGCGCCAGCAGCTGGTCCGCCTCGGCGACCGCCTTGACCGGTGAGTCGACGAAGCGCTCCTGGAGACCGGCCCACTGGGCGAGGTACAGCTCACGTGTCTCGTTCGCCAGCGGCTGCGGCCTCAGATCGCCGTGGCGCTTGACGCGCTCGTTCAGTTCACGTGCCGCGGCCTTGGTGTCGCCGTCGTGGCGGGTGAGGGCCAGGTCGTACTCGGGGCCGAACCGCCGCTTCAGCCCCCGCCGGCCGCCTCCCCTGCCCGGTCCCGCGTAGAGCACCGCGGCGACGACGATCGCGAACACCGCTACCAGAGCGACGACGATCAGGACTGTGGACATGGCTGCCTTCCCTGTTCACGACTCGGTGTATTCGACTCGGTTGAACCCGGTTGAACTCGGTTGAGGGGCCCTCCTGAAGGCGAGTTGCCCGGAATTCGTTGGCCAAACGGCCCGCCCCTCCGGTACAGAGATCGTCATGACCACCTGGACCCTGGCCACCGAAGCATTCGACTCCTCCGACGCGAGCGCCCTGCGGCGCGAGTATTACGACGAGGTCGCGAGCCGCTACTGGCAGCGCCCCGCGACTGCCGAGGAGATCGACCAGGGGCTCAGCGGCGACGGCGCCGAACAACTCATGCCGCCCACCGGCCAGTTCGTCGTCGGCCGGTACGGCGCCAAGGCCGCGGCCTGCGGCGGAGTGCTGATGCTGGACGCCGAGCGCGCCGAGCTCACCCGCGTCTATCTGCGCCGTCCCTTCCGCGGCAGAAGAGGCGCCGGAATCCTGCTGGAGACCCTGGAGAACGAGGCGCGCAAGCTGGGGGCCCGGCGGATGGTCCTCAATACCAGGCTCGATCTGATCGAGGCGCGGAAGCTCTACGTCCGGAACGGCTACGCCGAGATCCCGGCGTACTGCTCGGGTCCGTACATGGACATCTGGTACGGCAAGGAGCTCTGAGGCGACCAGGAGCCCCGGAACTCCGAGCCGCCGTGAGACCTGAGCCGCCCGGAGCTCAGGCCGCGTGGTCCCGCTTCGGCGGCGGACTGTACGGCCGCTCCGCGTCCGACCCGCACAGCTCCGCGTTCAACTCCTCCACCAGCTGCACCAGATCGGTCGGCCGCTCCGGTCCCCACCAGTCGCCGAGCAGCTCCGAGAGGGACTCCTCGCGCGCCTTCGCGAGCCGCATGGCCGCTTCCAGGCCCCGGTCGGTGAGGATCAGCTGCAACCCGAAGCGGCGGGCGAGCCCCCGCTCCTCCACCTGCCGGGCCGCGTCGGTGATGACGTGCAGTGGTACGGGCGTGGCGTCGGCGAGCAGCCCCGGCTCCACCGTGCCGTGGCGCCTGATCCTCAGCAGCAGCCAACTGGCCTCGGGCAGCAGGTCGTACCCCGCCTTGGCGCTGATCTTCTCGTAGATCTGACGCCGGCCCTCGCGCGAGCCCAGCAACGACAGGGCCCGGGCACACTCCTCGTGCGAGGAACGCTCGACCGGGTTGGAGGCGAGCGTCTGGCTGGGATCGGGCGCGGTGACCGAGCCGCGCAGCTTGTCCTCCTTGAGGAACCAGGCGACGAGGAAGGCGAGAAGCACGACGGGCACGGCGTACAGGAAGACATCGGTGATGGCTGACGAGTACGCATGGAGTACCGACGGGCGCAGTGCGGGCGGCAGTTCGGCGATGGCGCGCGGGTCGTCGGCCAGTTGCCCGGCACCGGTGCCGGACGGCACCGGCCGTCCGGCGAGCGCGTCGGCCAGTTTGTTCTGGAGCTGGTGGGTGAAGATCGTGCCGAAGATGGCGACGCCGAACGCGGCTCCGATGGAGCGGAAGAAGGTCGCGCCGGAGGTGGCGACGCCCAGGTCCCCGTAACTGACGGCGTTCTGGACGACCAGCACGAGCACCTGCATGACCAGGCCGAGACCGGCACCGAAGACGAAGAGGCACGCGCTCATCTGCCAGGTGGAGCTGGTCTCGTCGAGCTGGTGGAGCAGTACGAGGCCGACGGCGGTGATGCCGGTGCCGGCGATCGGGAAGACCTTCCAGCGGCCGGTGCGGCTGACGATCTGGCCGGAGCCCGTGGAGGTGAGCAGCATGCCGAGCACCATCGGCAGCATGTGCACACCGGACATGGTCGGCGTGATGCCGTGGACGACCTGCAGGAACGTCGGCAGATAGGTCAACGCGCCGAACATCGCGAAGCCGACGATGAAACTGATGACGGCGACGAGCGTGAAGGTGCGGATACGGAAGAGTTTGAGCGGCAGTACGGGTTCGGCGGCGCCCCGCTCGACGTACACGAATACGACGAGGAGTACGGCTCCGAGGACGGCGAGGGCGATGATCTGCGCCGAGCCCCACGCCCAGGTGGTGCCGCCGAGGGAGGCGACGAGGATCAGGCAGGTGGCGACGGAGGCGATGAGGAAGGTGCCGAGGTAGTCGATGGTGTGCCTGGTCCGGCGTACGGGGATGTGCAGTACGGCGGCGATGACGAGCAGCGCGACGATGCCGACCGGCAGGTTGATGTAGAAGACCCAGCGCCAGCTGAGGTGTTGGGTGAAGAAGCCGCCGAGCAGTGGGCCGAGGACGCTGGAGGCGCCGAAGACCGCGCCGAACAGGCCCTGGTACTTGCCGCGTTCGCGCGGCGAGACGATATCGCCGACGATCGCCATCGACAGCACGATCAAGCCGCCGCCGCCGAGTCCCTGGAGCGCGCGGAAGCCGATGAGCTGAGGCAGGTTCTGGGCGATGCCGCAGAGCGCGGAGCCGACGAGGAAGATGACGATGGCGGTCTGAAACAGCTTCTTTCGGCCGTACTGGTCGCCGAGCTTGCCCCACAGCGGGGTGGCGGCGGTCGCGGCCAGCAGGTACGCGGTGACCACCCACGAAATGTGCTCCAGGCCGCCGAGGTCGCTGACGATGGTCGGCAGTGCGGTGGAGACGATGGTCTGGTCGAGGGCGGCGAGCAGCAGGCCCAGCAGCAGTGCGCCGATGGCGACCATGACGGTCTGCCGTTTCTGGCCCTCACCTGGGGCCGGACTCACGGCCGGGGTGCGCACTTCCTGAGACATGGGGATCTCCTCGGTTCCGCTTCACCACCCGCCCCCCGTCCTTTCTCGGGCATTCTCCATCCTGGTCGGTCTGCCCGGATATGGCCTGCCGAGCGGCGCCCGCGGCCGTTGGGCCGTCGCAGTGGGCGCCTGCATAATCGCTGGCAGCTAATGGGGAGGGAACCTGCAATGACCGGACACCTGTGTCCTGAATGCGGCGGGCCGTGGGGTATCGACGGCAGAGCCGGGCCGGGCTGCGACTGCACGGAGCGTGCCGCGGGCGCGCCGGGGGCGGAGTGGCAGCCGGACCTTGCGTCGGCAGGGCATTTCGATCCGCTGCGGATACGGCCCTATGTGACATTGCGGAGCGTGGACGAGGGCGGGGGCGGAGAGGAGCCCGGCCCCGGGACGATCCCCCTGATGCTGCCGCACGTGGTGGATCCGGCGCCGCGTGACGAGCCGTACGCGCTTGATCCTGTGGACCTCACCCCGGCTCGGCACCGCCGCCCACGGCGGCAGCACACGGGGCTCATGGTGGTCGTGGCGGCGGTCGCGGTGGCCGGGACCGCCGCGGTCGCCGGAGGGTTGTTCTCCGGGGGCGACGAGCGCGAGAAGGCGCTGCCGGACAGGAAGACGGGCTCGCCGAGCCTGAACGTCCTGCCGGACGGGCCCTCTTCGTCGCCGAGCCGGTCCGCACCCGTGTCCGCACCCGTGTCGGGCTCGGCGTCGGCCTCACCGTCCGTTACCGCCTTCGCGGCGCAGTCCGCGCCGCGTGCGTCCGCCGACTCGTCCGGCCCCGCGGCCCCGGCGGCGCCGCCCTCAACAGCGTCGGCCACCGGCTCGGCGCCCCAGGCGGGGGGCTGGCGGACATCGGGCACGCTGCGGAGCGGGGACAGCGGACCTCAGGTCACGGAGCTTCAGCAGCGGCTGGCCGAGATGTCGCTGTACGCGGGCCCGATGGACGGGACGTACAGCCAGAGCGTCGAGGACGCGGTGCGGACCTTCCAGCAGGACCGGCACGTCAAGGGCGATCCCGAGGGGGTGTACGGCCCGAAGACGCGCCGCGCGCTGGAGGCGGAGACCCGGGAACCCTGACGGGCCGTGGCGCACACGGAGTTGGCGGCGGACCGCCCTGGACCGGGGGGACGATGCGGGACGGACGCGAAACCGGGTGGCGTTACCCGCCCTCGTTTTGTATCGTGTAGGAACAAAGTGGTTCCGCCCGTATTCCCTGACCGGCGGGCGGAGCCGCTTGTTTCTCTTCTCCCGCGCCCTGGAGTACGCCGATGCCGGCAGCCACCCCGTCCGATCTGACCGCACGCGCCCTCCTGCTGGACATGGACGGCACCCTCGTCAACTCGGACGCCGTGGTCGAGCGCTGCTGGCGGCTCTGGGCGACCGAGCACGGCCTGGACCCGGACGAGGCGCTCAAGGTCGTCCACGGCCGCCAGGGCTACGCCACCATGGCGGTCCTCCTCCCGGACCGCCCCATGGAGCAGAACTATGCCGACAACCGCCTGATGCTCGCCCAGGAGACCGCGGACATCGACGGCGTCGTCCCCGTCGCGGGCGCCGCCGCCTTCATGGCCGACATCGCCCGACTGCCGCACGCCCTGGTGACCTCGGCGGACGAGGCGCTCGCCCAGGCCCGGATGACCGCCGCCGGTCTGCCCATGCCGCAGATCCGCGTCACCGCGGAGCGGGTCGGCGCGAGCAAGCCGGACCCGGAGGGGTTTCTCAAGGGCGCGGCCGAGCTGGGCTTCGACCCGGCGGACTGCATCGCCTTCGAGGACTCCGAGGCAGGCATCGAGGCGGCCCGCGCGGCGGGTATGCGCGTGGTGGGCGTAGGACCCCGCGCGGCGGCCCTCGCCCCGGACGCCCATGTCCCCGACCTCACACACCTGACGGTGACCGAGGGCCCGGACGGCACCATCGAACTGCGGGTGGCAGCACCCCCGGTGGCCTGACCAGCCGACCGGCACCGCACACCTCGTAACGGAAAGTCGCGCGTCAGGGAGCGATCGCCTCGAAGAGGCTGAAGCCGGCCAGCGCCAGCATCAGACAGGCCGCGACCTTTGTGATCAGCCGCAGCGGTACGTACTTCATCAGCGTCCGGCCGCCCAGGATGCCCATGCCCGCGACCGCCCACAGCGCCAGCACCGCGCCGACGCCCACCGACAGCGGGCTGTCGTAGCGGGCGGCGAGGTTGGCCGTCATGACCTGGGTCAGATCGCCGAACTCCGCGACCAGGATGAGCATGAAGCCCGCCCCCGAGACCTTCCAGAAGGACTGGTCCGCCGGGGCCTTGATGTTCTCCTCGTCCCCGTCGTCCTTCTTCATGAGCAGCATCAGCGCGCCCGCCAGGAAGAGGAGCCCGACCACCGCCTGCACCAGCCGGTGCGGCAGCAGAGTCAGTACGCTGCCGGCCGCGACGGCAAGCACGACATGGACGGCGAAGGCGGCCGCGACGCCCACGAAGACGTACGAGGCGCGGTAGCGGGTGCCGAGCATCAGACCGGCGAGCGCGGTCTTGTCGGGGAGTTCGGCGAGGAAGACGACGCCGAAGGTGATCGCCATGACGGTAAAGCTGATCATGGATGGGAGTCCTCAATCGGTCGGGGCGCGGCCCTGCCGAGAGTCCTGAGCGTTTCAGGGGTCGCTTCGGCACGGCAGCGCCATGAATGCATACATGGGCACTGCGGCCGAAGGTCTCGCTGGCGGGCCTCGACGAGGCCGCCTCCGGGCGCCGGCCGGGCACGAGGCCCAGCAGTATGTCGACGTTCCGGCGAAGAGCTACTCCCCTTCTGCTCCGTCCAGGGTACGCGAGACGGCCGTCACGCCGGATCCCGGTACAGCCGTCCCCGCGCCACCAGTTCCAGCACGACCGACACGGCCACCGCCTGCACCGCCATCAGCGCGACCAGCACAAACAGCTGCACGGCCCCCGCCAGCACCGGTGCCGCCCCGCCCAGCAGCATGCCGACGAACGCGCCCGGCAGTGTGACGAGCCCCACGGTCCTGGTCTGGTCGAGACCTGGCAGCAGCGCGTCGGACGCCGGACTGCGCGCCACCTCGAGCCGGGCGTCGCGGTCGAGCAGCCCGAGCGCCATCCCCGCCTCCACCTCGCCCCGCCGCAGTGCCAGCTCGTCCAGTGCCCGGCGCCCGGCGAGCACGGTCACGGTGAGCGCGCCCCCGATGAGGATGCCCGCCACCGGGATCAGCGCGATGCCCTTGAGCGGCACCAGGCCCGTGAGCAGCAGCGCGGCGACGACGGGCACGACGCCCGCGGCGATCGGCAGCCAGGCCCACCACCAGGTCCGGTTCCCGGTGATGCGCCGGCCCGCCGTCCGTACGGCGACGGCGTACATCAGCAGCAGAAAGGCGAGCAGCAGCGGTACGGAACGGACCACCCATCCGATCGCCAGGGAGACGGCCGCGAGTTGGACCGCCGCCCGTACGCCCGCGACGGCGATCTCTCGGGCCCGCCCGAGGTGAGCGACGGCGGCCACCGTCGCCGCGACAACCAGCAGGACGGCCAGTACGACCCCGAAAGTGACATTGACCGTCAGCAGCACTCGACAACCGTACGCCGCAGACCGTTATCTGTCGGGGCGTCAGAACCCTTGATCTGTCGTGCCCATGTCGCCACTCTGTTACCTGGCGCCCACCCCACGGAAACCTGGCGCCGCAAACATGGCCTCGCCCGAACGGCCAAGCTCCCCCCACATCCAAGGAGTTCGCATGTCTGGTGTCTACGCGCGTCAAACCCGTCGAATAGCCGTGCTCACCGCCACCGCCGCTCTCGCCACCACCGGCCTGCTGGCCACCGCCCCCGCCGCCCAGGCCTCCCCGCCCACCCCCGTCAGCGCCGCCACCGCCCGCACCTACCTCGGCCAGCTGACCGTGGCGGCCGAGGGCTCCTCCACCGGCTACAGCCGCGACAAGTTCCCGCACTGGATCACCCAGTCGGGCGCGTGCAACACCCGTGAGGTCGTCCTCAAGCGCGACGGTACGAACGTCGTCCAGGACTCCAGCTGTGCGGCGACCAGCGGCAGTTGGTTCTCCGAGTACGACGGTGCCACCTGGACCGCCGCCGCCGACGTGGACATCGACCACATGGTGCCGCTCTCCGAGGCCTGGAAGTCCGGCGCGAGCAGCTGGACCACCGCCCAGCGCCAGGCCTTCGCCAACGACCTCACCCGCCCGCAGCTGATCGCCGTCACCGACAACGTCAACCAGGCCAAGGGCGACCAGGACCCGGCGGAGTGGCTGCCGTCGCGCACCTCGTACCGCTGCATGTACGCCCGGATGTGGGTGGACGTGAAGCACTACTACGACCTGAAGGTGGACTCGGCCGAGAAGAGCGCGCTCCAGGGCATCCTGAACGGCTGCTGACCAGGCGATTCGACCAGGGGCTCACGTTCCGGCTGCGATCCGGCCCGTAGGCTGGCCGCCCTCCCCCGTCGTTCCGTACCGTACGGGGCGACGGAGGAGGGCACACATGGCGGGACTGCGCCTGGGACCACTGCTGCGGTACGTCGACTGGGAGGCCGGCGGGAGCGCGACCATCTGGGTGGAGGCCGACCGGCCCTGCACGGCCGAGGTCCGGTGCGCCGACGGCGCACAGGGCACCTCGCGCACGTTCCAGATCGCCGGCCACCACTACGCGCTGGTACCGGTGACCGGTCTGACGCCCGGCACGACAACGGCGTACGAAGTGCTGCTGGACGGCCGCAAGGTCTGGCCGCTCGAAGGCTCCCTCTTCCCGGACAGCACGATCCGTACGCCGGATGTCCCCTCCGACGGCGTCACCGTCTCCTTCGGCTCCTGCCGCTGGTCGGCCGCGCCCGCCGACGGGCACGACCCTGTCGGGCCGGACGCCCTCGACACCCTCGCCGTCAAGCTGGCGGCCGATCCCACGGCCGTACGCCCCGATGTGCTGCTCCTGCTGGGCGACCAGGTGTACGCGGACGAGACGTCCGAGGAGACCAGAACCTGGCTCGCGGCCCGGCGGGATCTCTCCGAGCCGCCCGGCGCGGAAGTCGCGGACTATGAGGAGTACACCCGGCTCTACGACGAGTCGTGGAGCGACCCCGAGGTGCGCTGGCTGCTCTCCACGGTCCCCAGCTGCATGATCTTCGACGATCACGATGTGATCGACGACTGGAACACCAGCGCATCCTGGCTGGCCGAGATGCGCGAGACACCGTGGTGGCAGGAGCGGATCCTCAGCGGCCTGATGTCGTACTGGGTCTATCAGCACCTGGGCAATCTCTCGCCGGAGGAGCTGGAGTCCGACGAGCTGTACGCCGCCGTGCGGGCCTCCCCCGACGGAACCGACCGCCTCAAGAACTTCGCCGCCGAGGCGGACGCCCATCCGGCCTCTGTGCGCTGGAGCTACCGCCGCGACTTCGGCCGGACCCGGCTGCTGATGGTCGACACCCGCGCCGCCCGCGTCCTGGAGGAGAAGAACCGGGCGATGCTGGACGCGGACGAGGCCCGCTGGGTCCGCGAGCAGGCGCTGGCCGGGCGGGGGACGTACGACCATCTCCTGATCGGCACCTCCCTGCCCTGGCTGCTGCCGCCGCTGATCCATGACGCGGAGAGCTGGAACGCCGCGCTGTGCCGGGGCGAGCGGGGCGAGCGATGGGCACGGTTCGGCGAGGACCTGCGCAGACGGGCGGATCTCGAGCACTGGGCCGCCTTCCCCGACTCGTTCGAGAAGCTGGCGCGGCTGATCGCGGAGGCGGGCAGCGGTCCCGACGCTCCGGCGACGGTGTGCGTGCTGTCGGGAGACGTGCACCATGCGTACATCGCCGAGCCCAAGTGGCCGGACGGCGCACCCGACGCCCGGGTGCTGCAACTGACCTGCTCGCCCGTGCACAACTCCATCCCCCGCTCGATACGGCTCGGGTTCCGCTTCGGCTGGAGCCGGGCGGGCAGGCGGCTCGGCCACGCCTTCGCCCGTCACGGCCGGACGGGCAGGCCGCCGGTCGACTGGCGGCGGACCGGCGGTCCCTGGTTCGGCAATCACCTGATGACGCTGACGCTGCGCGGCCGCATGGCCGGGCTGCGCCTGGACCAGGCGCAAGCGGTGGCGGGGGCGGCCGCGCTGCTGGTGACGGCGGACGATCGACAGCTGACCGCGGACCGTGATCCCTCCCACAGCGGACCGTGATCCATCCCACAGCGGAGCGTGATCCTTCCTGCAGCGGAGTGTGATCTTCCGCCCCAGGGGTTCGACTCAGGACCCTCCCCCGGCATGATGAGCCGGACGCTCCGCTTCCAAGCACCCCACATGCCCCGGGAGTTCCCGTTTTGTCCGACGTACGCGATGTGCGATCAGCAGCAGTCGTCCACACCCGCGCCATCGCGGTCGTCGGCGCAGGCCCTCGCGGCACCTCCGTTCTCGAGAGACTCTGCGCGTCGGTGGCCGAGCTCACCCGTGGGACGCCGCTCACGGTCCACGTCGTCGACCCGTCACCGCCGGGACCGGGCCGCGTCTGGCGCACGGACCAGCCCGCCGAACTGCTGATGAACACGGTGGCCTCGCAGGTCACTCTGTTCACGGATGACAGCGTTGCCTGCGAGGGTCCGATACGTCCGGGTCCGAGCCTGTACGAGTGGGCGGCGGCGCACACCGACGAGCGGCTCGGCCCCGACGACTACCCGACGCGGGCCTGTTACGGCCGTTATCTGGAGTGGGCGTTCCTGCGGGCGGTGGGCGGCGCACCGGACACGGTGACGGTGCGGGTCCACCGGGCGCGGGCGACACGGCTCGACGACGACCGGGACGCCCACCGCCGCGAGGGGCCCGCCGCCCCGACGCAGAGCCTCACCCTCGACGACGGCACCACGCTCACCGGCCTGTGCGCGGTGATCCTCGCCCAGGGCCATCTGCCCGTCGTCTGCCGGCAGACGACGGCGCATCTCGCCGAGTACGCCGCCCGCCACCCCCGCCTGCGCTACTACGAGCCGGCCAACCCCGCCGACCTCGACCTCTCCGCCGTGGCCCCTGGGGAATCGGTTCTGCTGCGCGGCCTCGGGCTCAACTTCTTCGACCATATGGCCCTGTTGACGACGGGCCGCGGCGGCACCTTCGTACGCGGCGACGGCGGCGAGCTCGTCTACCGGCCCTCGGGCCGCGAGCCGCGGCTGTACGCGGGATCGCGGCGCGGCGTTCCGTACCAGGCGCGCGGAGACAACGCCAAGGGCCCCTCCGGCCGGCACGAACCGCTCGTCCTCACCCCGGATGTGATCGCGGTCTTCCGCAAGCGGGCGGACGAGGGCGATCCGCCGGACTTCCTGACCGAGATATGGCCGCTGGTGGCCAAGGAGGTGGAGACGGTCCACTACGAGGCACTGCTCGCCGGTCCGCGAGGCTCCGCTCCTCACGGCTTCAGAAACCGCTTCCTCGACGCTCCCCACGGCAGCGCCCAAGAGGCCGCCGTACTGGACGCGTTCGGGATCGCGGAGGCGGACCATTGGTCCTGGGACCGGATTTCGCGCCCGTACGCCGGTCAGCGCTTCGCCTCGCCCGCCGAGCACCGCGCCTGGCTCCTGGGCCATCTGCGGCAGGACGCCGCGCAGGCCGCGCTCGGCAATGTCGCGGGCCCGCTGAAGGCCGCCCTCGACGTACTGCGCGATCTGCGCAACGAGCTGCGTCTGATCGTGGACCACGCAGGCCTCTCCGGCACCTCCCGGCGCGACCATCTCGACCGCTGGTACACCCCGTTGAACGCCTTTCTCTCCATCGGGCCGCCGCGCCGCCGGATCGAGGAGATGACGGCGCTGATCGAGGCGGGCGTCCTGGAGGTCGTCGGTCCGCGCACCACCATCGGGACGGCGGACGCACTGTCGGACGAAGCCCTGGACGGAGCCTTCACCGCCGAATCACCGGACGTTCCCGGCTCTTTCGTGACGGCGACGACGCTCATCGAGGCGAGGCTGCCGGAGCCGGACCTCCGGCGGACCTGTGACGAACTGCTGGAGCGGCTGCTGAAGACCGGCCAGTGCCGCCCGCATTCCATCGACGGCTACGAAACCGGAGGGCTGGACGTGACACAGCGCCCGTACCGTCTGATCAATCGTCAAGGCCGTCCGCACCCTCGGCGCTTCGCGATCGGTGTGCCCACCGAGGGCGTGCACTGGGTGACCGCGGCCGGGGCCAGGCCGGGCGTCGACTCGGTGACACTGTCGGACGCGGACGCGGTGGCGCGCGCCGCCCTGCGCACGCTCGGAACACCGCGGGAATGGCAGCGGGGTACGGAAACGGAATCCAGGGCGAAAATCGACCGCCCATCAAATGTTGAACTTGCAAGCATTGATTAGGTACGCCTAACCTAGGGCTTCCCTCGTCGGTTCACGTCCCCAGACCGAAGGAGCCCCCATGGCACATCCCTCGCTGTCCACCCGGCTGAACAAGGCCCAGCCCTATGCGCTCGGCCTGTTCCGCATCGTCGTCGGCCTGCTCTTCACCTGCCACGGCGCCGCCTCGCTCTTCGGCGTCCTCGGCGGCGCGGCCGGCGGCGGCACCATCCCGGCCGGCACCTGGCCCGGCTGGTACGCGGCGGTGATCGAGCTGGTCGCCGGCGTCCTGGTGCTGCTCGGCCTCGGCACCCGCAGCGCCGCCTTCGTGGCCTCCGGCTCGATGGCGTACGCGTACTTCACCGTTCACCAGCCGGAGGGCCTCTTCCCGCTGCAGAACAGTGGCGAGGGGTCCGCGCTGTACTGCTGGGCCTTCCTGCTGCTGGTCTTCACCGGACCGGGCGCACTGGCGCTGGACCGGCTGTTCGCGCCGCGCGGCGCGAGCCGGTCGGCGCAGGAGGAGCGCCAGGAGGAGGCCACGGCCGTCACGGCCTGACCCACCCGCCGCATCCGAAGCAGCGGAAGCGCCCGGCCCCGTACGACGAGGGACCGGGCGCTTCGCGTGCCCCGCACGCCCGGCGCCGTGGGATCAGCAGACATGAAGGTCAGCAGACCCGATGCTGAGCAGATGTGAGGCTGAGCGGACGTGAGGATCACAACATCAGCGCCCCCGGACGATCTCGAGGTAAACCCCAGGCGTACGCTGTACAGCTGTACTGCCGCCCCTGCCGCTCCCCTGCGACGTCGCGGCGTTTTTTCCGAAACCGGGGGGAGTTCGGGTGCTTGAGAGTGTGGGGTCGCTGACCGGCAGCCCATGGATCTATGCCGTCGTGGCGCTTTCCGTACTTCTCGACGTCTTCCTGCCCGTGCTGCCCAGCGGAGTCCTGGTGATCACGGCGGCGACCGCCGCCGCGGCGGGCTCGACCACCGCAACGGCCAACGGGTCCGTCCAGACCGCGGCCGGACAGGTCCCGCACGAGGTGCCCTCGCTGCTCGTCCTGATTCTTTGCGCGGCCACCGCGTCCGTACTCGGCGACCTCGTCGCCTACCGGCTGGCCTGGCGCGGCGGCGACCGGCTGGACCGGGCGATCGCCCGCTCGCGCCGGCTGACCACCGCGCAGGAACGTCTTGGCGCGGCCCTCAGCCGCGGCGGCGGCGCCCTCGTCGTGATCGCCCGCTTCGCCCCGGCCGGCCGCTCGGTCGTCTCACTGGGCGCGGGCGCGGCGCACCGCAAGGTGAAGGAGTTCCTGCCCTGGTCCGCCCTGGCAGGCGTGGCGTGGGCGGGTTACAGCGTGGGGCTCGGCTACTTCGGCGGCCAGTGGCTCGGCGCGAGCTGGGTCGGCGCGGCGGTCTCGGTGCTCGCGCTGTTCGCGGCGGGCGCGCTGGCCGCGTACGTCATGCGGCGTCCGGCTCCGGCTCCTGAACCGGCCGCTTGACGGCCCCGCCGGACCCACGCACCTCGAGCCCTTCGAGCAGTTTGCGGGTCGCCTCGGCGATCTCGTCGACGGCCTGCTCGAAGACCTCACGGTTGTGCGCGGCGGGGGCACGGAATCCGGACACCTTGCGCACGAACTGCAGGGCGGCGGCCCGCATGTCCTCCTCGGTGGCCTCTTCGGGGAGGACGGGCGGGCGGAGAGTCTTGATGCTGCGGCACATACCTCCAGTGTGGGTCAGCGCGCCAGCGAAGCAAGGCTCACCATCAGATGGGCGGACTCCGGGCGCCGGAAGTCGGAGTGCGCGCCCGCGGGGGCCAGACGCGTGCGTCGCCCACCGCGGTAGAGCCGGCTGGCATCCACATTGACGATGCGGTGGTCCAGGTCGGCCGGCGCGTAGGGGACATCCACCGGCCGGATCCGGGTGGTGAACTGCGGAACCGGTGCGACACCAGTGCCTGCGTGGCCGATGCCAGAAGTGCCCTCGGCCCTCAGATGCCAGAATCCGGTGGCCCGGTCCCAGCGGGAGTGGGTCAGGACCAGTGGGCCGCTCAGCGGCGCGCCGACGCGGCCGGCCGAGGGAAACAGGGTGGGGAAGAGACGGTCGAAGGCGTCTCGCGGCGCGGCCATTTGAAAGATCAGCGCGCTGTCCGCCGTGAACGGCCGCCGGGGGTCTTTCGCCATGCTCCAGCCGAGCACCGCGGGCCCCGACGGCCGCTCGGCCGACCGCTGCACCGCCTCGCACAGGAAGCGCCCCCCGAAGGAGTGGCCGACGAGATGCAGATACTGGCCACTGCGGTTGGCCAGAACTGCGGGTTCCTTGGGATCGGCCCGGTGTTCGTCGAGATAGCCGAGCAGATGGGCCAGGACATAGGGCGCATGGCCGGTTTGTGGGGTGCTCATGGCGTGGGCCCGGTCGCGGATTCTGCGGTATCCGGCGAGGGTGGGCAGACTGGAGGACGGCCAGCGCACGGCGACACACCAGGGCCGGTAGCCCCGGCCGTCGGCGGCCAGCCCCTGGTAGCGCTCCGGGTGGACCTCGTACAGCGTCCGCGCCTGCTGGACGAGTGTGGCCGCCGTCTTCGCCGCCGTGCCGGGGGCGGTCTGCCAGCCATGCACATACACGTAGATGTCGCTGGCTCGCGGCGGGATGGCGAGATGCCGCGCAAGGTGCTCGGTGAGGCGCGCGGTGGGTACGGGAGTCGGTGTACCAGGGACCAGCAACCGCCCCTTCTCGTCCAGGTCGACCTCGACCGCCCTGGGCAGGGCGGCGGTCCTGACGGCGCTTTTCCTGGCAGCTGCTCTGCGGTTCACCGGGCGAGCTCCACTCTGCTGTCGATCCCGCAGTGCAGGGAGTAGGTGAGGGCCAGCGGGTTGTGGAACTCGCGGGCGAAGTGGCGCACCAGAGCCTGGGCTATCTCGCCCGCCGTACTGCCGCCGGCGAGATAGAGATCGAGGAAGGCGTACGCGTACTCCGTGGCGAAGACCTGGGGAATCTCGATCTGCGGGCCGAGCACCCCGTCGGCCCCCAGCCGAATCAACGCCTTGCCCAGATGCTCCAGTTCGGGCGCGGCCGCGGCCTGGCCCGTGTGGCAGGCGTTGAGCAGGACGAAGGGGCGGAAGCGCGCGTCGTCCAGACCCAGGAAGCGCCCTCGCAGGCGCAGTACGAGATCGGCGTCGATCTGCCGCTCGTCGGAGAGCCGGACCGCGAGATGGGGATGGGGCGAGCCGTTCTCGACGAAGTGTCCGTGACACCAGAAGTACATGACGTCCTCGTCGAACACGGCGCCGGACAGCGCGTCGAGGAAGGTCTCCGACTCGGTGCGTACGGTCAGATGGGACCGCTCCTCCAGCAGCTTGCGCACCTCGGGCGCCTTCGCCACCATCTCCAGCGTGGAGTCGGTGTTGAGGCTGGTCACGGGGAGAGAGCGGGTGGTTCCCGGTGCCTGCACCGGGACATAGGGGCTGCCAGTCTGCTCCACCTGGTGCCGGTGACCGAGGAAGCTGTCCCAGACGTCCTTGTCGCTGCCTGCGGGCTCCACGGCCAGCATCGGCCACGGCAGATAGAGGTCCGAGTCGAAGGTGATGCGCAGCGACGCCTCGCCGGCCAGCGTGTCGATGAGGAAGGACCGGAAGTATCTGAGCTCGTCGCTGCTGCCGTCGAGCAGGTTGTCCAGTAGATAGCGGCCCTCATCGGCCAGTTCCTCGGTCAGTCGCCGGGAGAGCGCGGACATGGGGGTCAGATCGGCCGATTCGGCGAACGGAAAGCTGCCGTCGGACATGCCGTCGGCGTCCGTGGGCTGGTGGCGTACGAGCCGATCGCGCCAGATGGACCGCAGCCGGGCAGCGCCGCGCAGGACCGCGGTTTCGGTGATTTCCAAGTGGGCGTTGTGGATCCGGGTCCGGGGGGACCGTTCGCCCGGGCGGAAGGCGGTGATGTGCAGCCGGTCCTGCTGGGATCGGCGGAGGGTCACGGAGAGATCGAGCGGCTCGCGCGTTCCGACGCCGTCCTGTGGCCTGTCGCGCGGGGGTAGGAGGGCCGTGAAGTCGAACGACGGGTTCTGCCGGATCTCGATCGCGAGGTCCATGGACATGCGGTTCAGTCCCTCCCGCGGGGTGTTCCCGGTACATCGACTGTCGCTTCGAGATCCTGCAGTACGACTCCGTACCGCTGGTCGTACACGGTCAGTCGGATACGGTGCGCGCCTGGCTCGGCGGGCGTGAAGACGAAAGCCGCCGGTGCGGCACCCGGTGTGTACTCGGTGGCGGCCGGCTCGATGGCGGCGGCGGAGCGGACGCCGGCCACGAGCAGCAGGGCCGGGACGGCGTCGGCGGTGGTTTGCCCGACGGCCTCGGGCTCCGGGCCTGCGGCAGCACCGGACTCCGGCTCGCCGCTCTGCGAAGCCGCAGCGGCGGCCGGACGCCCGGCGATCGCCCTGTTGCCCGGCTTCTCCAGGCGGACCTCGATCCTGGCCGACTGCCCGACGTTGGCCTCGTCGAGCAGGGTGACCCTGAACCTCCTGGCGGGGGTCATCTGCTCGAACCTGCGGCGCAGACCGGCCACCCGGGGGTGGTCCTTGCCGAAGGTCCGTTCCCAGTCGGCCAGCAGCTCCTCGTGAGCCCCGAAACCGTCCGAGTCCTCCTCGCCCGCCGCGGCACAGGCCATCGCCAGCGGGGTACGGCACTCCAGGGTCCGGGGATGGGCGGGGCCGAAAACCCGAACTCGCCCGGCACACAGGCCCCGGAGCAGATCGATCGCAGCGTGCCAGTCCCCGGCCTCGCCGTACGCACGGGCGAGGCTCTCGAGCGGTGCGGGGAAACCTCGCAGTCCATAAGGCCGTTGAGCGTAGGCGACGACAGTCGCCAGAGAGTCGTCGGCACGCTGGTGAACGCGCGCGATTCCTGCGGCGGTGTCCGGCAGACCGAGCCCGATGACGCGGGACCGGTCGGCGACGACGGACTCGTGCACTTCGATCGCGCGGCGGGGGTCGTCCGCGTGCAAGAGCGCATGGGCCATCACCTCACGGCTCTGGAGGGTGTACGGACTGTACGGACCCCACCGTCCGGTGCAGTCGGCCACGAGCCGCTCGGCAAGGCCGACGGCGCGGCCGGGCGGCCCGGTCTCCGTGCGGACCAGGACGAGCGCGGCTCTCACCTGCAGCGTGAAGGGGAAGTCGTCGCCATGGAGTTGACCGCTGTCGCGGACAAGTTTCTCCAGCTGGGAGACCGCCTGACGGTGGTCACCGGCCGTCCGGTGGGCGAGGGCGACATCCTTGCGGTCGTCCAGGGTGGCCAGGTGCTCGGGGCCGTTGATCCGCAGACGGTCCGCCACCAGGGCTTCGAAGCCCTCGACCGCCTGGGCGTACTCACCGGACATCATCCGGGTCCTGGCGAGGGCGGCACGGCTGATGAGCGTGCTGTGGTGATCGGCGCCCAGCACCCGGATCCGGTCCACGACCACCGCCGCGAAGCCCTCGGCCGCCCTGTCGAGATCTCCACCGGCGCGCCGGTCCAGCGCCGCCTCATGCCTCGCCCAGAGCGTGTCCCGGTGGTCGGGGCCCTGGACCCGGGCGAGGTCGCGCACCAGCTCGTCACGGAGCTCGACGGCTCGGGCGTGATTGCCTGCTGCCCGGTGGCTGCGTGCGAGAGCGTGCCGGGCGTCGAACGTACGGACGTGATCCGGCCCAAGAATCCGGCGGCGGTCCTCGATCAGCTCCTCGCAGAGGCGCATCGCCCGCTCGTGTTCGCCTCTTTCCCGACAGGTGATCGCCAGGTTCGCACGCGCGGTCAGGGTGGCCGGATGGTCGGCGCCCTGCGCCCGCGCCCGGTCCGCGAGCAGCGCCTCCGAGCCGGCGACCGCCTCCCGGTACTCCCCCGCCAACCGCTGGGTGAAGTAGAGCCCGTTGCGGCAGTTCAGCGTCTCGGCGTGGTCGGCGCCGCGGACCCGGACGTTGTCCTCGATCAGCGTCCGGAACAGCTCCAGTGCCCGCCGCAGGTCCCACGCTCCACGACAGGCGTAGGCAAGCCAGAATCGGGCTTCCAGGGTGTCCGCATGGTCGGCGCCCTGGATACGCGCTCGGTCGCGGACCAGCTCTTCGCGCAGTGCGACGGCGCGCCGGTACTCTCCGGCTTCCTGGCAGGTGTACGCCAGATTCGAGCGGACGACGAGTGCGGCCCAGTGGTCGGGGCCCTGCACGCGTACCCGGTCCTCGAGCAGCGCCTCGAATTCGGCGATGGCGCGCCGGTGGCTGCCCGCTCCCAGGCGGACGAGTGCCAGGCCATTGCGAACGCCCAGAGTGTGCGGGTGTTCGGCACCCAGAATCCGCGTGCTGTCGTGGATCACCTGCTCGAAGTGACGTACGGCCTGTTGGTGGTGCGCCGCAGCACCAAGAGTGTGGGCGAGCCAGAAGCGGGTGTTCAGCGTCTCCGCGTGGTCAGGCCCGCCAACTCTTGTACGGTCCGCCACCAATGCCTCGAACAGAAGGATGGCGCGCGGATATTCGTCCGCATAGAAGCACGCATAGGCCAACTGCCAACGGAAGTCCAAGGTCTTCAGGTGGTCGGCGCCTTGAACTCGCGCATGGTCGAGGACCAACTCCTCGAACATCCCGATCGCCTTGCGGTGGTCCCTCGCGGCCCGGTGCGCCCCGGCGAGACTCGAGCGGGTGGCGAATGTGTCCGGGTGGTGGGCGCCCAGCACCCGGGTCCGGTCCGCAAGCAGCGCTTCCAGGCCGACGACCGCCTCCCGGCAGTCTCCGGACAGCTGCTGCCCGTAGGCGAGGAACGCACGCGCCCTGAGCGCATCGGGATGATCGCGCCCCTGGATCCGGACACGGTCACGGAGGACTGCCTCGAACAGGCCGATCGACCGCCGGTGATCTCCGGCGTCGCGACAGGCATAGGCCAGATTCTCGCGGGCCGAGAGGGTGGCCGGATGGTCGGCGCCCTGAACCCTGATCCGGTCCGCCAGCAGCGCCTCGCGCTCGGCCACCGCCTCGCCGTATGCACCCGCCGACTGCCGCGTAAAGGCAAGGCCGCCCCGGAAGCCCAATGTCTCCGGATGGTCTGCGCCCCAGAGGTGTTCGGCGTCGTCGGCCAACTGCTCGAAGAGACCGATGGCCCGGCCGTACTCGCCCGCGTTCCGAAGGCTGGTGGCCAGCCAGAACCGGGCGTTCGTCGTCTGCGGATGGTCGGATCCCAGAGCCCGCGCGCGATCACGCATCAATTGCTCGAACAACTCGATCGCCCGGCGGTGCTCGCCGGCTTCCTTGTACACGTAGGCGAGTGCCCAGCGAGCATCGAGAGTCTGGGGGTGGTCGCGGCCCTGAAGCCGGGAACGATCGCGGATCAGCTCGCCGTAGAGCCGGATCGCGCGCCGGTGATCTCCGGCGTCGCGGATGGCGTACGCCAGATTCTCGCGGGCCGAGAGGGTGGCCGGATGCTCGGCGCCCTGAACCCTGATCCGGTCCGCCAGCAGGGCCTCCATGGCGGCCACCGCCGCACCGTGTTCCCCCGCCAACTGCCGTGTGTAGCCGTGGCTGTTCCTGAAGCCCAGCGTCACCGGGTGGTCGGCTCCCCGGACCCGGACCGCGTCGCTGATCAGCTCCTCGAAGAGACGGATCGCCCGGCGTCCATCGCCCGCGTTGCGGCAGGCAATGGCAAGGTCGTCGCGGGTGTCGAGTGTGTCCGGATGGTCCGGACCCATCACAAGACTGCAGTCGGCTACCAGCGCCTCGAACTCCCCTACTGATGCGGCCCGTTCACCTGCGGCGCCCCGCGCGAGGGCGAGGTCCCTGCGGCAGCGCAGCACATCGGGGTGCTCCTCGCCCTGGACCCGTACACGGTCGGCGAGCACCTCCTCCAGGAGGGCAACCGCGCGCCGGTGGTCCTCGGCGATGCGGTGTGCGGCGGCCAGCCAGCCGCGGCTCGTGAGAGTGTCGGGGTGATCGGGGCCCAGCACGCGTGCACGGTCCGCGACTGCCTGCCCGTACAGCTCGATCGCCAGCCGGTGGTCGCCCGCGACCCGGTGCGCGTACGCGAGCCCGTTACGGCTGCTGAGGGTGTCCGGATGGTCCGCGTCCAGCACGCGCGTGCAGTCCGCCACCACCGCCTCGTACTCCCTCACCGCGCGCCGGTGTTCCCCGGCCAGCTGAAGTGCGTACGCGAGCCCGTTACGGCTGCTGAGGGTGTCCGGGTGGTCAGGGCCGAGCACCCGGGCACGGTCCGCGACGACCGCCTCGAATTCGCGCACCGAACGACTGTGCCGGCCCGCCTTGCGATGGGCATAGGCAAGCCGGTCGCGGCTGGCGAGGGTCGACGGAGCATCGCCCCCGAATACCCGCATCCGGTCCAGGAAGACGTCGTTGCACAGCGACACCGCCTTGGCGGGTTCACCGGCCTTGCTGTGAAGCTCGGCGAGGAAGTCGCGGCTGTCCAGCGTCTCGGAATGGTCTATGCCCAGCAGCTCGGTCTGGCCGTCCACGACCGCGTCGAGCAGCGGGATGGCGAGCATCCGCTGGTCTCGGGCGACGAGCTCGTCGGCGGCGCGCCGGTACATGGCGATCACGTCCGCGTCAGGATTCCCGGACGGACCGGCGGCGAGCGACTGGATGTGGGGCAGCAGCGACTGGAGCAGACGCTGCGCTTCCACGTCCGAGGGAGCCTCGGCCGGCAGCGTCTGCGCCATGGCCCGCTCGGCGTCCGCGTGTCCGCGCCCGTCCGATTCCGGACCGGCGCCGCGCAGCACTGTCTGGACCAGTCGGTGGACGGTGACGGTCTGCGGCCCGAGCGTGATCATGTTGTAGTCCGCAAGCAGCTTTAAGGCGGCATGGACATCGTGCCCATGGTCCGCGAGAGGCACCAGGACCTCGCGCGGCAGCGCCTCGGGCGCGTACCACGCAAGGACATGCAGCAAGTCGACGGCGAAAGGATCAAGACGGCGGATCGCTCCGAGAGTCGTCTGCCAGATGCGAGCGATGGTGCGCGTGGTGTCCGTGCCGTCGGCCGCCGTGTCGAGCGCGGCGTCCGGGGTCGTACTCAGCAACGTACGGTATGCGGCGAACGAGGTGCCCGTCTCCCGCAGATAGGCTCCGGCCTGCGACAGCGCAAGCGGCAGCCGGCCCAGATCGGCGGCCAGCTCGGTGGCGTGTCGCAGCTCAGTGGGATCCGCCGCACGCCCGGACAGCGCGACCTTGCACAGCAGGTTGGCAGCTGTCCTTGGGGTCAGTACGTCGAGCCGGACCAGCTCGGTGCCTTTGTGCCATCCGGTCGCCCGGCGACTGGTGACCAACTGGTGGCCGCGCCCGAACAGCTTGCCCACATACGGATTGACGTGGATCGGGTCCTCGGCGTTGTCGTAGATCAGCAGCCACCCGGGGTGCTCGTGCAGCCAGGCAAGGGCCCAGTAACTCTGCTCCTTCGGCGTGGCGGTGATAGCCCAGGCCGGATGCAGCAGCACCGCCAGGTCGGCGAAGGCCGAGTCGATCTGCTCCTCGGTCTCGGCGGTGATCCACCAGACGAGTGGATAGTCACCTTGCCGCGCCCGCGTCCGCGCATAGTGCAGCGCGAGGGAAGTCTTGCCGACACCGCCGAGGCCGTGGACTGCGGTGGCTTGGGTGATCACCCCGCCACCTGCCGTGAGTACGTTCTCGATTGCCGCGAGCGACTGTTTCCTGCCGACGAAGACGTCTGTCGCCGCTCCGGGCAGATTGTTCATCCCGGCGGGAGCGGAGATATGCGCGATGGCAGCCAGCGCTTCGGCCGGCAGCACGGTCGCGTGCTCCTCAGTGTGCGGATTGCCACCGGCGTCGGCGACCGTCCGACGCTCGGCGAAGGCCTCCTGCTCCTGTACTCCCACCTCTCGCGGGACACGGAGCTCCTCACCCAGAATCATGCCCCGGTGCCCCCGATCCCCCGCACCGCTAAAACCGTCACCGCGCCCCCGTCACCATCTGCCTGATCCTCTGTCAACGGTATTGTGCCCGGGAGGGATTGTCACCGGAGCGCAAGCTGAATCGCGCGCCCCCCGCCGATCGGGACCGCACCCGCCACCGCGGGTGCGACCCTCGTCCCGAGGCTCGATCAAGGACCGATCAAGACAGCCCGATCAAGGCTCGATCAGGCCGCGACCGCCGCGCGCACCACCGCCGCGGCCAGCCGGTCGTTCTCCGCGGCGGCTCCGCCCGGGAAGGCGTACCGGCGCCGGACATAGCCGTATGCGATCCCGCTGCCCGGGTCGGCGAACCCCAGCGCTCCGGCCGGCGCGGGCGTCCCGGGCGGCTCGTCCCCGGCGGCTTGTCCCGGCGGCTTGTCCCGGGCGCGGCCGCACCGTAATGATGATCAATTGTGCCCCTCGATGAACTGACCGCCTGCGAGAGCCAATTGTGGAGTGCCTTCCCCCAGGGCGCCGCCGTCGATGTCCGTGACGGCTCGCCGTCTGCGGAGGGCGTCGTCCGGGCCGATGTCGCCGCCGCACTGCTGCTGGGTGCCGCGGATGTCGCGCCAGGCGACCGCCCGGCGCTCCGCCTGACCGGCGCGCGTATCACGGGCATACTCGACCTGCGGTTCGCATCGGTCCCCTACCCGGTCGTGCTCACCGACTGCCGGTTCGACGAGGCGCCACTCCTGCGAGGTGCCCAGACGCGCGAACTCACCCTCACCGGCTGCGAACTGCCGGGGCTGGACGCCCACTCGGCGCAGATCGACGGACGACTGATCCTGTCCGGCTGCCGCCTTGCCGGGTCCCTCGTACTCACCCGGGCGCAGGTTCACGGAGACGTGGACCTGCGCGAGGCCGTGATCAAGGTGCCTGGCGGCGATGCCATAGCCGCCGCCGGTGCCCGCGTGGACGGTGATTGGCTGTGCACGAGCCTGGCCACCGAGGGACGCTTCCGTCTGTCCGGCGCGTCCATAGCGGGAGAGTTCGATCTGGAGCGCGCCTCGCTGAGGAATCCCGGCGGCCACGCTCTGGACGCCTACCACGTACAGATAACCGAAGACTTCACTCTCCATCCCGGTTTCCGTGCCGAGGGCCGGATCATCCTGTCGGGCGCCACAGTCGCGGCAGCGATCGGCTTCTGCGGCGCCCGGCTGAGCAACCCGGGCGACGTGGCCCTGGAAGCGGTCGACGTCAACGTCAGCCGCAACTTCGATCTCGGCGAGGGCCTCACAGTCGACGGAGGCATACGGCTCGACGGCAGCCGGACCGGTACGGTTCTCAGCTTCCGCCACGCCCGGCTCGCCAACCCCGGCGGCACCGTCCTCTCCCTCAGCCGGGTCGAGGCCCAGGAGGCCGACATGCGCACGGCAGCTCCGCCCGAGGGCCTGGTCGACCTGCGCGGTGCCCGCATCGGGCACCTGCACGACGCGCCTGAAAGCTGGCCCGCCCGCCTGCGGTTGACCGAGGCGACGTACGACGTCCTCACCTCGCCCCTGGCGGCGGCCGAACGGCTCGACTGGCTCCGGCGCGACACGGACGACTACCTCCCGCAGCCGTATGAGCAGCTCGCCGCGACGTACCGCCGGCTGGGACACGAGGACGAGGCGCGTACGGTCCTGCTCGCCAAACAGCGCCACCGACGCACCACACTCCCCCGGCACACCCGTTTCTGGGGCTACGTCCAGGACGCCGCCGTCGGCTACGGCTACCGCCCGCTGCGCGCGGGCCTCTGGCTCGTGGCGCTGCTCTCCGTCGGCGCGGTCGTCTTCGGCCTGCATCCGCCAGGACCGCTCGAGGCCGGAAAGGCACCCGCGTTCAACGCGGTCTTCTACACGCTGGATCTGCTGTTGCCGGTCATCACCTTCGGACAGGAGGGCGCTTTCGCGCCAGAGGGAACCGAGCAGTGGCTCGCCTACGGCCTGATCGCTGCCGGATGGATCCTGGCCACGGCGGTGACTGCCGGTATCTCGCGGGCGATCAGCCGCCAATAGCCCTTCAGCTGTCGGAACATACCGAGGTTGCGCCCGCCGTCCCGAGGCTGATGCCGCTCATGCCGTCTCCTTCGCGGGCTCGCGCGAGCCGTCGGCGGCGGCCACCGTACGGGCGCGGCCGGAGCCGCGGTAGCCGATCACGACGGCGACGGTCGCGGCGAGGAGCAGGACGGCGACGATGCGAAGGCCGGTACCCATGGCGGCGGTGAACTCCGCGGCCTGGGACGGGTTTTGGGGCACTCCACTGAACCGCGCGGCAAGTACGGTGCCGACCACCGCAACACCCAGCGCGGCCCCGATCTCACGTGCCGCCGTATTGAGGCCGGATCCGAGTCCGGCCTGGTGCGCGGGCAGCTCCGCGACGACGGTGACCGTCAGCGCGGGTGCGCACAGGCCCATTCCGGCGGAGAGGACCAGCAGGTAGAGCGCGTACAGCGGATAGGGAGTACTCGTGTCCGCCGTGGAGACGAGCAACAGACCGGCCCCGATCAGCCCGAGACCGCCGCCGACCAGCGGCCGCGGCCCGAACCGGGCCTGCCAGCGCGCCCCGAGCTTCGGTACGAGCGCCATACCGACGGTCAGCGGCACGATCGCCACGCCGGTGAGCGCGACCGAGAAGCCCTTGGCGTACTGCAGATACTGCGCGTTGACGTAGAAGAGCGAGAAGAGCCCGAAGAAACTGGCGGCCGTGCCCAACGCCCCGGCCCGCAGCCGCCGCGAGGCGAAGACCCTGGGGTCGAACAGCGGACGCTCGGCGCGCAGGGCGTGCAGGGTGAAGAGCGCGAGCAGCACCGCGCCGGCCGCGAAGGCGGTCAGGACGTGCGCCGAACTCCAGCCGTACGAAGGGCCCTCGATGATTCCGTAGACCACCGCGACCAGCGCGACGGTCAGCAGCAATGAGCCGAGCGGGTCGAGCGCGGCGGCGGAGTGCGCGGGTGTACGGGGCGTGGTGCGGGCGACGGCGAGGGCGAGCAGCGCGGCGAGCGGCACCATCGCCCAGAACAGGGCACGCCAGGACAGGTACTGGCCGACGAGCCCGCCGCCGAGGTTCCCGGCGAGGCCGCCGAGTCCGACGGCGAGCGTCCAGGTGGCGAGGGCCTGGGCGGTGCGCTGCGGTCCGGCGAGGCGCACGAGGATCGACATGGTGGCGGGCGTGATCAGCGCTGCCCCCGCGCCGCACAGCCCGCGCCCGGTGATGAGGACGGCGGGCACGGTGGCGAGCGCGCTGGTGGCGGCGCCGGCGGCGAAGAGGCCGAGGCCGCAGAGGAGGGCGCCCTTGCGGCCGAGGCGGTCACCGAGGGCTCCCGCGGGGATGAGGAACGCGGCGAAGACGATGACGTACGCGTCGACGGCCCACAGTATCTGAGTGTCCGTCAAGTCGAGTGCCGAAGCGGCGAGCTGCGGAATCAGCAGATTGATCGCGGCGACCATGCTCTGTGCGACGAGCACACAGCCGCAGAGCGCGAGCAGCGCGGACCGGGTCAGACCTGGTGGCTTCTGGGCAGGGCTGGACAAGACTCCTCCTCGGAGCTGGCGGGTCGGGGTCTGCCGTCCACCGTAGGGTTGGGTTCACTTGCTTTCCAGTGCAACTAACGCAAGGAATAAATGCGCGTGACGCAATCCAGCCTGGACCTCAATCTCCTGGTCGCCCTGGACGTCCTCCTGGAGGAATCCAGCGTCTCCGGCGCCGCGGCCCGCCTGCATCTGTCGGAGCCCGCGATGAGCCGCACCCTGGGCCGGATCCGCAAGGCGCTCGGCGATCCGGTACTGGTGCGCGCGGGCCGGAACATGGTGCCGACGCCGCACGCCCTCGCCATCCGCGGCGAGGTCCGGGCGGTCGTCGAGCAGGCACGCGGCATCTTCACCGCCGGTGGCCGGGTGGACCTGCGCACCCTGTCCCGTACGTTCACCGTGCTCGCGCACGACACACTCGCGGCGGCATTCGGCTCCGCGCTGTTCGCCAGGATCGGCGAAGAGGCACCGGGTGTACGGCTCCGTTTCCTGATGGAAAGCCATGTGGACGCACCGGCTCTGCGTGAGGGCGTCGCCGACCTGGAAGTGGGCGTGATCGACACCCGCTCCCCGGAGGTCCGTACGGAGCACCTCTTCGACGACCGGATGCTGGGCGTCGTACGCCCCGGTCACCCGCTGCTGCGCGGCAGACTCACGCCGGAGCGTTTCGCGTCGGCGGACCACCTGATCGTGTCCCGCCGCGGCCGCCTGCAAGGCCCGATCGACACGGCCCTCGCCGAACTCGGCCTGACGCGCCGGGTGGTGGGCAGCGTCGGTACGTATCCTTCGTCGCTGTTCATCCTGCTGACGAGCGACCTGGTGGGCCTGGTCGCCACCCGGGCCCGCCCCCTGACGGACACCCTGGGCCTGAAGACCTTCGAGATCCCGTTCTCACTGCCGCCGCTCCCTTTCGGGCTGGCGTGGCATCCCCGCCACGACGCGGACCTGGCGCACGCGTGGCTACGGGGGTGCGCACGGGAGCTGATCACGGCGGGGTGACGCGGGGGTCCCTGCGCAGGGGGTGCGTGCTGAGTCCGCCCCGGTCAGCGGGGGCGGGCCGCGGCACAGCGCACGCAGGTGCTCGCCGCGGGGCGCACCTCCAGACGTTCCACCGGGATCGGCTCGCCGCACCCCTCGCACCGCCCGTACTCGCCTCGCTCCAGCCGTTCCAGCGCCCGATCCAGATCGGCCAGGTAAGCGCGCGCCTGTGCCAGCAGCGCGGCGATATGGGCCCGCTCGAAGGCGGTGCTCGACCCCTCCGGGTCGTGCTCGTCGTCGATCGCCACCAGGGCATTCGCCTCGACGATCCCGTCGAAGTCACGGCTCAACGCCGCGATCCGGGCGCTCGTGCCGGTACGCTCGGCCGCCAGCCGCTCGCGGACGGGCTCATCCCCGGTCGGGGGGAATACGGCATCAGCAGACGAATCGCTCACCACCGCGACAACATCAGCGCTCGGGTTCGCATTCCGCGCACCCCGCGCCGCGTGCACGCCGGACGGGGGCCGAAAACCCTGTCATACGGGCGGGGTCCGGCCGGGCTCTCCGGCGCCATCTCCCTCCGCACCGGTCCGGTCCGGCCGGCCGACCTGACCGTTGCGCCGGCTGACGCCGGGCAGCGCCCGCACCAGGTCGGGGGGAAGGGCGAGGCCCTGGTCAGTGGACGGATTGACCGCCAGCCACAGGTCGTCCGCCGGCCAATTCGCGGCCAGCTCGACGAGGGGGATGCGGAGCGCGGTGCCGGGGTCTCCCCCGGCCGCCACCAGCGCGTCCTCGGTCGTGAAGACGGGGATGTATCGAGTGCCGTCCTGTTCGATCACCGGCAGGGCGATAGCGCCCTCGGGACGCTCCTCCTCGCCCTCCACCGGCGGCGCCTGCGGCAGCAGGGCCACGCTGTTCGCAAGACCGATCAGGGTGGCCTGGGTGTCCGCCGCCTCCGCTGCGGACGGGGTTCCCTCGGGGGAAGGCCCATCGGTCGGGGGCCCGTGTTCGTCGGGTGTCGAGGCGCTCATGTCCTGTCCTCTCGTCGGCGTCGCTCACCGGCCACCCGCTCGACACGGGTGGGCACGGGTTGCCGCAGTCGCCGCCGGATGCCGCCCAGCGGCACGGGGCCGGGGCAAGCGTGGCAATACCACCAAGGTATTGCCGCCCGACGTTCTGTGCGACGTCGTCGATCAGGGAATCGGTGGTGATCGCGGCTGATCGCGGCTGATCCTCCGTCCCGGGACCACGATCGCGAATGGATCGCCCCGGTCCGGCGACGCCTCTCGCATACGGACGGACCGCGTACGGACGGACCGCGGGGCGACGGACCGCGGGTATACGGACCGCGGGTATACGGACCGCGGGCACACGGACCGCGGGCACACGGACCGCGGGCACACGAACCGCGGGCACACGAACCGACGAGTCGTGCGGTACGGCGCGTCGGAAGCCCGGGCGGTGTCGCAGGGCGGACGATCTGGGAGACGTCATCCGTATACAGGAGGGATTCATCGTGGCCACCACGCGCAACGCTCACACCGAGTGGGAAGGCGAACTACTCAAGGGCTTCGGGGAAGTTACGCTCGACTCCTCGGGAGTCGGCCACTTCCCCGTGACCTGGGCTTCTCGCGCGGAGGAGCCTCATGGGAAGACCAGCCCCGAGGAGCTGATCGCCGCCGCCCACTCCAGCTGCTTCTCGATGGCTCTGGCGAACACTCTCACCAAGGCCGGAACTCCACCGACGATGCTCACGACGAAGGCGGCGGTCACCTTCGAGCCGGGCACCGGCATCACCGGAATCCACCTCACGGTGCAGGGTCAGGTGCCGGGCATCGACGAGGCCGGATTCAAGACGGCGGCCGAGGACGCGAAGGTCAACTGCCCGGTGAGCCAGGCCCTCACGGGCACGACGATCACGCTCACCTCCGCCGTGTCCTGACACCACGAACACGACACCACGCCCCCTCTCCGCTCCGGCCTGAGGGGGCATTGGTATGCCCGGCTCAGGCGTCCGCGGCCGCTGCGAGGATGTCCTGCCGAATCCGCTCCATCAGCTCGCCCATGTCTCGGACCTCGGTGTCGAGTTCCCCCTGCGCGGGGCGCCGCCTGCTGGAGCATCGCCACGACGTCCGCGCGGTGCAGCACCGGGCCGGGGCCGGGGCTGGTGCCCAGTGCCCGGGTGGCCGCCCCCCATTGTCAGCGTTGCCGTCAGCACGCGGCGCCACGCCAACGCCGCCTGGGGCGCCGGCGAGGACTCGGCCTGGGCCGGCCTGGAGGAGCTCACCCTTCCGGTCCTCGTCGCCAACGGCGCCCACGATGTGATGATCCACGCGTACCAGAGCTACGCAATGTCCCAGCGGATGCCGAACGCCAAGGTGGTGCTGTACAGCGACGCCGGTCACGGCTTCCTCTTCCAGCACATCGAGGACTTCGGCAACGAGGTCCTTGCCTTCCTGCGCTGATCCACCTGGACGGCTACTCGGCGTAGCAGGCGACCCTCCAGGGGGCGCCGTTCGCGAGTGCCGGCCGGTGAGTGGCGTGCGCGGGGAGCTCCTGGGGATCATGCAATCGCCGCTCACGTCGATGAGCAGATCAAGAAGGTCCGGCCGGCCGATTCTGCTGCCGAAGGTCCCGACGAGGTATCTGGCACGTAAGTGGCACGACGCCTCTCCCTCGCGCGCATCGCGGAGGAAGAACAAGGCCCAGGCTCTCGACTTACTGCCGGTGACCTGGGCCTTTTCCGTGTGTCCTACTGGTGGGCGCGGACGGTTTCGAACCGCCGACATCTGCTTTGTAAGTTCGGTCCGAGCGCAGTCCAGCTGCTGCCGGCGACTGATGCGATGCCCGGACACAGACGCTGGTGTACGCCCCGGTCCGGCGTCGTTGATGTCAGCAGTGGATGTCAGACACGTGGTTGCGGGGTGGGTGACAGTGCGGTGCGGGCGGCGGAGAGGACCTGCTCGGACAGCGGGGAGTCCTTGGTGGCGCGGGCCAGGAGAAGGGCGCCGAGCATGGTGCACAGCCGGGCGATGCCGTCCTCGTCCTCGGTGGCGAGCCACTGGGTGAAGTCCTGTACCCCTTTGGTGTAGGTGCGGTGCGCCCCGTGGTCGCCACTGCGCCGGGCCATGTCGGTGGCGAGCGCGGCGACGGGGCAGCCCGAGGCGGGGTTGTCCCGGTGCCGGACGGACAAGTATCCGTCGATCAGGGCCTGCTGGGCCTCGACGCGGTGCCCCTCGTGCTCCTCGAGCGTGGTGGCGTGGTGCTCGGCCAGTTCGCCGACCGCGTGGATGACCGCCTCGTCGATCAGAGCCTCCTTGGAGGCGAACTGCTTGTAGAAGCCGCCGTGCGTCAGGCCGGCCGCCTTCATCAGATCCGCGACGCTCACGCCCGTGCCCTGCTCGCGGAACAGCTGCGAGGCCCGCTCCACGACCCGCTGGCGGTTCGCCTGTGCCTGTGCATGTGAGACGCGACCCATAGGGCACCTCCTTTTTGGATGTCGGACGACATCTATCGTACAGTGCTGTTTAGATTACCAACATCATCTATTTTGGGCGCTCCCCTCCCCTCATCCAAGGGCGCGCCCTCACGGGAGACATTTCATGGCCACTCGCCTCGGCCCGGCCGCCGAAGCCGACCTGACCACCGCCTCCTCCTCGACCGCGCCACCGGTCCGGCTCTGGCTCCAGCCGGCCGTGATCGCCCTGGTCGTCGTGGCGGCCTTCGTCGGCTGCTACGTCGGTCTGCAGCGCAACCCCCAGCCGCACCGGGTGCCGGTGGCTGTCGCCGGGCAGGAGCTTTCGGGCGAGATACGCCAGGTCCTTGGTGACAGCGTCGATGTCCATCCTGTCGCCGACGCCGCCACGGGGCACGCTGAGCTGGAGCGTCGCGATGTCGTGGCCGCGCTCAGCGGCCGCGCGGACTCCGACCGGTTGCGCCTGGAGGTCGGCGGGGCCAACGGGCAGTCAACGACGACGGCCGTCAAGAGCCTGATCGGCGCCTATGCCCACGGGTCGAGCCAGCGCCTGACCACGGTGGACGTCGTCCCGTTCGCCCGTTTCGACTCCCGTGGACTGGCCGGGTTCTACCTGGCGTTCGGCGTCACGCTGGCCGGCTTCGTCCTCGCCCAGAACGCCCTCGGGCTCGCGAACCATCTGCACCTGCGCCACCGGTTCTGGCTGCTGTCCGGCGCCTCTGTGGCCATCGGCATCGTCGCCACCGTCATCGCCGGACCCATCCTCGGGGCGGTGCCCGCGCCGGTGATGCCGCTGGCCTTCGGCTTGACCCTGCTTGCCGCGGCAGCCGCGTTCACCACCAAGCTGCTGGGCACCTACCTCGGCCCGGTCGGCGTGCCGGTCGCCACCCTTTTGCTGCTCACGGTCGGCAACTCCACCAGCGGAGCCACCATCGGCCCGGACCTCCTGCCCCCCGCCGCTCGCGCCGTCTCCGCCCTGCTGCCGCCGGGAGCGGCCGTCCGCGCAGTGACCGACCTGAGCTACTTCCACGGCGCGCAGGCGGTACAGCCATTGGCCACCCTCGCGCTGTGGGCGGTGATCTCCGCGGTCCTGGTGAGCCTGCGCCCCCACCTGAGGCGGCGGCGCACTCGGGTGACCACCTGACCCACGGTCAGGGTGAAGGTCGTGTCACAGACGTGCCACTACGGGCCCGCAGGGTCCTTCTCGAACACCCAAGGGCCGTCGTCCAGGACACGCAGCGGGAGGCAGTGAGCCACCTGGACCGGATGCTCAAGCGGCGACCGGTCGTGAATGACCGCCCCGGTTGATGTCAAAAGTGGATGTCAAAGGCCCCCAGCCATGATCGGCTGGGGGCCTTTGCACTGGTGGGCGCGGACGGTTTCGAACCGCCGACATCTGCTTTGTAAGAGCAGCGCTCTACCCCTGAGCTACGCACCCGTGGATGAAGGAACAGCGTACATGGCAGACGGGGGCGCCCTGCAAACCCGTTCCCGCCACGGCGCCCGACCACCGCCGCGTACGGGGGCTACCCCCACCCCGAAACGGTGGTCGCCCGGATCGTTCCGCCGCCTGTGGGGGTCATAGTTTGGGAAGCACATCGGCAGAACTACCTGGGGGAACGATCACCGTGGCCGCACTCCGCACCCACACCCACGCCCGCACACTCCTCGCCGCCTCCGGCGCCGTCGTCGCCGCGGTCGCTCTCAGCGGGTGCGGGAGCGTCGATGCCGGAGCAGCGCCCGTCGAGAGCCGTTCCTTCCCCCTCACCGGGAAGACGCTGACCATCGACTCCGACAACTCCGAGATCAAGCTGGTGCCGGCCGATGTGAAGGACGTGCAGGTGACCCGGCAGGTCGACGGGTGGGTGTTCCTGGGGGACGGGCCCGAGGCCTCCTGGGAGATGAAGGACGGGACGCTGACCCTCCGCGTCACGTGCGATGCGGTCTCCAGCAACTGCGAGTCGCGGCACACCGTGAAGGTCCCGCGCAGCGTGGCCGTCACCGTCGAGGACGACAACGGCAGCGTGACCGCCGACGGATTCCACACCGCGCTGAAGCTCCGCTCCGGCAATGGCAAGGTGACGGTACGGGACTCCAGCGGGCCCCTCGAGCTGAACAGCGACAACGGCGAGATCGTCACCGAAGCCGTCACCGCCAGGACCGTGACCGCCCGGTCGGACAACGGGTCCATTCAGCTCGGGCTCACCGCCGCGCCGGACCGGATCGAGAGCGTCAGCGACAACGGCGAGGTCGTCATCGAGCTGCCGCGCGCCGGAGCCCCGTACGCCGTCACCGCCACGAGCGCCAACGGCGATGTGAACGTCGACGTGCCGACCGCCGACGGCAGCGCGCATGCGGTCGAGGCACGCAGCGACAACGGTGAAGTCACTGTGCGAAGCGCGAACTAACCAACCCGTGTGTTCGTCCTTACCTGGTGGGAGAATGAACCGGGCAGGGCGATTCGGCACGGGAGAGGGATGTGACGGCGACACACGCACAGCCGCACGCAAGAGCGAAAGCGAGTGCGAGAGCCGTCCGCGACGTCCTTGCGCTGATGCTGCTGCCGTTGCCGTTGGTCGTCGCGGCGCTGCCGGGTGCGTTCGCCGGCGGGGGTACGCGGCGCTGGTTCGGCGGGCGCGGCGAGAGCCAGCGGGCCGACGCACAGGCCGCGAAGGACGCGGCCGCCGCTGCCTTCGTCGAGCTGGACACCGCTCAGCGCGATCTCCGTATCTCGATAGAGACGATCACGGCGGTGGACAGTTCGCCGGGTGCCCGCCGGGCCGTGGACGATTTCGCCGCGCTCGGGCGGCGGATCGACGAAGTGAGCCTTGCGTACATCACCGCCGTCGACGCCCATGATCTCGACCGTGACGATCTGGAAGCCTCGGTGGCTTCTCAGGCGCGCGGTGAGCTGAACCGGGCCAAGGACGATCTCGTGCGGGTCAAGGGCGAGCTCGACCGGTTCGCGCAGGGGCTCGGGCCGCTGCTCGACAAGGCCGAGACGCAGCTCGCCCGGCTGGCACCCGCCGTGGAGCGGGCGCGACAGGCGCTCCTTTCCGCGAGCAATGCTCTCGATTCGGCGCGGAGCTCCGGTCTGCGAGCGGATGATCTCGCCGCCCGGCTCGCCGCACTCGGCCCCGAGCTGACCATGCTCAACCAGGGCGCAGGCCGGCACGGCGTGGCCGAGACCCTGCAGCGCGCCGACCGGGTGCTGCGTGACGCCGAAGCCGTACGGGCCGAGGCGGACCGGCTGCCCGAGCGTGCCGCCGAGACCGACAAGCGCCTGGTGTCGCTCCGTACCCGCGCGCAGGCTCTCAGCAACCGCGCCGGATCCGTCGAGCCGGTCCTGAGCGAGCTGCGGCGCCGCTTCTCCGCCGCCTGCTGGCAGGATCTGCAGCCGGTCCCCGAGCAGGCGGCGATCAGCGTCCGCCAGGCCGAGGAGAAGCTCAAGGAAGCGGGCAAGGCACGCGACGAGCAGCGGTGGGCGGATGCGACGGCCCTGCTCAGCACGGTGCGTGCGCTGCTGAACGCCACCGATGAGGCCGTGTCGGCGGCCGGCGACCGGCTGCAGCGGCTCAACGCCGTGGCGAAGGACCCGCACCAGGAGATCGAGCGCACGCGGTTCGCGATCCGGGACGCGCAGCGCCTCGCCATGGCCGGGCGGAGCATCCCGGACCCCCGTCACGCGCAGCCGCTGGACGACTCGGTGGGGCGGCTGGAGCGGGCCGTCACCGGGCTCGAGGGACGCCACCCCGACTACTGGCACTTTCTGACGGAGACCGAGGCGGTACGGCGCACGGTCGCCCGCGTGGTCGAGCAGATCCGCGAGGACCGGGGCGCGGGCGGGACCTGAGGGCCCGGGGACGCGGTCCGAAGGCGCGTGGCCCGAGGATCGAGGCGTGATCCGTGGTCCGTGGTCCAGAGGCCCGTGACCCCGTGACCTCCGCGTGCGCCCGAAAGTCCGAGGCCCTGGTCACGCCCGCCTCAGGCCCACCCCGGCCGGATCCCCTTGCGCCTGGCTTGTACGGGCCCGTGCGCGGGCGGATCCTGGGGTGTGTACGCGTACCTCCAAAGGAGGCCGGACATGGCCACACACGTACTGCATCACAAAGCCCGCCGCACCAGGCTGGACGAGCATCTGCCCGTCGACCACCGGCTCAGCCAGTTCTACCGCGTGGGCGCCGGTCTGATGGGCCTGTTTCTGCTCGCCTTCGGGATCCTCGGGGTGATCGACAAGATCGGCTTCTTCGACACCGGTGGGGACATGGTCGCGGGCCTGAACACCAACGGAGCGCTGAGCGTGCTGTCCATCTGTGTCGGACTGCTGCTCTTCGTCGGGATGATCATCGGCGGCAACTTCGCCTCGACCCTGAACATGGTCCTCGGTATCGCCTTCATCCTCAGCGGCTTCGCGAACCTCGCCCTGCTCGACTCGAGCTTCAACCCCCTCAACTTCCACATCCAGAACGTCCTGTTCAGCTTTGTGGTGGGCGTGATGCTGATGTTCTTCGGGATGTACGGGCGGGTCAGCGCGACCCTTCCGCACGACAACCCGTACTGGAGGACCCGGCATCCCGAGCAGGCCGCGCAGGAACAGCGCAGCCTCCAGCGGGCCGCCACCCGGGATCCCGCACTTGACCAGGCCAAGCAGCACGAAAGCGGATGAGCCGCAAAGTCGACGTCGCCCACGCAGGGCGTGGGGTGCAGAAGGCCGCGGTGGAGGGGCTCGCCCGCCGGGTCGTCGGCGGGGCCTACGCCGAGGGCGACGCCCTCGATCAGTCCGCGCTGATGGCCGAGCTGCACGTCAGCCAGACCGTGCTCCGTGAGGCGATCGAAGTGCTGACCGGCAAGGGGCTGCTCGACGTCCGGCAGAAGCGCGGCACGCGCGTACGCCCCCCGGACGACTGGAACCTCCTCGACACCGACGTGCTGCGCTGGAAACTCGCCGCCGGTGTGCCCAGCGACTTCTTCGCCGACCTGCTGGAGCTGCGCCGCTCCATCGAACCGGCGGCGGCCTCGCTCGCCGCCGTGCACCGGTCCGACGAGGACCTCGCGGCGCTCGACGCCGCGCTGGCCGCGATGAAAGCGGGCTGGGAGGATGCGGTCCTCGCCGTGCGGGCCGACGCCTCCTTCCACACGGCCCTGCTGACCGCCTCGCACAATCGGTTCTTCGCGCAGCTGCGCCGGGTGATCATCCCGGTGCTGATCGAGCGCGACCGGCGGGTCCAGCTGGCCGGGACGGCCGAGGATCCGGTCGCCGTGCACGCCGCGGTCGTCGATCACATACGGAACGGGGACGTCGACGGCGCCTACATGGCCACGCTGGAGCTGCTCGACATGGCCATGCGCCAGCATCCGTAGCCGTCCCGGCAAGGAGGAACCCGCCCGGCTGCCGCTAGCCTGGGGCAATGCCTCGTTACGAATACCGCTGCCGGACCTGCGGCGACACCTTTGAAGTGAACCGCCCGATGGCCCAGTCCTCCGATCCGGCGAGCTGCCCGGACGGTCATGAGGACACGGTCAAGCTGCTCTCGGCGGTCGCCGTGGGCGGTACGAAGTCCGCGCCGGCGGCCGCGTCCAACGGCGGGGGTGGCGGCGGGGGTTGCTGCGGAGGCGGCTGCTGCGGCTGACCCTCACCGGGTCCGCCCCGAGCTCGGACCCCCTGATACGGCCCACCGAGCTCGGACCGCCCGACACGGCCCACCGAGCTCGGACCGCCGCATCGCCGCATCGCCTGCTAGCCGAGCCTCCGCAGGAAGCGGCGCAGGATCTCCTCACCCGCCGCCACGCCCTTCTCCGCCAGTACGTCGGTGTTCGGGGCGGTCCAGCCGCTGTCGGCCAGCTCGCCGTGGCCGGGCCGCCAGGCGTGGTCCGCGGCGAGGAGCAGATCGGCGTCGAGGAGGGAGTCGCCGGCCGCGAGGATCCGCTCCGACCCGGTCCGGCGCGCCACTTCGCGCACCGCCGCGCTCTTGGTGAGCGGCTGCGGCACGGCGTAGATCTTGCGGCCCTGGAGCGAGACGGTCCAGCCGCGGCCCTCGGCCCACTCGGCAAGCTCCTTCACCCAGCCCTCGGGCAGCAGCGCGCGCTCGACGACGAGATAGGCGAAGAGGTCCTCGGCGATCCGCTCCTTGAGCAGCCAGGCAGGGTCGGCGGCGGCGATGAGATGAGCGCGGACCTCGGTGAGCGAGGCGCACTCGTCGGCGAGCGTGGCCGCCACCTGCCGCTGCCAGTCCCGGTCGGAGACGCCGTCGACGAGGAGGTGCCCGCCGTTGGCGCAGATCGCGAACTCCGGCGCGGGGCCGGGGAGATGGATGCGGTGGTACTGCTCGCGGGTGCGGGTGGTGGTCGGTACGAAGACGCTGTCGGCGGCGAGCTGCGTCAGCAGACCGGCGGCGGTCTCGGTGAGATACGACAGCGGCTTGCTCTCGTACACCTCGACGCAGAGGAGTCGGGGTGCGTCCGCGTCGGGCATGGGGAGCTGGAGGGCGGCGGCGGAGTAGATCAGGGTGCGGTCGAGATCGCTCGCGACGAGGGTGCTCGCTGCGGTGGTCTCCGGGGTGCTCACAGGGCCGACACCGCCTTGCCGTCCGCGCCGGTCGCTCCGCGGGTGTACTGCGGGTGGATCAACCCCACACATGTGTACGGGAGTTCGTCCACCTCCTCGACCGGTACGCCGCGCTGCTCGGCGAGCAGCCGCACATGGAGGAGGTCGGCGCCCGCGCCGCGCTTGGCGAGTATCTTCCAGGGGACGCGGCGCAGCAGGACGCGGGTCGTCTCGCCGACACCCGGCTTGACCAGGTTCACATCGTGGATGCCGTACTCCTCACTGATCCGTTCGACGGCGGCCCAGCCCTCCCAGGTGGGCGCGCGGTCGGCCGACAGCAGCTCCTTGACCTCGGCGTCGACGGCGTCCACGACCTCGTCGAAGCGGGCGGCCACGGTGTCCAGGAAGTGTTCCGAGACATCGCCGTCGGCGAGCTCGCGGTAGAACTTGGCGCCGTGGAAGTCGTGCGGGCCGACGAGGTCGGCGCGCAGGACCGTACGCGATATCAGGCCGGAGACGGTGGAGTTGAGGCAGGCGGAGGGAATGAGGAAGTCCTCGCGGGTGCCGTAGGTGCGGACGCAGCCGCCGGGGTCGGCGAGGACCGCGATCTCCGGATTGAAGCCCTCGCCCCCCTGAGTTTCTTTATGGGCCTTGAGGGCATCGGCCAGTTCGCGGGTGATCGCACCCTTGCCGGTCCAGCCGTCGACGAAGACGACGTCGGCCGGGTCGTGGTGCTCCTTGAGCCAGCGCAGGGCGTTGGTGTCGATACCGCGGCCGCGCACGATGGAGACGGCGTAGTGCGGGAGGTCCAGGCCGTGCCGGTGCTGGGCCCAGCGGCGCATCAGTACGCCTACGGGGGTGCCGGCGCGGGCCAGCGACACGAGCACGGGGCGCGGTGAACGCTCGGCGAGGACGGTCTCGGTGACAGTGCCGACGGCGCGGGCGATACGGGCCGCGGAGGTCTCCAGCGCGGCCTTGAAGAGCTCCTGGTACTGGGCGCTGGGCTGGTACTCGACGGGCAGCGACTCGGCGTAGTGCGCGCCGCCGCTCTGTATCGCCTCCTCGCGCTCCTCCGTCGGGGCCTCCAGCTCGGCGTCCGAGAGGTCCTGGAGCAGCCAGCCGACGTCTTCGGGGGCGTACGAGGAGAAGGCGGGGCCGCGGAGGGGCTCGGGCAGCATGAAGGCCCTTTCGGATACATCGGGTACGTCGGAAACATCGGGGACGTACGAGGGGACGACGGCCAGCACGACGTGCGGAGCGTGCTCGGAGAGCCGGGCCAACAGGCCGTCGGGGGCGTGCAGTTGGGGAGTGTCGGCGGCCGAGTCGACGACTGCGACAACAGCGTCGAAGCCGGCGCCCGCGACGTTGTAGGCGTACCGCTCGCCGGGGCCGTCGGCGGGGTCGTCGTGGGCGGGAAAGACAAGGCGGCTGCGTATGGCATAGCCGGGATCGTCGACGGCGAGGACGGGCGAGCGGGTGGTGGTGGAGTACCGGACGTCGGCGTCGAGCACCTGCTCAAGGGCGGTGCCGAGCCGGAGGGGCGCGTACATCAACTCCTCGAACCCGAGGACGAGTACGCGTGGCCGGGCCTTCCCGTCAGCGACGTCGTCCGACTCTGCGGCCGGGCGGGCGCCGTTTGCGGGGTGGGACGCGTTCGCGGCCGGGCGGGCGCCGTTTGCGGGCGCGCAGGAGGCGACCGGGCGCCCGTCCGCACGAGCCGCGCCGCCGACGGGGCGAGCCCGATCGGCCGCCCCTACCGCGTCCGCGACAGGACGCCCGCCGCCCGCAGCGTCCGCCGTGGCCACGGCGTGACCGCCGGTCGCGTCCGCCGCGTCCGCCGTCGCGCCGCCCGCGGGGCCAGCCCGATCGGCCACCGCGTCCGCGGCAAGGCTCGCGCCGTTTGCCGCTCCCGCAGCGTCCGCCACAAGACTCCCGCCGCCCGCCACTCCCGCAGCGTCCGCCGTCGCGCCGCCCGCGGGGCCAGCCCGATCGGCCGCCCCTACCGCGTCCGCGGCAGGGCTCGGAGCCGCGCACTGCCGGGCGGCCCGGACACCGAGCGCCTCGGCCAGGCGCGCGGCCATGCCCGGCAGGGCGGCCTCCAGCTGCTCGCGGTGGTCCGGCGTGAAGCCGTGCCGCCCACCGTCGGGCACGCCCGCCGGCCAGTCCAGCTCCACGCGCACCGCGGCGTGCGCCGCCGACTGCCCGGCCGCTTCCGGCGCGCCCGCGCCGAGACCGTCACCGCCAGGCACGGGCCGACCACTCTCCGCGCAGGACACCATCGCGTCCGGACGCGAACCCGCACCCGCCTCCGCGCCGCGCGGCGACACGTCGTCGCGCGCCTCGGGGACGCTCGTCCCAGCAACCTCCGAGACGCCCGGGACCACGCGGCCCGCCGCGGAGTCGCCGCCCGCCTCGTACTCCGCCACCAGCGCCCGCCCCTTCTCCAGGACGCCCTCCGGCAGCTTCACCGTCCCCGAAGCCAGTGCCACCAGATCGACCCGCGCGCCGATCTCCTCCGCGAAATCCGTCAAACGGCTCCGGTCCCGCTCCGAGCGCATGTCGACCAGCGCCACGATCACATACCGGTCCCGCGGATACCGCTCGTGCAGGTCGCGGATCGTGTTCAGCACGGTGTTGCCCGTCGAGAACTCGTCGTCCACCAGGACCAGCGGGCCCTCCCCCGCCAGCAGCCGCGGGTTCTCCGGCAGCAGGAGGTGGGAGGTCGCGTGGGAGTGGGACTCCTCGAAGCCGCCCGCCCGCGACACGCCCTCGACCGGGCGGCGCGTGGAGTGCAGATACGGCGCCGGGCCCAGGCCGTCCGCCACCGAGTGGCCCAGGCCCGTCGCCGTCTCCGCGTAACCCAGGACCACCGCGCGGGCCGCCTCGGTGTCGCCGAGCAGATCGCGCACCCGACGTCCGAGCCCGTGTCCCGCGCCGTACACCACCGCCGGTGACTGCGGCACATGCTTGCCCAGCACGTTCGACACCAGCAGATGCGCCCGCTTGGGATTGCGGCGCAGGGCCAGTCCCAACAGGCCGCTCAGCGTCTCGTCTCCCACGAGACCGACGCCCAGCCGCTCAGCGACCCACGTTCCCGACCACACCACGCTTACAGTCTCTTCCCTCGTCATGTCAGCCGGAGAGCCCGGCCGTGAGCAGCTCCACGAAGCCGACCTCTTCCTTGGCCACGCCGAAGACCTCGGCACGCAGCAGCGTGCGCTCGGCCCAGGCCCGGTGGGGCTTCACTTCGTTCATCTTGTTCGTGTACGCGGAACGCATCACGCCTCCGCCGCCCCGCTCCGGCTGCACGATGTCCTGCGCGTCGCTGAACTCCTCGTGACTGACCACCGACAGTGCGTGCACGGGCAGCACATGCGAGGGGTGTATGCAGGTCTTGCCCTGCAGGCCGTTGGCCCGGTCCAGCTCGATCTCACGGAGCAGGCCGTCCAGGTCGTGCTCGATGAGCGTGGCGCGCAGTTCCTCCGCCCGTCCCTCCATGAAGGGGCTTCGGCGCAACTGAGGCTTGAACATGCGCTCCTGGAGCCGGAAGTACTCCCACACCGGACCGGTCACCGTGAAGCCGGTGCCGTCCGCGCGTCCCAGGACGTTCACGACGTCGGCGATGACCGCGGCGACGATCTTGACGTCGTACGCGGTCATATCGGGCGACCGGCGCAGCCCGTAGGCCGAGCAGAAGTCCGTGACGCCGAGTCGCAGCGCCAGGACCCGCTCGCGGTACTTGTCCACGGTGCGGGCGATCCCGGCGAGCGTCTCGGTGCGGGTTTCGAGGTGGAGGAGGCTGGGAGATTCCAGTACGGGCATGGCAAAGAGCCGCTGTCGGCTCGCTGATTCCGCGGAAGCGAGTGCCTCCAGGAACGGTACGCCCCGCTCTTCCGTGAACTTCGGTAGTACAAATCCGGTCAGTCTCCGGACCGAAGGGCCGAGCCGGTGCACCAGATCCGGAATCTGCCCGGGTTCGCGGACCCGAATGAAGAGCAGCGGCAGCTCCGCGTCACGCGCGTCGAGGTCGGCGAACTGCCGGACCAGGTTCTCCTCGGCCTCCGCGACTTCCGCGTCGTCGATGGAATCCTCCAGGCAGAGGACCATCGAGACGACTCCGCGGCCGATCTGCTTGAGCACGTCGTCGGCGAGCTTCGGACGGGTGGCGGGGCTGTAGAGCGTGGCGCCGAGCCCGGTGGCGAGCAAGCGGGCAGGGGAGGCTGCCGTGAATTCACACGGCTCCCGATGGAAGAGACTGTCCCTGACAGCAGGCGAAAGATGCCCGAAGTGACGCATTTGTTTCCCCCGTACTGCCTTGGCGGCCCAACTGGCGTGGCCGGTAATAGTACGTACGACTGTGTGTCAAGAGTTCCCCAAGTCCATGAATTCCAGGTAACCCGCTTGCACCATGCCCATGTCCTGGCCGGAGAACAAGGGGCCCCGCGTTGTCCGCACGGCCACCGGGAAGGCAGGATGACGGATATGACGCACGCGATGCTGAAGGGTTCGAACGTCCCTCTCGATGCCATGGCCGTACGGGCCGTGTTGCGCTGGACCCCGGGCGCCGGGGTCCCCGACGTGGACGCCTCGGCCCTGTTGCTCGGCCAGGACGGCCGTGTGCGCTCCGACGAGGACTTCGTCTTCTACAACCAGCCGCGCCATCCTTCGGGCCTGGTGCGGCGGCTGCCCAAGAAGCGCATCGCTGAGTGGCTGACCGACACCGTCGAGGCGGATCTCGCGGCCCTCGACCCGTCGGTCGACCAGGTGGTGCTCGCCGCCTCCTCGGACGGCGACACCTTCCAGCATGTACGGGATCTGCGAATACTGCTCTACGACGCCGCCCTGGCCGACAGCGACCCGCTTGCCGTCTTCGATGTGAAGCCGGAGACCGGCGAGGAGACCGCGATCATCTGCGGTGAGCTCTACCGGCGCGGGGACGGCTGGAAGTTCCGCGCGGTCGCGCAGGGCTATCCGACCGGGCTGGTCGGCCTGGCCACGGCGTTCGGTATCTCGGTGGACGAGGCGGAGGCGGCGGCCGAGCCGTCCGCCCAGCCCGAGCCGCAGCCGCCGGCCCAGCCATCCGTACAGCCGACGTCCGCGCCCCCGGCCCAGCCCGCTTACGGCTACCCACAGCCGGCCGCGGCGCAGCCCGCGTACGGCTACCCGCAGCCCGCCACGACCCAGCCCGCGTACGGCTACCCACAGCCCGCCGCCGCGGCCGCGCCCGCTCCTGACCCGAACTTCCGGCTGCCGCCGATGGGCCCGCAGTTCATCCGTTCCTGAGCCGCGGGCAGCTGCCTCAGACCCGGTTCTTGTAGCCCCGGCCCCACTGCAGGCCCCACCCGTACAGGCGGTCGAGCTCCGCCTGGAATCCGTACACGAACTTCACCTCACGGCGCACGATCAGCTCGCCCTTGACGTTCTCCATGGAGAACACCGCACAGGAACGGGCCTGTGGCGCGCGCTCGTCGAGCTCTATCTCGACCCGCGGGCCGTTGCTCGGGTAGAGCGTCACATGCGCGTGCGTACGGTCGAAGGCCGGCGTCTGGTCGTAGATGTAGGCGAAGAACAGCAGCCGCTTGATCGACTCGCGGTGGTCGAGATTGACGTAGAGCGTCTCACCCGAGGGAGACCCGAACCGGTCGTCGCCGCTGAGCTTCACATAGGGCGGCTCGTTGATGCTGCCGAAGAAGCTGCCCAGCGGCTGCACCACGCCCTTGCTGCCGTCCGTCAGTTCGTACAGACAGCCGAGGTCGAGGTCCACGTTGACCACGCCCTGAGTGTGCGCCTGGACCACATCGGGCTGGAAGAGCTTGAAAGGGTGGCGCAGCAGTCTGCCGCTCTGCTTGGACCTGCCCTCGATATCGGAAGTGCGCATCCGCCAGGAGAGGTTGACGCGCAGATTGCCGGTGGCCGCGCCCTGCTTGGTGAGCGAGACCGTCGGGTGCCGTTTGGTCAGCTCGATGGAATTCGTCGCGGCACTGCCCGAGTCGAACTGCGGTGACCGCCCCCGCCACAGGTTGCCCCAGAAGGTCATACCCCACCCCCACACGCATCGATGAACCCCGCGGGGCGGCGCCGAGGCCGGTGCCTCGGAGCCGCCCCGCTCAGAGCGTTCCTCAATCCTTGCCGGGTCACACCCCGGCGGGAGCGTCCTGTGGGTCGATTCCCTGGGCGGCGAGCGCCCTGTTGCGGCGCACCGAGGACCAGAACGACCAGGCGATCAGTACGACGCCGACCAGACCGGTGATGATCTCGTTGATCTGGTACTGGATGGTGACGAGCAGAATCACGGCGAGCGCGCCGATCGCGTAGTGCGCGCCGTGCTCCAGGTAGACGTAGTCGTCGAGGGTTCCCTGGCGGACCAGGTAGACCGTGAGCGAACGGACGTACATGGCGCCGATACCGAGGCCGAGCGCCATCAGCACGATGTCGTTGGTGATGGCGAAGGCGCCGATGACACCGTCGAACGAGAAGGACGCGTCCAGGACCTCGAGGTAGAGGAACATGAAGAACGCGGCCTTGCCCGCCATCACAACGGCCGAGACAGGCTTGCCGGCCTTCTTGGCCTCTTCCTCGGCCTCGTGCTCGCGCTCCTCTTCCTCCTCGAGCCTGTTCTCGAAGAAGCCGGAGAGCCCGCCGACGACCAGATACGTGATCAGACCGGCGATACCGGAGATCAGCACCGTCTGGGCCTTGTCCGCGTGCCCGGCGTGCTGGTGGGCGTTGACGGCGAAGGTCATCGAGGTGACCAACAGCACGATCAGGGCGATGCAGACCGACAGCATGTCGACCTTGCCGAGCTTGGCCAGCGGCCGCTCCAGCCAGGCCAGCCACTTGATGTCACGCTCCTCGAAGATGAAGTCGAGGAAGATCATCAGCAGGAACATACCGCCGAAGGCCGCGATCGACGGGTGCGCGTCGGTGACCAACTGCTCATAGCGTTCAGGCTGGTTGAATGCCAGGTCCACGGCCTCTACCGGGCCCAGCTTGGCGCTGATGGCGACGATGACGACAGGGAAGACCAGTCGCATACCGAACACGGCGATGAGCACGCCGACCGTGAGGAAGATCTTCTGCCAGAAGGCACTCATCTTCTTCAGGATTCCGGCGTTGACCACCGCATTGTCGAAGGACAGCGAGATCTCGAGGATGGACAGGATCAGGACGACCCCGAACGCGGTCCACCCGCCGTAGAGCACCGCTGCGACCAGACCGAGCGCGGTGACCGCGAACGACCAGCCGAAGGTTTTCAGAACCACTGGTACCCAATCGTGTAGTACGGGTCGCCCCCGCACCAAGTCCGGGTTTCCCCATTCCAGTGCGCGGCTTTACGAAACGTTGACCCCGAAGTCTAGAGCGATGCCTCGGAGGCCCGACGCGTACCCCTGCCCCACTGCACGGAACTTCCACTCGCCGCCGTAGCGGTAGAGCTCGCCGAAGATCATCGCGGTCTCGGTCGAGGCGTCCTCGCTCAGGTCGTAGCGGGCGAGCTCCTGGCCGTCCGCCTGATTGGCCACCCGGATGAAGGCGTTGCTGACCTGCCCGAACGTCTGGCCGCGGTTGTCGGCCTCATGGATGGAGACCGGGAAGACGATCTTGTCGACATGGTCCGGCACCTTGGAGAGGTCCACCAGCAGCGACTCGTCGTCGCCTTCGCCCTCGCCCGTGAGGTTGTCGCCGGTGTGCTCGACGGAGCCGTCGGGGCTCTTGAGGTTGTTGTAGAAGACAAACCACTCGTCGCCGAGTACCCGGCCGGACTGGCAGAGCAGTGCGCTGGCATCGAGGTCGAAGGGCGCTCCGGTGGTGGAGCGCGCGTCCCAGCCGAGCCCTACCAGCACCTGCGTGAGGTTCGGTGCGGCCTTGGAGAGGGAGACATTGCCTCCCTTGGCGAGCGTGACGCCCATGATCGTGGGTCCTCCCCTGGATGACGTATTGCGAGGTTCTGCGGGTATCGAGGTTCTGCGGGTATCGCGGTCCTGCGGGTTTCACGGTCCTGCGGGTTTCGCGGTCCTGCGGGTGTTCAGGCACGTCCGGCGCCGCACGGAGATGTGCGGCGCCGGACGCGGAGATGCTGCTGGCTCAGACGTTCACACCGAAGTCCTGCGCGATACCGCGCAGGCCGGAGGCGTACCCCTGGCCGATGGCACGGAACTTCCACTCCGCGCCGTTGCGGTAGAGCTCGCCGAAGACCATCGCGGTCTCGGTCGAGGCGTCCTCGCTCAGGTCGTAGCGGGCCAGTTCGTTGTTGTCGGCCTGGTTGACGACGCGGATGAACGCGTTGCGCACCTGGCCGAAGGACTGCTGGCGGCTCTCGGCCTCGTAGATCGAGACCGGGAACACGATCTTGTCGACGTCGGCGGGCACCGAGGCGAGGTTGACCTTGATCTGCTCGTCGTCTCCCTCGCCCTCACCCGTGAGGTTGTCACCGGTGTGCTCGACAGAGCCGTCGGGGCTCTTGAGGTTGTTGAAGAAGACGAAGTTGCCGTCGTTGGCGACCTTGCCCTCGGCGTTGGTCAGCAGGGCGCTGGCGTCGAGGTCGAAGTCGGTGCCGGTGGTGCTGCGTGCGTCCCAGCCCAGGCCCACGGTGACCGCGGTCAGGTTGGGCGCGGCCTTGGTCAGCGAGACGTTGCCGCCCTTGCTGAGGCTGACTCCCACGAGTCCCTCCATTGGTTTTCAGGGGCAGCGCCCCCGTAGTGCGTTGGTATCGGATCAACGAATGGATCCTAGTGACCGGTTCCCGCGCAAAACACCCTTTGGCGCGGGAGGTCGGCCGATGAATCAGAGGGTGTCCAGCGCCTTGATGTACTCGTTCAGATCGCGGGCGTCCGGCAGGCCGTTCACGACGGTCCAGCGGACCATGCCCTCCTTGTCGATGATGAAGGTTCCGCGCACGGCGCATCCCTTCTCCTCGTCGAAGACGCCGTACGCACGCGAGGTCTCGCCGTGCGGCCAGAAGTCCGAGAGCAGCGGGTACTCGAGGCCCTCCTGCTCGGCGAAGACGCGCAGTGTGTGGATCGAGTCGTTGGAGAGCGCGAGCAGCTGGGTGTCGTCGTTGACGAACGAGGGCAGTTCGTCACGGAGTGCGCAGAGCTCGCCCGTGCACACACCGGTGAAGGCGAAGGGATAGAAGAGGAGCACCACGTTCTTCTCGCCGCGGAAGTCGGCGAGCCGCACGGTCCGGCCGTGGTTGTCCTTCAGCTCGAAATCCGGGGCCTTGGTGCCGACCTCGATCGCCATGACGGTGCTTCCCTTCGCTGGGCCGAGCCGGGGTGGTCCGTTCGGGTGGTGTCCACCCTACGCAGAGACCCCCGCCGACATGTGTCGACGGGGGCCTTCGGGCGTTGGGCGCTCAGCGCTTGGACTTGGGTGCGCTCAGCCGGGTGCCCGACCAGTCCTTGCCCGCGTTGATGCTCTTGGTCTGGGAGAGACCGGAGGTCTGCGCGGCTTCGTTGATGTCGCTCGGCTCGATGTAACCGTCCCTGCCGGTCTTCGGCGTAAGCAACCAGATGTCGCCGCCCTCGTCGAGCAGGCCGATGGCGTCCACCAGCGCGTCCGTAAGGTCGCCGTCGTCGTCACGGAACCAGAGCACGACGACGTCTGCGACGTCCTCGTAGTCCTCATCGACGAGTTCCTGGCCGATTACAGCCTCGATGCCCTCACGGAGTTCCTGCTCGACGTCATCGTCGTAGCCGATCTCCTGGACCACCTGTCCGGGCTCGAACCCCAGCCTGACGGCCGGGTTGGTCCGCTCCTCCGCGTGGTCCGCGGTCGCGCTCACGGCTTGCCTCCTGATCATGTTTGGAAAATGCTGCAGCCCCGCGCGTGCGCGTGGCGTTGGCCGTAGTCCACACGGGCGGGACCGATCGCGCAAGTACCCGGCCGTGCAGACCGCCGAAACGGTGACGTTTGGGGCCGTCTCGACGCAACTCCAGGCACGCTCGGGCCCCTCTCATTGTGCTTGCCTCACCATTCGACCATCTTTACGGCTTTTCCTCGCTTCGGTGCGCCCATCGGAGCCGAACAGCCGAACCAAACGCATTGACGGCTTGGGCGTAAGGTTGCGATTTGCCCGAACCCGGAACCGCGGTTCGGGCCGGATGCCTCCGAGAACACGGGTTACCCCTCGGTAGAGATGACGTTTGCCCCGCCGCGGTACACGATGGAGCGGTGCGACAACGCGCAGACCTCCCGTACGTCCCGTAGAGGCAGTGCCCCCCGAACAGCGAAGGAATAGCGTGGCTTCCGGATCCGATCGCAATCCGATCATCATTGGCGGCCTTCCCAGTCAGGTCCCGGACTTCGATCCTGAAGAGACCCAGGAGTGGCTGGACTCCCTCGACGCCGCCGTCGACGAGCGGGGCCGGGAGCGCGCCCGCTACCTGATGCTCCGCCTGATCGAGCGTGCCCGCGAGAGGCGCGTGGCCGTACCCGAGATGCGCAGCACGGACTACGTCAACACCATCGCCACCAAGGACGAGCCGTTCTTCCCCGGCAACGAGGAGATCGAGCGCAAGATCCTCAACGCGACCCGCTGGAACGCCGCGGTGATGGTCTCCCGCGCGCAGCGCCCGGGCATCGGCGTCGGCGGGCACATCGCCACCTTCGCCTCCTCCGCGTCCCTCTACGACGTCGGCTTCAACCACTTCTTCCGCGGCAAGGACGAGGGCGACGGCGGCGACCAGATCTTCTTCCAGGGCCACGCGTCGCCCGGCATCTACGCCCGCGCGTTCCTGCTGGACCGGCTCAACGAGACCCAGCTCGACGCATTCCGCCAGGAGAAGTCCAAGTTCCCGAACGGCCTGTCCAGCTACCCGCACCCGCGGCTGATGCCGGACTTCTGGGAGTTCCCGACCGTCTCGATGGGCCTCGGCCCGCTCGGCGCGATCTACCAGGCGCGGATGAACCGCTACATGGAGGCGCGCGGCATCGCGGACACCTCCAAGTCACACGTGTGGGCGTTCCTCGGCGACGGCGAGATGGACGAGCCCGAGTCGCTCGGCCAGCTCTCCATCGCCGCCCGTGAGGGCCTGGACAACCTGACCTTCGTCGTCAACTGCAACCTGCAGCGCCTCGACGGCCCGGTACGCGGCAACGGCAAGATCATCCAGGAGCTGGAGTCCCAGTTCCGCGGCGCCGGCTGGAACGTCATCAAGCTGGTCTGGGACCGCTCCTGGGACCCGCTGCTCGCGCAGGACCGCGACGGCATCCTGGTGAACAAGCTGAACACCACGCCGGACGGCCAGTTCCAGACGTACGCCACCGAGACCGGCGCGTACATCCGTGAGCACTTCTTCGGCAGCGACCAGCGGCTGCGCAAGATGGTCGAGGGCATGACCGACGAGCGGATCCTGCACCTGGGACGCGGTGGTCACGACCACAAGAAGGTCTACGCGGCGTACACGGCGGCCAAGGAGCACAAGGGCCAGCCGACGGTGATCCTCGCGCAGACGATCAAGGGTTGGACGCTGGGTCCGAACTTCGAGGGCCGCAACGCGACCCACCAGATGAAGAAGCTGACGGTCGACGACCTCAAGCGCTTCCGCGACCGGCTGCACCTCCCGATCACGGACAAGCAGCTGGAGAGCGGCGCGCCGCCGTACTACCACCCGGGCCGGAACTCCGAAGAGATCCAGTACATGCACGACCATCGCAAGGCGTGCGGCGGCTATGTGCCGACCCGTGTGGTGCGCGCCAAGCCGCTGGCCCTGCCGGAGGACAAGACCTACGCCGCCGCCAAGAAGGGCTCGGGACAGCAGTCGATCGCCACGACCATGGCCTTCGTCCGCATTCTGAAGGACCTGATGCGGGACAAGGAGATCGGCAGGCGTTTCGTGCTGATCGCCCCCGACGAGTACCGCACCTTCGGCATGGACGCGTTCTTCCCGAGCGCCAAGATCTACAACCCGCTGGGCCAGCAGTACGAAGCGGTGGACCGCGAGTTGCTGCTCGCCTACAAGGAGTCGCCGACCGGCCAGATGCTGCACGACGGCATCTCCGAGGCCGGCTGCACGGCATCGCTGATCGCCGCCGGTTCGGCGTACGCCACGCACGGCGAGCCGCTGATCCCGGTCTATGTCTTCTACTCGATGTTCGGTTTCCAGCGGACCGGCGACCAGTTCTGGCAGATGGCCGACCAGCTCGCACGCGGCTTTGTGCTGGGTGCGACCGCGGGACGTACGACTCTGACCGGTGAGGGTCTGCAGCACGCGGACGGCCACTCCCAGCTGCTCGCCTCGACCAACCCGGGCTGTGTCGCGTACGACCCGGCCTTCGGCTACGAGATCGCGCACATCGTCAAGGACGGCCTGCGCCGGATGTACGGCCCGGACAGCGAGGACGTCTTCTACTACCTCACCGTCTACAACGAGCCGATCCAGCACCCGGCGGAGCCCGCCGATGTCGACGTCGACGGCATCCTCAAGGGCATCCACCGCTTCAAGGCGGGCGAGGCCGGTGCGATCCCCGCGCAGATCATGGCGTCCGGTGTGGCCGTGCCGTGGGCGGTCGAGGCTCAGCGGATCCTCGCCGAGGAGTGGAACGTCAAGGCCGACGTCTGGTCGGCGACGTCCTGGAACGAGCTGCGCCGTGAGGCCGTCGACGCGGAGCGGCACAATCTGCTCCACCCGGAGGAGGAGCAGCGCGTCCCGTACGTCACGCAGAAGCTGCAGGGCTCCGAGGGCCCGTTCGTGGCGGTCTCGGACTGGATGCGCTCGGTCCCTGACCAGATCTCGCGCTGGGTGCCCGGCACGTACCAGTCGCTGGGCGCGGACGGCTTCGGCTTCGCGGACACGCGTGGTGCGGCCCGTCGGTTCTTCCACATCGACGCGCAGTCGATCGTGCTCGCGGTGCTCACCGAGCTCGCGCGGGACGGCAAGGTCGACCGCTCGGTGCTGAAGCAGGCCGTGGACCGTTACCAGCTGCTGGATGTGGCGGCGGCGGACCCGGGCGCGGCCGGCGGCGACGCGTAAGCACATGGCTGGGTGAAGGGCGGCGGGACCCTTGGGGCTCCGCCGCCCTTCACATCGGGGGTCCGGGGGCCGTCCCCCGGAACAGCACAGCCCTACGATGCCTGGCATGAAGCAGCGAACAGCGCAGGTCCGCTGGGAAGAGCGCATGCAGACCCCCCTGCTGGCGCTGGCCCTGGCGTTCGCCATCGCCTATGCCATACCGATCGTGACGCCCGACGCGAAGAGCTGGGTGCACACGGTCTGCATGGTCACCGAGTGGGTGGTGTGGGGCTCCTTCGCCGTCGACTACCTCGTGCGGCTGACACTGGCGCCCGGCAAGATTCTGTTCGTACGCAGCCATCCGCTGGATCTGATCGCGGTGCTGCTGCCGCTGGTGCAGCCACTGCGGCTGCTGCGGGTCGTCTCCACCCTGCTGCTGGTGGGCCGGCGGGCCAGGATGGCGCCGCAGATCACGCTGACGACGTATGTCGGTGGCGCGGTGGTGGGGCTGATGATGTTCGGCTCGCTGGCCGTGCTCCATGTGGAGCGGGACGCGCCGAACGGGAACATCAAGACGCTGGGCGACGCGGTGTGGTGGTCGTTTACGACGATGACGACGGTCGGGTACGGCGATCACGCGCCGACGACCGGTCTGGGGCGGGTGCTCGCGGTCGGACTGATGCTCGCGGGGATCGCCCTGCTCGGTGTCGTCACCGCCAATATCGCGGCGTGGTTCATCTCCCGCTTCGAGCGGGACGACGCGGAGGAGCGCCGGCAGACGGCGCTGCTCGAAGCGCTGACCGCGGAGGTCAGGCAGCTGCGGGCGGAGATCGGGCGGCTTTCGGGCGCGAGGGAGCCCGTTCCCGACGTGCTGTCGGGCGCGGCAGAGCCCCTTCCCGGCGCGCTGCCCAGTCCGGACGTGCTGTCGGGCGCGGCAGAGCCCGTTCCCGGCGTGCTGCCGGTGCAGGAGGGCGTTGCTGCCGCGCCCGACAAGTCGGCGATCTGAGCGGTCACTTCGGCGGTCCGGTTTCCCCGGCTGCCCGGGTGCAGGTCGTCCCGAGGCCGGGGCCGCCGGCTGCCCTGGGGCAGCCGTCAGAACATGCCGTTGCCCATGGCTGACGCTCCTGCCAGCCAGACGATCGCCAGCACGGTGTCAATGGCGCCGAGCACGACGCCGACCAGTGCCGGAACCGGCTGTGCGCCGTTCCAGCGGCGTCCCATGCCGAGCCAGCCGCAGACGATCGCGATCGGGCCGAGGATGATCCCCAGCACGAAGAATCCCGCGATCGCGCAGATCAGCCCGCTGATTCCGAGTACCGCGCGGTCCGGCCCGCTCCGCGACCACGTCCGGCCGCGTGAGCGAGGGTGCTTGCGCGTGGTGTGTCCGAAGCCCGCCATCATCACTCCCTGAGGTTGTCGAATCGGGGCCCGGACTGCGGGTACCCCGGTTCAGCGCTCCCAGACCTTGAAGGCCCTGATCCGATACGGGGATTGGGGCAACCAGGTGCCGCCACCCGGGTAGGTCTCGAACTCGCCCGTCTCCTCGCACTCGGCCGACTGGTACGTGGTGACGGGCCGCCCGGTCCGGTTGGCCAGCGCCTCTGCCGTGGTGCCGGGCGGCAGCGGGACACAGCTCTCGATATCGGTGCCCGAGAGCTCATGGTCCTGGCGTACGCCCTTGAAGTTCCCCTTCTCCCAGAGGCAGAGCTGGCCCGCCGCGCACTCTCCGAGGCGTGGCGGCGCGGCGGCGACAGTGGCCGCTGCCGTCTGCGGCGCCAGTACTGCTGCGGCCAGGAATCCGGCCGTGACGATCTTGCGCATATCGGTCAACCCCCGTGTCGTACGGATCACTTGACCGCACCCTGACCTGCGCTCGGCCCGTGGGGGAAGAGGGGCCGGAGCAGATCACCCGGATAGGCGACAGCCCCGCCGGGCGGGCCCGGCGGGGCTGTCGTACGCACGCGGTTGACGCGCGCTCGCCTCAGATGTGGGCCGCGCCCGCACCCGCCTCGGCGTTCGCGCCGCGCTTGGTCAGCAGCGCGACGAAGACCGCGACGACCGCCACACCCGCGGCGACCAGGCAGGCCAGGCCCATGCCGGAGATAAAGGTGTCGTGCGCGACGCCGACGATCTTCTCGGCGATGGCGGGCGGGGTCCCGGGCGCCACCGGCGGCACACCCACCTGAACGGCTTCCGATGCCTGGTCCAACTGGGCCGGGGTGAGCGGTGGGAGCTTGGCGTCGGCCCAGTTGCCGGCCAGGTCGTTGTCGACCTTGGAGGCCATGACCGCGCCGAGCACGGCCGTACCGAGGCTGCCGCCGATCTGCATGGCGGCCTGCTGCAGACCGCCCGCGACACCGGAGAGCTCCATCGGGGCGTTGCCGACGATGACTTCGGTCGCGCCGACCATGACCGGCGCGAGACCGAGGCCGAGCAGGGCGAACCAGACCGACATCGGAAGGCTGCCGGTGTCGGTCGACAGGGTCGACATACCGAACATGGCGACCGCCGTGAGCACCATGCCGCCGGCCAGCGGGATACGCAGGCCCGACGTGGTGATCAGAGCGCCCGCCAGCGGCGAGCCGACGATCATCATGCCGGTGAGCGGCAGCAGGTGCAGACCGCTGTCGACCGGGCTCATGCCGTGCACGTTCTGCAGATAGAAGGTGACGAAGAACAGACCGCCCATGAAGGCGATGGCCATCAGCACCATCAGGACCGTGCCCGCGGCGAGCGGCACGGAGCGGAACAGCTTCAGCGGGACGAGCGGCTCCCCGACCTTCGTCTCCCAGAAGGCGAAGAGCGCGAACGCGACGACGGAGGCGCCGATGAAGCCCCAGGTCTCCCCGGAGCCCCAGCCCCATGCCGGAGCCTTGATGAGCGCCCAGACCAGGCAGAACATCGCCGCGGAGAGCAGCAGGATGCCGAGGATGTCGAAGGACTTCGGCGCGTGCTCAGCACGGTGGTCCCTGAGGATCAGCGCGCCGAGTACGAGCGCCAGGACGCCGACCGGGACGTTGATGAAGAAGACCGACTGCCAGCTGACGTGCTGGACGAGCAGGCCGCCGAGGATCGGGCCGCCAGCGGTGGAGGCGCCGATGACCATGCCCCAGTCGCCCAACTGATCGCCGAGCGCGAGGGACTTGACGTGGACACGGACCCGAGGCCGCGGGTCGTGGTCGCCGCGTTCAGCGGGGTGATGCGGGTGACCGGCCGGCTCTGGGGTCAGGGCGAGGACGCCAGCACGGAGGCGATCCGGGGGCTCACGGAGGCGTATCTGGACCACCTCGGGCCCGCGCTCGCCGCGAACTGGCGTAAGTAGCGTAAGCAGTACATAAAAGCGGACCGCGAAAGCGCACCGGAGCGTACGCCCCAGGCGCACGGAATGTGACGGCCTTCCCCTCTTTCCGCGCGGAACACGTGATCTCCCTCACGGTCTTCGCGAGGCCCCTCGCGCGTCTCCTAGGGTGTCCCGCAGTGACTTCCTTCGACTCCTCCCCCACCCTGACCGCATGGCGCGCTCTGCTCGCCCTCGCGGTCGTGTTCGTGATGCTGGCGACCAGCGGCTGGACCGCGGTACGACATCAGAGCGGCCCCCGTGACGCCCTCGAGGCCGAGCTGGCCGGCTGGGGAAAGGCCCGGATCGGGGCGCGTGAGCTGCCCGGCACCGACGCGCCGCCGCAGCGGCTGGCCGCCTTCTTCGCCTCGCTCGGCCCGCTCCAGCGGACCCGGCTCGCCGACCAGTACCCGCTCGTGGTCGGCAATCTCAACGGCGCCCCGGTGACCCTGCGCTACCACGCCAACCGCAAGGCCCTCGCGCGTTCGCTCAAGTTGGAACGCAAGCGAGTGAACGACCCGAACCTCACCGCGGACGGCCACCACGACGCGGTCCGCCGTATGAACCGCTTCGAGGCGCTCATGAGCGCCGACCGGCAGATCCTCGCCTTCGATCCGTCAGGCCCCGGCAAGGTCGCCGAGGTCCTCGGCGATCTCGACCGCGCCCAGCGTGTCTCCGTGATCGTCCCCGGCGTCGACACCAATCTGCTCACCTTCCAGCGTTCCACCCGCAAGTACACCGCGCCCGTCGGTATGGCGCAGTCGCTGTACGCCGCCGAGCGGGCCGCCTCGCCCCGTACCCGTACCGCCGTCATCGCCTGGGCCGACTACACCGCGCCCGTCGGCGTCGGCATGGACTCGGCCATCGGCAGGCTCGCCCAGATCGGCGCCGTGCGGCTGACCGCGCTCACCTCCGCGCTGCCCGGCGACGCCAAGGTCGCGCTGTTCTGCCACAGCTACGGCTCCGTGGTGTGCGGCGTCGCCGCGCGCCGGCTGCCCGAGCGGGTGGGCGACATAGCGGTGGCCGGCAGCCCCGGAATGCGGGCCGAGAACGTGGCCGGTCTTCGCTCGCGGGCCCGGGTGTGGGCGATGCGGGACAGCGACGACTGGATCCAGGGCGTACCGCACCTGGAGGTCGGCGGGCTGGGCCACGGCGAGGACCCGGTGACGCCGGCGTTCGGGGCGCGGGTGCTGTCGGCGGCCGGCGCGATCGGACACGGCGGCTATTTCGAGCCGGGAACCGAGAGCGTCAGCAACTTCGCCGAGATAGGCGTCGGTTCGTTCCACAGCGTGACGTGCGCGAGCAACAACGACACCTGCCGCAGCGGTATTTACGGCGAGTAAGCGGCCTGACGCGCGTAGAACTCGGTGGGCCGTGGTGAGCGCCGAGGGGCGACGTGGGGGCGCACGCCGCATACGATGAGGCGTATGGGTGACGTTCTGGCCGGAATTCAAGCCACTTGGGAGTTCGAGGCCGACTCCGTGCTCATCCGCTTCGAACGGGGGAGCCGTACGCCGAAGCTGTTCCAGACGCTTCGCGAACGCCGTATCCCCCACGAGGCGTTGGCGTCGGTGACCCTCTCGCCGGGCAAGCGCGGCACGGTGGTGCTGCACGCCGTGCCCAGACCCGGCGCGGATCCGCTGATGGAGGCCGCGGCCGGGCAGTTGAAGGAAGGCTGCGACCCGTACCGCCTGGTGCTGCCCGCGGAGCTCGAGACGCTCGCCGAGTACTACGCCGACGAGCTGCGCGCGCTGCTGCCGGCCGACGCGGGCCTGCCCGCCGAACGGTACGCCGTGGCCGCGCCCGAGTTCCCGCTGCACTTCAAGGCGTACGACGGAAAGGCCTCCTTCGACGGCTCGCAGGTCTCCTTCCGCTGGTCGCGGACGGGCGCGTCGTCCGCCAAGTGGCGGGCGGGCGACCAGAGTTTCCCGGTGGCGGAGCTGAGCGGGGTCGAATGGCGCTCGCCTGAGGCCTTCGACGGGTATCTGCGGCTGCTGCGGCGCGGTGAGGAGCCCGGCGACGACGGAACCGGGCAGGCGCAGGTGGACCAGGACCCGGCCGCGGTGCTCTTCGGGATCAGGTACGGGCCGGTGCACGAATCGCTGCCGTTCGCGGCCGCGGTGCTCGAATCCGTACAGAACAGCGACTCGGCGCCGGCGATGGCGCTGCAGGCGGGCCGACGTGACCCGGCCGACATCGCGGAGCGGATACGGCACCTCGGGGAGCTGCACCAGGCGGGGCTGGTGACCGACGAGGAGTTCAGCACGAAGAAGGCGGAGCTGCTCGCGCGGCTGTGAGCGCGCCCGGGCCGCGCAGCGGGTGATCACGCAGCGGCATGGCCGGTGGTGCGGGAGACCGTCATTGGGGCGGTACGCGCACCGCCTCGAATCTCCGTGGGTGAAGGGAACGAACGCCCGCCGGGCAGTGGCAGCACTGCTCCCGGCGGGCTTCGTGGTTCTTACGCTCCGGCCTGCTCAGACCTCGCGCGCCGCCGACGTCGAGGACATGTCCGGGTAGCGGTCCCCCGCCACCAGTCCGGCGATCGGCTCGAGCAACGCCAGCTCCTCGGCGGTCAGCGTCAGCCGGGTCGCGCCGACATTCTCCAGCAGCCGGCTGCTCTTGCGGGTGCCCGGGATCGGGACCACGGCGAGCGAGTGCACCTCGGCCCGCTGCTGCACCCAGGCGAGAGCGACCTGCGCGGCCGTCGCGCCGTGCGCCGCCGCGATCTTGTGGACCGGCTCCAGGAGCGCCGCGTTGGTCTTGGCGTTGTCTCCGGTGAAGCGCGGCTGGAACTTACGGAAGTCGCCCTCCGACAGGTCCTTGCCGGCGTCCTCGAACGCCCCGGTCAGAAAGCCGCGGCCGAGCGGCGAGTACGGCACGAAGGCAACACCCAGCTCCGCCGCCGCGCCCACCGCGCTGCGTTCCACGTCCCGGCTGAACAGGGACCACTCCGACTGCAGGGCCGCGATCGGGTGCACGGCGTGCGCCTCGCGCAGCTCAGCGCCCGTGACCTCGCTCAGCCCCAGGTGCTTGACCTTGCCCTCCGCGACCAGTTCGGCCATCGCGCCGACGGACTCGGCGAACGGCACGGCCGGGTCGCGGCGGTGCATGTAGTACAGGTCGATGACATCGGTCTTCAGCCGCGTGAGGCTCGCCTCGACGGCCTGCCGGATGTACGCCCGGTCATTGCGGATGCCCCGGTAGTGCGGGTCGTCCGTCCGCTCGATGGCGAACTTGGTGGCCAGGGTTATCTCGTCACGGTGCGCCCCGAAGAACGGTGCGAGGAACTCCTCGTTGGCGCCCCGCCCGTACACGTCCGCGGTGTCGAAGAGCGTGACGCCCGCCTCGAGCGCCGCCTCCAGGGTGTCCCTGGCCGCCGCCTCGTCGGTGTCTCCGTAGAACTCGCTCATGCCCATGCAGCCGAGGCCCTGCACACCGACCAGTGGCCCCTCGGTCCCCAGCCGCACCTGTGCGATCTTGCTGTTGCTCATCAGGGTTCAGACCCTCTCCGACGCCCGGTGGGCGCCCGCGTAAAACTCGATCTTGTGGTCAAGCACGGCGAGCGTGTCCTGGAGCTCGGCGATGCGCGACCGCACATCGCGCCGCGTCCGCTCCAGCAGCTCCTGCCGCGCTTCGAAGGTGTGCTCGCCCTCCCGCACCAGCTCGGCGTAGCGGACCATGTCCGCGACCGGCATCCCGGTCAGCCGCAGCTTGCCGACGAAGGCGAGCCAGTCCAGGTCACGGTTGGTGAACCGCCGCTGTCCGGTGTGCGACCGGTCGACATTCGACATCAGCCCGATCCGCTCGTACCAGCGCAAGGTGTGTGCGGTGAGCCCGGTGAAGGCGACGACCTCGCTGATCGTGTAGCTGTCCTGCCCGTCGGGGCGGGGATGCGCACGGGGAGCGGATACGCAGATTTCCGTCCTTGCAGAGGTGCTCTCGATCACCGTCATGCCCTCAACGCTAGAACCTTCGAGTGCACTCGAAGCAAGCAGAATCTGATGGCAGTTTCCGCGCGGTGCCGATTAGCCTCCTGCGCATGAGCCTCGCACGCCGCGCCACACCCGCAGACGCCGAAGAGCTGGTCCGCCTCCGCAAGGTCATGCAGGACTCACATCTCGGTCCCAGCCCCGACGTCAGCTGGCAGCCCGCCGCCGTCGAAACCCTCCGCAAGAAGCTCGCCGACGCCGACGCCGATCTGACCGCCTTCGTCGTCGAGCGCCCCGGAGGCCTCGCGGCCTGCGCGGTCGGCACCATCGAGTACCGGCTCGGCGGACCCGGCAATCCGCACGGCACGACCGGCTACGTCTTCAGCGTCGCGACCGACCCGGATCTGCGGCGCCGCGGCTACTCCCGCGCCTGCATGGAGGCGCTGCTCGGCTGGTTCCGCGAGCGCGGCGTGTCCAGGATCGACCTGCGCGCCTCCTCCGACGGCGAGCCGCTGTACGCCTCGCTCGGCTTCGTCCGTACCCCTGATCCCGCGATGCGCCTCACCCTTTAGGCTCGTACGCATGCACAGCCTGGCGATGATCGAGAACTGGCCGGTACCGACCGCGGCGGCCGCCGTCGTACGAGCGGACGGAACCGTCGCCGGTACGTACGGCCCGGCCTCGCACCGTTTCCCGCTGGCCTCCGTCACCAAGCCCCTCGCGGCGTACGCGGCGCTCGTGGCGTACGAGGAGGGGGCGATCGAGCTCGACGAGCCGGCCGGCCCCGAGGGCTCCACGGTGCGTCATCTGCTCGCGCACACCTCGGGACTCGCCTTCGACGAGCACCGTGTGACGGCCCCGCCCGGCACCCGCAGGCTGTACTCCAACGCGGGCTTCGAGGTGCTCGGCGACCATATCGCCAAGGCGACGGAGATCCCGTTCGCGGAGTATCTGAGCCAGGCGGTGCTGGAGCCGCTGGGCATGGCGGCGACCACGCTGGACGGTTCTCCGGCCAGGGACGGCGTCTCGACGGTCGACGATCTGGTGAAGTTCGCCGCGGAAGTGCAGGCCCCGCGGCTGCTGGACGCCCGCACGGTCCTGGAGGCGATGACGGTCGTCCATCCCGGTCTGTCCGGCATCCTGCCCGGCTACGGCCACCAGAAGCCCAACGACTGGGGTCTCGGCTTCGAGATCCGGGACGCCAAGTCCCCGCACTGGACGGGCAGTTCGTCCTCGCCGCGCACCTTCGGCCACTTCGGCCAGTCCGGCACGTTCCTGTGGATCGACCCGGACGCGCGCGCCGCGTGCGTGGCGCTCACCGACCGGGCCTTCGGACCATGGGCGGTCGAGGCGTGGCCGCCGTTCACGGACGCGGTGCTGGCCGAACTGCGCCGAGGGTGAACCGGGGCGCCGCCCCGGACCCTGCCTCACACACCGGCGGGGCTTGAATTCGCCTCGTTCAGCTCCCAGAGCAGGACCTCGGCGGTCCCCGCCGCAGCCAGTACCAGGCCGTCCGCATCCGTGATGCGCGCCGCGTCACCCGGGCCCAACTCCTCGTCCCCCAGGCGGACTTCGCCCCGTACCACATGGACGTACACCGCGGCCGCGTCCGGCACAGCCGTGCGCTCGCCCGCGGTGAGGCGCCGTACGTGCAGCATCGCGCCCGCCTGCGGGAGCGCGTACGGCGTCGAGTCCGCGATGCCGTGCACTGTCTCGTACGACGGGTCGCCGCCCGGCGACAGCGGCGCGAGCCACATCTGCACAAAGACCAGCGGCGCTTCCCCGTCGTTGCGCTCCACATGGCGCACCCCGCCCGCCGAGCTGAGCCGCTGGACGTCCCCGGAGCGCACCACCGTCGCGTGGCCCGCCGAGTCGCGGTGTGTGAGCTCGCCCTCGACGACCCAGGTGACGATCTCGGTGTGGCTGTGCGGATGTTCGTCGAAGCCCGCGCCGGGCTCGAGCCGCTCCTCGTTGCAGGCGAGTATCGCGCCGAAGCGCAGGTTGTCCGGGTCGTAGAAGCGCCCGAAGGAGAAGGCGTGCAGGGACTCGATGCCCGAGGCGGGATCGCCGCCGCGGAAGCGGTCGGCGGAGCGCCGTACGTCAATCACGGGTCCACCGTAGCCCTGCGGCGCGGCCCGGGTGGGACGGACCGGAGCCCCCGCCCCTCCGCTCACCCGTCCCGATAAGGCACTCTTGTCCCCGTGCCCGTACCTGCAGCGAACCCCGCCCACCCGCATTCCGCGACCCTTCGCCGACTGGAGCAGTCCTCCGGCCGGCTCGCCGCGAACGCCATCGCACGTATGGACGAGACGCTGCCCTGGTACCGGGCGATGCCCCCGGAGAACCGGTCCTGGATCGGTCTGGTCGCCCAGGCCGGTATCGCCGCGTTCACCGAGTGGTTCCGGCATCCGGAGACCCCGCAGGCGATCTCGACGGATGTCTTCGGTACGGCTCCGCGCGAGCTGACCCGGGCCATCACGCTGCGCCAGACCGTCGAGATGGTGCGCACCACCATCGAGGTCATGGAGGCCGCGATCGAGGAGGTCGCCGCGCCCGGCGACGAATCGGTCCTGCGCGAGGCGCTGCTCGTCTACGCACGCGAGATCGCCTTCGCGACCGCCCAGGTGTACGCGCAGGCCGCCGAGGCCCGCGGTGCCTGGGACGCCCGCCTCGAGTCCCTCGTGGTGAACGCCGTACTGTCCGGCGAGGCCGACGAGGGCGCGGTCTCCCGCGCCGCCGCGCTCGGCTGGAACTCACCCGAACATGTCTGCGTCATCCTCGGCACCGCACCCGACGGGGACAGTGAGCTCACCGTCGAGGCGATCCGCCGTGCCGCCCGGCACGCCAAGCTGCAGGTGCTCACCGGAGTGCTCGGCGACCGGCTCGTCGTCATCGCGGGCGGCAGCGACAATCCGCTGCAGGTCGCCAAGGCACTGATCGGGCCGTATGCGGCCGGACCCGTGGTCGCGGGGCCCGTCGTCCCCGACCTGCTCGCCGCGACCAGGTCCGCGCAGGCCGCGGCCGCCGGGCTCAAGGCCTGCTCCGCCTGGCAGGACGCGCCGCGACCGGTTCTCGCGGACGATCTGCTGCCGGAGCGGGCGATCGCCTCGGACCCTGCCGCGCGCGAGCAGTTGGTGGAGGAGATCTACAGACCGCTGGAAGAAGCGGGGTCGGCGCTGCTGGAAACTCTGAGCGTCTATCTGGAACAGGCGAGCAGTCTCGAGGGCGCGGCACGGATGCTCTTCGTCCACCCCAACACCGTGCGCTACCGGCTGCGACGTGTGACCGACGTCACCGGATGGTCACCCTCCGATGTACGCTCCGCGTTCACTCTGCGGATCGCGCTGATCCTGGGGCGTCTGGCCGACGGAGATTCGCAGTCCTAGACTTTTGTTGAACACCAACAATTCCCCTGACGGTTCTTCGTCCCTGTCCCCACGGGCGGTTGGGGCCGTCCGCAAGAGAGAGTGTGAGGGTGCTCGTACTCGTCGCTCCCGGCCAAGGCGCTCAGACGCCCGGCTTCCTGACTCCCTGGCTCGACCTCCCCGGCGCTGCCGACCGCATCGCGGCCTGGTCCGACGCCATCGGGCTCGACCTTGCCCACTACGGCACGAAGGCCGACGCGGACGAAATCCGCGACACCGCCGTGGCACAGCCGCTCCTCGTCGCCGCCGGTCTGCTGTCGGCCGCCGCGCTGGGTGAGGTGTCGCCCGGTGCCGTCGCGGGTCACAGCGTCGGTGAGATCACCGCCGCCGTGTTCGCCGGTGTCCTCGACGACACCGCCGCGCTCGGTTTCGTACGCACGCGAGGCCTGGCGATGGCGGAGGCCGCCGCGGTCACCGAGACCGGCATGTCGGCCGTCCTCGGCGGCGACCCCGAGCAGGTCGTCGCCCACCTCGAGAAGCTCGGCCTGACCCCGGCGAATGTGAACGGCGCCGGCCAGATCGTCGCCGCCGGCACCGCCGAGCAGCTCGCCGCGCTGGCCGAGAACAAGCCGGAGAAGGCCCGCGTCATCGCGCTGAAGGTGGCCGGAGCGTTCCACACGCACCACATGGCTCCCGCGGTCGCGACCCTCCAGGAGGCCGCGGCCGGCCTCACGGTCGCCGACCCTGCCGTTCCGTACGTCTCGAACAAGGACGGGCAGACGGTCGCCGGCGGCGACGACGTCATCGCCCGGCTGGTCGGCCAGGTCGCCAACCCGGTCCGCTGGGACCTGTGCATGGAGACCTTCAAGGAGCGGGGCGTCACGGCCCTGATCGAGGTCTGCCCCGGCGGCACGCTCACGGGCCTCGCCAAGCGCGCGCTGCCGGGTGTCCAGACACTCGCGCTGAAGACCCCCGACGACCTCGACGCGGCCCGCACGCTGCTCACCGAGCACTCTGCCTGACAAGGAGCCGTAGAGCATGTCGAAGATCAAGCCCAGCAAGGGCGCCCCGTACGCACGCATCATGGGTGTCGGCGGCTACCGTCCGACCCGGGTCGTGCCCAACGAGGTGATCCTCGAGACGATCGACTCCTCCGACGAGTGGATCCGCTCGCGCTCGGGCATCGCCACCCGCCACTGGGCCTCCCCCGAGGAGACCGTGGCCGCGATGTCCGTCGAGGCCTCCGGCAAGGCGATCGCCGACGCCGGAATCACCCCGCAGCAGATCGGCGGCGTGATCGTCTCCACCGTCTCGCACTTCAAGCAGACCCCGGCCGTCGCCACCGAGATCGCGGACAAGATCGGCGCGATCAAGCCGGCCGCGTTCGACATCTCCGCGGGCTGTGCGGGCTTCGGCTACGGCCTGACCCTCGCCAAGGGCATGGTCGTCGAGGGCTCGGCAGAGTATGTACTTGTCATCGGCGTCGAGCGGCTCAGCGACCTCACCGACCTGGAGGACCGCGCGACGGCCTTCCTGTTCGGCGACGGTGCGGGCGCGGTCGTCGTCGGCCCGTCCAAGGAGCCGAAGATCGGCCCGACCGTCTGGGGCTCCGAGGGCGACAAGTCCGAGACCATCAAGCAGACCGTGCCGTGGGACGACTACCGCAACGGCACCGTCGAGAAGTTCCCCGCCATCACGCAGGAGGGCCAGGCGGTCTTCCGCTGGGCCGTCTTCGAGATGGCAAAGGTCGCGCAACAGGCCCTGGACGCGGCCGGGATCAGCGCCGACGACCTGGACGTCTTCATTCCGCACCAGGCCAATATGCGGATCATCGACTCGATGGTGAAGACTCTGAAGCTGCCGGAGCACGTCACGGTCGCCCGTGACGTGGAGACCACCGGCAACACCTCGGCCGCCTCGATTCCGCTCGCCATGGAGCGGCTTCTGGCGACCGGGGCGGCGAAGAGCGGTGACACCGCGCTCGTCATCGGCTTCGGGGCGGGTCTCGTCTACGCCGCGACGGTCGTTACCCTCCCCTAGGCACACCGGATCTTCCGGACGCCACACCCTCTGAAACAAACCGAAGGAGCGCCACATGGCCGCCACTCAGGAAGAGATCGTCACCGGTCTCGCGGAGATCGTGAACGAGATCGCCGGTATCCCGGTCGAGGACGTCCAGCTGGACAAGTCCTTCACCGACGACCTGGACGTCGACTCGCTGTCCATGGTCGAGGTCGTCGTCGCCGCCGAAGAGCGCTTCGACGTCAAGATCCCGGACGACGACGTCAAGAACCTGAAGACCGTCGGCGACGCCGCGGACTACATCGCCAAGCACCAGGCCTGAGCCTGAACCGCGTTTGTCGCCACCCGGCGGTGGCGCCGTGACAATTCAGCACCCCCTACACGTGGAGAAAGAATTCCTGTGAGCTCGACCAATCGCACCGTGGTCGTCACCGGTATCGGCGCAACCACACCGTTGGGTGGCGACAGCGCATCGACCTGGGAAGGTCTGCTTGCCGGGCGTTCCGGTATCAAAGCCCTCGAGGGCGAACGCTTCGCCGACCTCCCGGTCCGTATCGCCGCGCTCGCCGCGGTCGACCCGGGCGAGGTTCTGCCGCGCCCGCTGGCCCGCAAGCTGGACCGCTCGGCGCAGTTCGCGCTGATCGCGGCCCGCGAAGCCTGGGCCGACGCCGGCTACACCGCTCCGGCCGGTGAGGACGACAAGGTCCAGCCCGAGCGGCTGGGTACGGTCATCGCCTCCGGCATCGGAGGCGTAACGACTCTGCTCGACCAGTACGACGTGCTCAAGGAGAAGGGCGTACGCCGCGTCTCCCCGCACACCGTCCCCATGCTCATGCCGAACGGCCCCTCCGCCAACGTCGGCCTGGAGGTGAACGCCCAGGCGGGCGTGCACACCCCGGTGTCCGCGTGTGCGTCGGGCGCCGAGGCGATCGGCTACGCCGTCGAGATGATCCGTACCGGCCGCGCCGACGTGGTCGTCGCCGGCGGCACGGAGGCGGCGATCCACCCGCTGCCCATCGCGGCGTTCGCCAACATGATGGCGATGTCCAAGAACAACGACGAGCCCGAGAAGGCTTCTCGCCCGTACGACAAGGGCCGTGACGGCTTTGTCCTCGGCGAGGGCGCGGGTGTCGTCATCCTCGAGTCGGCCGAGCACGCCGCCAAGCGTGGCGCGAAGGTCTACTGCGAGGTGCTGGGCCAGGGCCTGTCCGCGGACAGCCACCACATCGCCCAGCCCGAGCCGACCGGCCGCGGTATCGCCACCGCGATGCAGAACCTGCTGGACGCGACGGACCTCAAGCCGTCCGAGGTCGTGCACCTCAACGCGCACGCCACGTCGACGCCGCAGGGCGACATCGCCGAGATCAAGGCCCTGCGCAAGGTCCTGGGCGACGAGCTCGACCATGTCGCGGTCTCCGCCACGAAGTCGATGACCGGCCATCTGCTGGGCGGCGCGGGCGGCATCGAGACCGTCGCCACGGTCCTCGCGCTGTACCACCGCACGGCTCCGCCGACCATCAACATCGACGATCTCGACGAGGCCGTGGACGCGGACATCGTGCGCGGCGAGCCCCGCAAGCTCCCCGAGGGCACGATCGCCGCGATCAACAACTCGTTCGGCTTCGGCGGCCACAACGTGGTCCTCGCCTTCCGGACCGTCTGAGTCTCCGTACTTTTCGTACGTAGCCTCTCGTACGTACGGGAAAGGGCCCCCACCGCGTGGTGGGGGCCCTTTCCCGTACGTACGTCAGACGACCTGGTGCAGCCAGCGGACCGGCGCGCCCTCGCCCGCGTACCGGAACGGCTCCAGCTCGTCGTCCCACGGCTTGCCGAGCAGCTTGGCGATCTCCGCCTCGAGATCCGTCTCGCCCTGCGCCGAACGGGCCAGCGCGGCGCGCAGCCGGTCCTCGGGGATCAGGATGTCACCGTGGATCCCGGTGACGGCGTGAAAGATGCCGAGGTCGGGCGTGGCGCTGTAGCGCTCACCCTCCGCCGTGGGGCATGGCTCCGCGGTCACTTCGAAGCGCACCAGATGCCAGCCGCGCAGCGCGGAGGCGAGTTTGGAGGCCGTGCCCACCTCGGCACGCCAGGAGAACTCGGATCTCCAGGTACCGGGCGACGCCGGCTGCCGGATCCAGTCGAGCTGGACCCGCACGCCAAGAACACCCGCGACCGCCCATTCGACGTGCGGGCACAGCGCGCGCGGTGCGGAATGAACGTACAGAACGCCGCGTGTCGTCACCGGGACCTCCAGTGTGGGACGAGGATCGCCTTCCCAGCGGCCTCAGTAAACAGCATCGAGACTCAAACTCCACAAAAGGGACAGTATGTGACGTGATGTAATTTACCGGAGCCGACGGGCACGATGCCTCTGGGTCGACGGGGGAAAAGCTACCGTGAGTAGGCGGCCGAGGGGTGACGTAGTGTCGGTCCAGGGGCCCGTACGCACCAAGCTTTCACTCGACAAGACGCCATGGGCCGGTGATACGGAGGGAAACCGGGGATGCGGGAGACCAGTCGGACACGCCGCTCGCGCGGCGCCGCGGCAGTCCTGACGGCAGCTTTACTCCTCGCGACCGGCGCGCTGGCCGGATGTGACTCCTCGTCGGATGCCAGAGGAAACGGCGCGCCCGCCAAACGGCGGCCGTCCCCCCGCCCCACCCCGGTCTGGGACCGCAGCCCCGATTCGATCGCCGCCGTCGGTGACTCCATCACCCGTGGTTTCGACGCCTGTGTGGTCTTCTCGGACTGCCCGGAGGTGTCCTGGGCGACCGGCACGGACACCAAGGTGCGCAGTCTGGCGCTTCGGCTGATCGGCGAGCCGACAGCCGTCGCGGAGCGCAGCTGGAACTACGCGCGCTCCGGGGCCGATGTCGGTGACCTGCCCCAACAGATGGCGCTGGCGGCGGCGAAGAAGCCCGAATTGGTGACGGTGATGGTCGGCGCCAATGACGCCTGCCGGGACTCGGCGGAGAAGATGACGTCGGTGGACGAGTTCCGGGCGTCGTTCAAGGCGTCGATGGGACAGCTACGGCGTACGGCGCCGAAGGCGCAGGTGTACGTGTCGAGCGTGCCGGACCTGATGCGGCTGTGGTCGACCGGGCGCGGCAATCCGCTGGGCCGGCAGATCTGGAAGCTGGGAATCTGCGCATCGATGCTCGGCAACTCGGACGATGTGAGCCCGAAGGCCCAGCAGCGGCGGACGATGGTGCATCAGCGGGTCGTGGCGTACAACGAGGTGCTGCGGGACGTCTGCGCCAAGGATCTGCGCTGCCGCTACGACGGCGGGGCGGTCTTCGAGTACCGGTTCAGCGGCGAGCAGTTGAGCCGCTGGGACTGGTTCCACCCCAGCAGGAACGGACAGGAGCGGCTCGCGGAGATCGCGTACCGCAATGTGACCGCCGCGCAGCCGCCGCGGGCCTGAACCGGGGCCCGGAGCCGCAGCTCTAGACCGCCTCGCCTGCCATCCGTTTGGCGCAGCGGCTCAGCAGGGTCACCGCTCCGAAGCAGACCAGCGCGATCGCGCCGGCCACGGCCGCCGGGACGAACGCACCCCCCGTGCCCGCGCGGAACGCGCCGATCGCGCAGAGCACCATGATGATCGAGTACAGCGAGCGGCCCACCTTGGCGCCCGCGGGGACGCAGCGCAACAGCTGTGGGATGGTGCTCGCGGTGGCGAGACCGAGGCCGAGCGGCAGTGCGGTGGCGAGCATCAGGCCCGCGAAACCGAAGGAGTTGCCGTACGCGCCCCAGCCGGCGCCCGCGACCAGCAGCGTTCCGGCGCCGCCGAGGGAGAGCAGTACGAGCAGGCCGTTGATCCACGCGGCCAGGGTCGCCGCCTTGCGGACACTCGCGAGATGGGCGACCGGGGAACGCCAGGCGTCCGGCATGATCCGGCGCAGTTCACCCCGAAGACCCATCAGCTTGAGGTACATGAACACCGCGCCGGCGAGCGCGGCGAGTCCGGCCAGGGCGGCTGCGAAGCCGAGCGGGGCCTCGGAGATGCCGTAGTGGATTCCGCCGAAGGTGAGCAGGATGCCGGGGACGAGGGCGAAGGCGAAGACCTTGGTGGAGTTCTGGATGCGGATGACCAGGTCGCGCTGATCCGGGTTGAGGTTCGGGTCGATGCGCATACGGGCATCGGCGATCCGCTGCTGCGGCGGCTGGGGGTGTTGGGGCTGCTGCGGGTGCGGCTGGTAGGGCTGTTGGGGTGCGTACGGCTGCTGGGGGTAGCCCTGCTGCTGCGGCGGACAGGGCTGGGGCGGCTGTTGCGGATAGCCGCCCTGCTGGGGGTAACCGCCCTGCTGCGGCGGATTGGGCTGTCCTTGGTACGGGCCCGGCTGTCCTTGGTACGGGCCGGGCTGGCCCTGGTACGGGCCCGGCTGTCCTTGGTACGGCCCCGGCTGGCCCTGCTGACCTGGATACATCTGTGGTGCCTCCCCCGAACCCGACTGCTTCGGCGGGGAGTTTGCCATACGGCCCCCGGGAGCCGTGTCAAGGGGGCCCGCCACCCGCGCCGTACGGCCTGCTACGCCTGGGCGTCCAGCGGGGAGCGAAGGCGGCCGGCCAGATGGTGGGCGATGTCGGCGGCACAGGCGGTCTCGACGGCCTCGGCCGGTTCTGCTGCGGCCTGTGTGGCCGGAGTGACGCGCTAGCCACGGCCGCGGCCATGAAGCGATACTTCCGCCACCCGACGGAAGGATTCTCGTGTCCCGAATACGCGTCCGCCTGCACGTAGTTGGCGTCGCCGTCGTCACCCTCTCCCTCGCCGGCTCACCGCTCGCCGCCGCCCAGCAGGCTCCCGCACAGCAGGCTCCGGCACAGCCAGGTCCCGCACAGCCTGCTCCCGCACAGCCGGGCTCCGTCGAGGAGGCACGGCTCGACCAGGCCGTCCCGCAGGAGATTCTGCGGCGCAGCGGATTCGACGCCGTGGCACCGGAGTTCATAGGTGCGCTGGCGGGTGCGAGGTCGTACCGGCAGGCCGAGCTGGCCGTAGAACGGCAGGGATCCCGGCTGTGGGACCGCGCCGTGGACCAGGCGCAGGGACGCGGCCCCGCGCGCGGCGATCTGAGCCGCGACGACGACCGGCCGCTGTACTGGGCGCGGCTCGGGATGACGCGCCAACTGCGGCAGTGGCAGCCTGAGTTCAAGCTCTCGGACGCGCAGCGGGCGAAGCTGCTGAACCGTCTGGAGAGCTCCTCGCGCGGCCAGGACTCGATGAACCTCCCGGCGGGCAAGGGTTTCAAGCGCATTGTGATGACGGGCTTCGACCCGTTCACGCTGGACAGCGACATCCGCATCAGCAATCCGTCGGGCGCGACTGCGCTGGCGCTGGACGGGACGTGGATCCGTACGGCCGACGGGTTCGCCCGGATCGAGACGGCCGTCTTCCCGGTCCGCTGGCAGGACTTCGCGGACGGCACGGTCGAGCGGACGCTGCGCCCGCAGCTCCCGAAGGCGGATCTGTTCACCACAGTGAGCCAGGGCCGGGTGGGCCGCTTCGACATCGAGCGCACCAACGGCGCGTGGCGGGGCGGGTTCCCGGACAACGAGAACCTCTCGCGCCTGGAGACGGTGCCGGTCGTCGACCCGCCGTCGCAGCCGCAGTGGACGACGACCACGCTTCCGTACGCAGCGATCGTGGCGGCGAACACCGGGCGCTTCCCGGTGCTCGACAATACGTCGGTGACGGAGATCCCGGCGGGCGAGACAGCGCCGGTGGTACGCCCCGACGGCCCGACCCCGGGCTCTACGGCGCGCGCCGGTGGCGGCGGCAACTACCTCTCGAACGAGATCGCGTACCGCGCGACGCTGCTGCGGGACCGGCTGGGGCTCACCATCCCGGGCGGCCATGTGCACACGCCGGTGCTGCAGTTCGGGTCGGACAACACGACGGAGATCACGGACCCTGAGTTCGTGCAGAACAGGCTGGACATCATTGAGCAGGTCCGGTCGATCATCCGCGTGACGGCGGAAACGACGGGCTGACGGGTCCGGGCCGCCACCTTCGGCGCCGGCCCCAAGGCGCCGAGGGCGGCGGCCTCGCGCCGCACTCAACCAACAGGCGGGGGCGGGCCCCAGCCCGGAGGGCCTGCGCGCCGCCCCCCGAAGACGCCGCCCCCGCCGCGGCAACCCGGCACCCACCGCTGCGCCGCACCCGGCGGGGCGGGGCCCGACCCACCCCCGGCGCGCTCAACGCACAGGCGGAAAGCAGGCCCCAGACCCGACGCAGGCGCATACGCCGGGCAGACCGTCACCTCAAGTTCACCGGCACGGAAGGCTCACAGCTGCAGACGTCGTTCGTCATCGACGACACGGCGCTCAATGTGAGCTGACCTGCGCCGGCGCTTCCGTCCGGAGTCGCTGATGGAGTTCGGCACGGTCACCGCGGCCGACATGGCCGCGGCGGTCAGCGGGCGAGTCCGAGCGTGACGCCCAAGCCGACCAGCACCGAACCGATCGAGCGGTTGAGGACCTTCTGCCACCTGAGCATGCCCGTGCGCAGACGGGAGTGGGAGAAGAACAGCGCGACAAGACCGAACCAGCCGAGATGGGCGAGGGACATGAACAGCCCGTAGCCCGCCTGCTGCCACACCGGCGTTCCCGGGCCCACGACCTGGGTGAACGTGGAGACCACGAAGAGCGTCGTCTTCGGGTTGAGCGCATTGGTGAGGAAACCGGTGCGCAGCGCGCCCAGCCGGGTCAGTTCCGGCTTCGACTCCAGATCGACGGCGAGGTCGGCGCGGGCGAGGAAGGTGCGGACGCCGATATAGACGAGATACGCGGCGCCGACCAGCTTGATCGCGGTGAACAGCGCGGTCGACGAGGCGATCAGCAGGCCGACCCCGAGCATCGTGTACGTGACATGGACGAGGACGCCCGCGGCCACACCGGCCGCTGCCAGCAACCCTGTCGTACGGCCGTAGAGATAGCTGTTGCGGACGACCATCGCGAAGTCGGCGCCCGGGCTGATGACGGCGAGGACGGTGATGACGGCGACGGCGATCAGTTCGGTCATGCGCCGATGCTCGCCAGCGCCGTAAGCCCGATCAATCGAATTCGGCTTTCCTCCCGGATGGTGAGACAGCGATGATGGACCGCATGATCGTCACTGCAGCGCAATTCACGTCCGTACCGGGCGATATCGAGGCCAATGTCCAGTCGATGCACGGTCTGGTCCACGCGGCGTCCGCGCAGGGCGCCCGGCTCGTCGTCTTCCCCGAGCTGGCTCTGACGGGGTACGAGCTGGAGCCGATCGCCAAGGACCCGGGCCTGTGGGTGGCCGAGGACGACCCGCGTCTCGAGCCCGTCAGGGACGCCTGCCGCACGACCCGCACGGCCGCGGTGGTCAACTGCGCGGCCCGCACCGACGGCGCGCGGCCCACCATCGCCTCACTCGTCATAGGCCCGGACGGCGAGCTGCTCACCCGCTACGACAAGCGGCATCTGCACGGGGGCGAGCTCGATGTCTTCACGGCAGGCACGGCGGACGGCCGGTTCACGCTCGACGGCATCCGGTTCGCGCTGGCGATCTGCTACGACAATCGCTTCCCGGAGCTCGCCGAGCGGGCGCGTGCCGACAACTGCCAGGTGTATGTGGCAAGTTCGGCGCACGATGCGGAGAGCGACTCCTTCGAGGCGGTCTATCCGGTCCGTGCCAGGGACAACGGCCTGTATGTGGTCCTCGCCAACACCGTGGGGCCCAGCGGTGCCGGCGACTGCTGCGGCCGCAGCACCGTCTGGGGCCCGGACGGTGCGGTGCTCCGCGCGGCGGGCACAACGGCACTCGAGCTCGCGGTCGCGGACCTTCCCCTCCAGTCGTTCCGGTCGTTTCCGGTCGTTTCTAGTCCTTGCTGAAGCTGTACGGCGCCGGGGCCGGGGCCGGGTTCGCCGTCAACGTCGGCTCCGTCGGCTCCGACGGCGCCTCCAGATCACGCACCATCAGCGTCGCGCCCGCCACCGCGCCCGGCATCAGGAACACCGCGACGAACGGCACGATGAAGGCCAGGGCCAGCGGCACGCCGAAGCCGAGAGTGAGCATCCGGCGGCCCCGCAGCAGCGCCAGGCGCTCCTTCAGCTCGACGCCGCGCCGCTGCAGCGCCACCGCCGTGAGCTCCTCCGCGAGGAAGAAGCCCGAGACGCAGAAGCCGATCGCCGGGACGACGGTCTGGCCGACGACCGGGATGAAGCCGAGTGCGAAGAGCAGCACGCCGTACAGCACCACCCGCGCCACGACCCGCAGCGAATCGCGCGCGGAGATCCACAGCTCCCGCCAGAGCGGCAGCCCGGACTCGGGGACGTCGCCGCCCTCGCTGCGGTCGACCTGCTCGGACAGGGACTCGTAGAAGGGCTGGCCGACCAGCAGCGCCACCGCGGTGAAGGTGATCACCGCGAGGAACAGCCCGAAGACGAAGACCAGCGCGGTGAGGAAGCCACGGAACAGGCCCTGCCAGGGCGAGGTCCAGTCGTCGGCGAACGGCGTCGCCCAGGCGGTCAGATCGTCCGCGCCGTAGGCGAGAGAGACGAGCGCGGCCGTGTACAGCACCAGCGTCACCAGGCCGGGCAGCAGCCCGAAGCCGAACCACCGGCCGTGCCCGCCGACCCAGCGCTGGCCTTTGATCAAGTAGCCGAAGCCCACCCCGAAATCACGCATACGCCCACCTTATCGGGGGCTGGAATCGGCATTCCGGGGAGGACTGCGGAGGGGTCTCATGCGTTCCCACGCGGTCCCATGAGTCCCTTTCCGCGCCTGCGAACCACGGGTTGGGCCGTGCGCCGAGCCGGGTGTCACATTCAAGCCCCCCTTGTTGTTCGGCAGTTGAACCGGTAGACCCCTGCGTGTTGATCGTTGTGCCGATCGATCCCCACACTCCGGAGGCACGTACGCATGGGCCTGTCACGTCCCGTCCTGATCGCCACCGCCGTCCTCGCCGGGGCGGTGCTGCTCGCGCCCGGCGCGGCGACCGCCGCACCCGGTCGCGACGGCCCGCATCCCGTCCGCGAAGGGGGCGGGCGCGACACCGCAGTCGCGAAGGCTCCGCTCTCGGCCGCCGCCAGGGCGCTGGGGACCGCAGCCCCCGAGCTCGCGAAGAGCGGCGGATATCCCCGCAGAACCGTCCTGGACACACCGCCCGCGAACCCGGCCGACAAGTCGATCAAGCTGGGCCTCGCGCCGTACCACTCGCTCGCCCCTCGGCTGAACGCCCTGCAGAAGCTCGGCGACCGGGTGAGCGTCGAGGTCGCCGGGCGGTCGGCCGGCGGGCACCAGCTGTATCTCGTCACCGTCACCGCGCCCGAGAGCTCCCACCAGGCCCGTGAGCAGGAGCGGATGCGGGAGCTGATCGAGAACTCGCCCTCGGCCGCTGCCAAGGACAAGCGGGTCAAGTCCTCGTACAAAACGCCCGTCTTCATCAACAACAACATCCACGGCAATGAGTGGGAGGGCACGGACGCCGCCCTGAAGCTCATCGAGGACCTGGCGAAGGCCAAGGACGGCACGACCGCCGAGCTGCTCGCCAAGAACCGGATCTACCTCAATGTGACGGCCAACCCGGACGGCCGGATCGCCGGGACGCGCGTCAACGCCAACGGCTTCGACCTCAACCGGGACTTCATCACCGGCTCCCAGCCCGAGGCACGCGCCATCCGGCAGATCGCCATCGACAAGCAGCCGGCCGTCATGCTCGATCTGCACGGGTACGTCAACGGCACGCTGATCGAGCCGACGACTCCGCCGCACGGCGAGAACTACGAGTACGACCTCTTCCTGAAGAACGCCTATGCGAACGCGTTGGGCATGGAGAAGGCCGTCAACGGTCTCGGCTACACCCCGGCGAAGGACGGCGTCGAGCCCGCCGTCATCCCCTTCCGTGACCAGAAGGAGGGCTGGGACGACTGGCCGCCGATCTTCACTCCGCAGTACATGCCCTTCCAGGGCGCGATCGCCGCGCACACCATCGAGTTCCCGATGGCGGTCAACAACGAGGAGTACGACACCCTCCCGGTCGCCGAGCTGCGCCGCCGGGCCGGGATCAACAAGGACATCGCGGGCGCGGCCATGCGCGCGACCCTCGACTACACACGTACACACCGGGCTTCGGTGATCGCCGACCAGATCGAGACGTTCCGGCGGGGCGCGACGGGCGAGGCGCAGCGGCCGGTGTCGGAGAAGACCGTGCCCGGGGTGCCGGGCATCGGGCCCGAGGACGTGTACACCACGACCTTCCCGCGGGCGTATGTGATTCCGGTGGGCCGCGGGCAGAGGTCGGCGACCGCGGCGGCCCGGCTGGTGGACCATCTGGTCGCCAATGACGTACGGGTGGAGCGGGCGATCCTGCCGTTCCGGCTGGCGGGCCGCGGTTATCCGGCGGGTTCGTATGTCGTCGACATGCGCCAGCCCAAGCGCGGCATCGCCAATGTGATCCTGGCCGCGGGCCGGGACATCAGCGCGGACGTCTCCACGATGTACGACATCTCGGGCTGGAGCCTGGGGCTGCTGTGGGGCGCGAGTGTGGACAAGGTCGCCGCCGGTGGACTGCATGTGGTGGGGCGTACGGTCCATGCCGCGTCGCCGACCGGATATGTCGCTCCGTTCGGGGATCTGCGGCTGCGGCTCGACGACCCGAAGGAGCTCGCCGCTCTCAACTCGCTGCTCGCGCAGGGCGTGACGGTGCGGCGCGCGGCGGACGGTTCGGCGATCCCTGCCCGGCTCGGCCCGTCGTGCGGCGGCCGTACTCGCCGACCGTCACGGGGTCGCCTTCTCGGCCACCAAGGAGAAGGGCAAGGCCCAGCTGCACCGGACCAGGGTGGCCGCGTCCGTGACCCCCGGTGAGCTGTTCGCGCTGCGCGAGATGGGCTTCGAGACCCAGCCGGTCTCGACGGCCGCGCTGAACGCGGGCTATGACTGGTCGAAGGCGGATGTCCTGTATGTGTCCAGCGGTCTGCAGTACGGGAAGCTGAACCCGGCCGCCCGCGGCGCGCTGAACGCCTTCCTCGCGGGCGGCGGCGCCGTGGTCGCTCTCGGTGCGGACGGCGCGGCCCTCAACACCGAGGCGGGGCTGCTCGCGGCCAAGCCGGTGGCGGGCAACGGGGACGCGAACGGCGTGGTCCGGGTGGCCAATGCGGCCGGCAGCCCGGTCACCGGCGGCGCGCCCGCACACAGCTTTGTGTACTCACCGCGCTGGTTCACCGACCTCGGCCCGGGTGTACGCGTCGAGCAGTCGTACGGCTCCGGGAACCCGCTCGTCGCGGGCCACTGGCGGTCGTTGGAAGACGGTACGGGCGGACCGAAGGACGCGGCCGGCAAGGCGTCGATCGTCAGCGGCAGGGCGAAGGCGGGCGCCCCGGTCGTGCTGTTCGGCACCGAGCCGCTGTTCCGCGACCATCCCAAGGGTGTCTTCGCACAGATCGGCCGGGCGCTGCTGCTGTAGCGGCGGCGAAGCGACCTGGTGATACGGCCGAGGGCCCCACTCCCGCGCGGGAGTGGGGCCCTCGGTCTTCAGCTGTGCCGTTGTCAGGCGACGGCGAGCTCGACCTTGATGTTGCCGCGGGTGGCGTTGGAGTACGGGCACACCTGGTGCGCCTTCTCCACCAGGGCCCGGGCGGTGGCCTCGTCGACGTTCGGGATGGAGGCGGTGATCGCGACCTCCAGGCCGAAGCCGCCGGCCTCGTTCTTGCCGATGCCGACCGAGGCGGTCACGGTGGAGCCCGAGATGTCGGCCTTCTCCTGGCGGGCGACGACGCCGAGCGCGCCCTGGAAGCAGGCGCTGTAGCCGGCCGCGAACAGCTGCTCCGGGTTGGTGCCGGCGCCGCTGCCGCCCAGCTCCTTGGGCGGGTTGACGACCACGTCGAGGTTGCCGTCGTGGGAGGCGACACGGCCGTCACGGCCGTTCTCCGCGGTGGCAACGGCGGTGTAGAGGACGTCTATGTTCTGGATGGACATGCGGAAGGTTCCTCCTGAGGTGTCGCCGCGACTCGCGCCCACGGATCGCGGCGGTCTGGCGATGAGCCTAACGGGTGAGCGAAACGATCATCTTGCCGGTGTTCTCACCACGGAGGAGGCCGAGGAAGGCGTCGAAGCCGTTCTCGATGCCCTCGACAGCCGTCTCGTTGTACTTGAGCTCACCGGAGGCGATCCAGCCGGCGACCTCCTGGACGAACTGCGGCTGGAGGGCGGCGTGGTCGCCCACGAGGACGCCCTGCAGGCGCAGTCGCTTGCCGATGATCATCGGCATGTTGCGCGGGCCGGGGGTCGCCTCGGTGTTGTTGTACTGCGCGATCATGCCGCAGATGGTCGCCCGGCCGTGCAGGTTGAGCGAGGAGATCGCGGCCTCGAGGTGGTCGCCGCCGACGTTGTCGAAGTAGACGTCGATGCCGTCGGGGGCGGCTTCCTTCAGCTGCTCGCCGACGGGGCCGTTCTTGTAGTTGAAGGCGGCATCGAAGCCGTACTCCTCGACGAGGAGCTTGACCTTCTCGTCCGAGCCCGCCGAGCCGATGACGCGGGAAGCGCCCTTGAGCTTGGCCATCTGGCCGACCTGGCTGCCGACGGCGCCGGCCGCGCCGGAGACGAAGACCGCGTCGCCCTCCTTGAAGGAGGCGACCTCGAAGAGTCCGGCGTAGGCGGTGAGGCCCGTCATACCGAGGACGCCGAGGTAGGCGGAGAGCGGGGCGAGCGAGGCGTCGACCTTGGTGGCGTGCTTGGCGGTCACCGTGGCGTACTCGCGCCAGCCGAGGCCGTGCAGGACATGGTCGCCGACCGCGAAGCCCTCGGCGTTCGAGGCGATGACCTCGCCGACGGCGCCACCGTCCATCGGGTGGTCGAGCTTGAACGGCGGGGCGTAGGACTTCACGTCGTTCATCCGGCCGCGCATGTACGGGTCGACCGAGAAGTACAGATTGCGTACGAGTATCTGACCCTCGCCCGGCGCGGTCACCGGGGCCTCACGCAGAGCGAAGTCCTCCGCCTTGGGCCAGCCGTGCGGGCGGGCGACAAGGTGCCATTCACGGCCGGATGCGGGAAGTGCGGACATGCTGCGTTCCTCCTAGAAAAAGCTTCATCTTCTGAAAGAACCATGCTCCTGGATATTTCATGTTGTCAAGTAACTGGGTATCCTGGTGCCCATGGCCACTCCACGAACTGATCCCCTGACCGTCGAGGTCGTCGAGCTCATCGGCAGCGTCGTGGCCCGTTACTACTCGGAGTACGAGCAGGCCGCGGCCACGCACTCACTCACCGGGGCCCAGGCCCGGGTGCTGGGACTGCTGGCCGTGGAGCCGACGCCGATGCGTCGTATCGCACAGAAGCTGAAGTGCGAGCCGTCGAACGTCACCGGCATCATCGACCGGCTCGAGGCCCGTGGACTGGTGGAGCGACGCCCCGATCCGAACGACCGCAGGGTCAAGCTCGCCGCCCCGACCGAGGACGGCAGGGACACCGCGCGCAGACTGCGGGAATCGCTCAACTTCGCGCGCGAGCCGCTGGCGGAGCTCTCCGACGAGGAGCGGACGGTCCTGCGGGACCTGCTCAAGCGGATGCTGGGCGAGTAAACCCCCGCCGCGCCCTGGGCAGGGCTCTTACAGGCACCACCAGAGGAAGCGGTCGCAGGTCTGCGTCGGCGTCGGGTCCGGCGGCGGGTCGCCCTGAGGGGGCTGTGTGGATTCGCCGGCCGAGGGCGAGGCGCTCGGCTGCCCGGAGGACGAGGGCTGCGCACTGCTGGAGGGCTGATCGGCGGAGGACGAGGGCGACGCCTGGCCGTCCGCCCGGCTGCTCGCGGCCGGCTTTCCGCCACCGCCGCTGCCATCGCCGCTGCCCGTACCCGTGCCGGACCCTGTTCCCGTGGGACGTACCGCAGTGGACGTGGCCACGGCCGGTTCCGTCACCGGATCCGGACCCTCGGGGGTCACATCGGCATCCGTGGGCTCCGGCGCGGGCTCCGTCTCGGCGCTCGTGTCTTCCTTCACGGCGGTGGCGGCACCGTCGTCGCCCGGGTCCTCGATGGCCAGCTCCGCCAGACTCAGCGCACCTGCCGCCAGCACCAGGCCGACCGTACCGAGCAGCACCTTGCGGCCACGCCGCTTGCGCGCTCGGCGTGCGCCTGCGGCTTTGCGGCGCGGTGGAGCCTGCCGGCGCGCACGCCGATGACCCACGGGCTCGGACACCTCGTCCAGTTCGTAGACGTGGTTCTCCGCCGCGGGCACGCTGGGGTGGTGACGCCTGAGCTCCTCGACGGGCGTACCGCATCCGGCGCAGGCCAGGGCCCCGTTGAGGTGCCGTCGACACTGGTTGCAGTAATCCATGGCGCCCGCAGATTATGCGGCGCGGCGGCACCAGAGGTGGATGGCCATGTGAGGATCCTGTGTGGAATCCCCACTTCCGCGGCGCGGCAACTCGGCTGGTGACGACTGTGGCCCGCGTTGCCGACGGGGCAGGATGTCGGGCATGACCACTGCCGCACCATTCGGGCCGCGCGACTTCCAGCTCGTACTGTTCCGCCGAATGGCCGACCACCAACCGGGGCTCGTCGAGGACGCCCGCCGCGAACTGGGCGCCTCGCTCGCCGAAATGCGTGAAGCCAACCGCCGCTGGCAGGCGATGGTCCGCTCCCCGAGAAAGCGCGGCGCGCTCGCGCGCTACCGCTCGGTGCTCGGTGCGCCGGAACGGATCGTACGGCGGCGGATCGGCGACCTGGAGTGCGACGCGCTGCTGTGGCCCGTACCGCTCTGGCCCGATCTGCGCTTCGAGGTGCTGGCCACGGACGACGGAGCGGTGTGGAACGAGTGGCTGGTACGCGCGCCGGGGGTGGCGGCGCCCGAGCTGCGTACGGCGGAGGATCTGAGGCCCTGGTCGTGCACGGTGGACGAGGTGGCCAGAGCCTTCCCCCCGGCGAGGCCGATGGAGGGGTCGGCACCGACCAGATCCCGGCTGGCGTTCACCCTGCCCGGCGGCGAGGCATGCGTAGCGGAGTTCACCTGGGGTTTGTTGCAGCGGCTGACGGTGGGCTGAGGCCGATCGGCTGAACGGATCTGGCGGGGCGTCAGTTCCGTACCCCCGACCGGCTCACCCAGCGCGCGCACCGCTCGCGGCGATCGCACGATGCGAACAAGTACCGCACTCGGGAGGATCCGCTGTGACCGTCAGCCTTGAACAGTTGCGCCGTTGCCATGTCGCCGTCGACCTGGGGGCAGCGAGGACTCGGGTGTTCGTGAAGGGGGCCGGGCTCGTCGTCGACGAGCCGAGCGTCGCCGCCGTGAACACCCGCACCGGAGCGCTGATCGCCGTCGGCGCACTCGCCGAAAAGATGACGGGCCGTACGCCCGACTACATCCGCGTCGCCCGCCCTGTCTCCGGCGGCACCGTCGTCGACATCGACATGGCCCAGCGGATGCTCCGTCATCTCCTCGGGGAGAAGCTCAGCCGCCAGCTGCGCCGCAAGCCGCGGCTGCGCGCCGCCGCCTGCACCCCGCACGACAGCGACCCGCTCGCGCAGCGCGCCGCCGTCGAGACCCTGGTGGGCCTCGGCGCCCGCCACGTCGAGCTGGTCGACACCCTGATCGCCGCGGCCGTCGGCTGCGGGCTGCCCGTGGAGGAGCCCACCGCGACCATGATCATGGTGTGCGGGGCGGCGACCACGCAGGTCGCGGTGCTCTCGCTGGGCGCGATCGTGACCGCCGAGCGGATCCCGGTGGGCGGCAACGCCATCGACCACGCGGTGATCCAGCATCTGCGCCACCAGCACGAACTGATGCTGCCCAGCCAGTCGGTCCGGCCCCTCCAACTGGCCCTGCACGGCAACGGCCTGAACACCCACGGGCCCGCGTCGACGGAGATCCACGGCCGGGACGTGGCCACTGGCCTCGCCCGCTCGGTGAAGGTCGACACCGCCGCCGTACGGGACGCCATCCACACTCCGCTCACCTCTGTACTCGACGGCATCGGCAAGGTGCTGCGCGACTGCCCGCCGGACCTGGTCGCCGATCTCGCCGACCGCGGAATCATGATGGTCGGCGGCAGCGCGCTGCTGCCGGGCCTGGACCAGATGCTGCGCGATGCGACCGGGATGCCGGTGGGCATCGCCGAACGGCCCGACATCTGCGCCGTCCTCGGCCTCGGCGCGATGATGGAGGGCAAGATCCGGCCGACGGTCCTCGATCCGCTGGGCGAAGCCGGCTGACGGCGGGCGTGAGGGGTGGCTCGAGCGGTGATGTGAGCGGTGGCCCGATCGGTGACGTGAGCGCCGGCGTGCTCGGTAGCTCGAGCGGTGGCTCGAGCGGTACGGAACCTGCGCCCGGCTGTACGGAACCGGCGCCCGGCTGTACGGCGTGCTCGGGGTCACCGACCCCGAGCGCGGCCGGATCAGCGGGCTGCCGCGCTAGCGGGCGGACCTCAGCGCGATCCGGGTACTGGACTGGGCGACGCCCGCCTCGCGCTTGAGCCGGCGCAGCAGGCCGTCCAGGGCGGGCGGATCGGCGGCTCGGGCTCGCAGGAGATAGTCGTGCTCGCCCGTCACATGGACGACTTCGGTGATGCCCGGAAGCTTGAGCACGGCCTTCTCGAAGTCCTCGTTGGTGGTGTCGAGGCGGAGCGTGACATCGATGAAGACGACCAGGCCCGCGCGGGTGTCGGCGGCCGGGTCGACCAGCGTCGTGAAGCCCCGGATCACGCCCTCGCGGCGCATGCGACGCACCCGGTCGGCGGCGGCGTTGGCGCTCAGCCCGACCCGTACCCCCAGATCACGGTAGGAGATCCGCGCATCCTCCTGCAGGATGCCGAGGATTTCGCTGTCCAGTCGGTCCATACCGCGATTGTCGCAGTACGGACCGGAATTCGGCCGCGCGGACCACAGGCAGGGCGTGAGGGTGTGCGGCGTGAGCGAGATGTGGACGACGGCGATGGCGGGCGCGGCAGCCGGCCTGGGGGTGGCGATGCCCGTGGGGGCGATGGGCGTGCTGCTCATCCAGGAGGGCATGCGCGACCGCCGGGGTGCGGTGGCCGCGGCCGCCGCGGTGGCGGTCGTCGACTTCGCCTACGCAGCCGTGGCGACCGCGCTCGGCCCGCTGGTCGCCTCCGCGCTCTCCGGCGTGGAGGCCTGGGTCAGGCTGGTGTCGGCCGCGGTGCTGGCGGTGATCGCGGTGCGGGGGCTGCTCGCCGCACGGGCCACCGGGCCCGCCGCGCCGGGAGAGAGCACGGGCGGCGCCGGGCCGGTGCGTACGTTCACCCGGTTCGCCGCGCTCACTTTGATCAACCCCACCACCGCGTTGTACTTCGCCGCCCTGACCACCGCTCACGGCGCGGATCTCAGCAGCGGCGGGGCCGGTCTGGTCTTCGTGGGCGGGGTGTTCGTCGCCTCGATGGTGTGGCAGCAGCTACTGGTGGCGGCGAGCGGCCTCGCGGGCGCGCGGATCTCGGACACGACCCGCGCCTGGACCTTCCGGATCGGATACGGCCTCGTCGCGGTGTACGCGGTCAAGGTGGCGCTGCCTCTGCCGTAAACCGGTCGTTCACCGGGCTGACGAGCCCGGTACGCAGCGCCAACACCGCTACCCCCTCATCTTGTTACTTCCAAGTAGCGGGGAGAATGATGCGGTCCGGGAGCGCGGACGACCAGTCCCGTGAAACGACCCATGGCGACAGATGGCGACAGATGGAGGACGACGAGTGAGTGACCTCTTCCCGGCGCTGGCGGCCGGTACGGACCGGCGCGCCCTCCGTTTCGGCGAACGTGCGCTGACGTACGGCGAGCTGGCCGGTGCGGCGGGTTCGCTGGCCGGCCGGATCACCGCCGCGCGGCGGGTCGCCGTCTGGGCCACGCCCACGCTGGAGACGGCGGTGGGTGTGGTGGCCGCGCTGCTGGCCGGTGTGCCGGCCGTGCCGCTGAACCCGAAAACGGGTGAGCGCGAGCTGGCGCATATCGTCGCGGACAGTGCGCCGTCGGTGGTGCTGGCCGGGCCGGACGACGAACTGCCGTCGGCACTCGGCGCGTTGGAGCGGGTCGACATCGCGGTCGCGGGTACCGCCGGCCCGCTGCCCGCGGAGCCGGACCCCGCGGCGCCCGCTCTGATCGTCTACACCTCGGGGACAACGGGGCCGCCCAAGGGCGCCGTACTCCCGCGCCGCGCGATCGCCACGACTCTGGATGCGCTGGAGGACGCCTGGCAGTGGACCGCCGACGACGTCCTTGTGCACGGCCTTCCGCTCTTTCACGTCCACGGTCTGATCCTGGGCATCCTCGGCCCGCTGCGGCGCGGCGGGGAGGTGCGGCACCTGGGGAGGTTCACGGCGGAGGGCGTGGCCCGCGAGCTCGCGAACGGCGGGACGATGCTCTTCGGTGTGCCGACGATGTACCACCGACTGGCCGAAGTGCTCGATACGGACCCCCAGTTGGCGAAGGCGCTGGCGGGTGCGCGGCTGTTGGTGTCGGGTTCTGCGGCGCTGCCTCTGCACGACCACGAGCGGATCGCGGCGGCAACGGGACGGCGGGTGATCGAGCGGTACGGGATGACCGAGACGCTGATGAACACCTCCGTACGCGCCGACGGCGAAGCGCGTCCGGGGACGGTCGGCGTCCCGCTGCACGGCGTCGAGCTGCGGCTGGTCGACGAGAGCGACGGCATCGGCGAGATCCAGGTGCGCGGACCGAACCTCTTCACGGAGTATCTGAACCGGCCCGACGCGACCGAGGCGGCCTTCGACGGCGACTGGTTCCGTACCGGCGACATGGCGAGCCGCGACCCGGACGGCTATGTACGGATCGTCGGCCGCAAGGCCACCGACCTGATCAAGAGCGGCGGCTACAAGATCGGCGCGGGCGAGATCGAGAACGCGCTGCTTGAACATCCGGCGGTACGCGAGGCGGCGGTGACCGGGGAGCCGGACGCGGACCTGGGTGAGCGGATCGTCGCCTGGATCGTGCCGGCGGACCCGTTGGCGCCGCCCACGCCGGAGGAACTGTCCGCACATGTGGCCGCGCAGCTCGCGCCGCACAAACGCCCGCGCGAGGTCCGCTTCCTCGATGCACTGCCCCGCAACGACATGGGCAAGATCATGAAGCGGGCGCTCCATGGGTGAGCGGGTGACGGCCCGCGAGGCGATCGCGCTGGTCTGCGACGACTTCGTGGAGGCCGAGCCGGTCGGCCGGCCTTGCGTGCCGGACGGCCCGATCGCCTGGGAGGGGTACGACGCGGCACGCGCGAGGGCCGCGGAGCGTACGGGCTCGAAGGAGTCCGTCGTGTTCGGCGAGGCCACGCTCGGCGGCCGTCGGTGTGTGGTGGTCTCCTTCGAATTCGGCTTCCTGGGCGGCTCGTTGAGCATTCGCGCCGGGGACCGCCTGGAGGCCGCGTACGGCGCGGCGCGCGAACGGAGGCGACCGCTGATCTCGCTGATCGCGACCGGCGGCAGCCGTATGCAGGAGGGCATGGTCGCCCTCTCCCAACTCCAGCGCGTGGCCCATGCGTCGGTGCTGCTGCGCGACGCGGGTGTCCCACACATCGCGGTCCTCCGCGACCCGACGACGGGCGGCGGCTGGGCCACACTGGGCGCGGGCGCGGACGTGATCCTGGCCCTGCCGGCCGCACAGGTGGGCTTCGCCGGCTCCCGCGTACGCCCTCCGGAGGCGGATCCGGCGGCGTACACGGCGGAGGGCCAACTGGCCTCGGGTCAGATCGACGCGATCGTGCGCGGTGAGGATCTGCGGGAGGTGCTTGCGTACTGGGCGGGAGCGCTGGGCGCGGGGCTCGCGGGAGCGGAGGCCGAGGGCCACGCTGCGGGCGGGCCCGGGGGCCCGGGCGCCGCGCCGGCAGCGGGCACCCCGGGAACGGGCAGCGGCGCCGGGGCGGGGCTCACCGTCGAGGCCGAACACGCCGGTCAAGCCGCGAGCGCCCCCGAGAGCGGGCCCGTCGGCACGCCCGGCAGCACGCCCGGTGCCGCTGGGCCGCAGGCCGCCCCGGCGGTCGCCGACCCGCCCCGTGTCGAGCCCGCTCCACCTCCGTACGCGCTCGGCGGGGCTCCCCTCCCCCTCACCGGATGGGACGCCGTCCAGCAGGCCCGCGCGCCCGGACGGCCCCGTGCCGAGGCGTATCTCGATCAGTACTTCACACACCGCCGCCCCCTCCACGGCGACCGCTGCGGCGGCACCGACCCCGGGCTGCTCTGCGGTGTAGGGCTGCGCGACGGGCGGCCCATCGCGTACGTCGCCCAGTGCGGCACCCCGACCCGGCCCGCCGGGTACCGGACCGCCGCCCGTGTCGTACGGCTCGCCGACCGGGCAGGGATTCCCGTGCTCACGCTCATCGACACCCCGGGCGCTGCCAATGACGCCGAGGCCGAGCGGGCCGGTGCGGGCGCGGCGATTGCCGAGCTGTTCTCGGCCATCGCCGCCGCCCGTACTCCGCTGACCAGCCTTCTCATCGGTGAGGGCGGCTCGGGCGGGGCGCTCGCGCTCGCCGCTCCCGGCAACACCTGGGCCACACCGGACAGCTACTTCTCCGTCATCGCCCCGGAGCTCGCCGCCGCGATCCTCAAGCGCGGGCCCGAGCAAGTGCCCCGGACCGCGGACCAGTTGCGGCTGCGGCCCCAGGACCTGGTGGAGCTGGGCGTCGTACGCGGGATCGTCGCCCCGGACCCCGTCAACCCGAACGCAGCGCCGACGGACGGTCCAGCATCCCCAGCAGGCTGACAAAGCTCATCGACTTCGACCGGTCCCGCGAGGGCTCCAGCGGTCTGTTCCACGCCCGTCTTGAGCGTCCGGCCGGTGTCCCGCCGGCCTACGGCGTCTTCCAGCCGCAGATCTTCGAAGGCCCGTCGGAGGGCGTACGGGAGACCTGGCTGGGCCTGCACCGCGTGCCCGCGCTCACGGCCGGGCCCACGCCGCTGGGCGAGTTCGTCCTCAGCGACGTCGAGGTGAAGGCCGAGGAGATGTGGCGCGGCATCGGCGCACCGGCGTTCACCGGGTACTCCGCCGTCGACCCGCTGCACGAGATCCCGGTCGTCGAGCCGGTCGAGTCCGTGCTCGGCATCAATATGACGCTCACTCCGGCGGGCATGGAGACGGTCCCGGTCAAGCAGGCCTGACGCAGGTCAGGGTGTCGGGTCGCGGGCGTCGTACCGGGCGAAGCCGCGCCAGCGCAGCGCGAGCAGGGAGATCGCCAGCACACAGGCGATCCCGCCGCCCGTCACGGTCACGGCCGGCGAGGTCAGATCGGCGACGCTGCCGGCCAGGAAGTCGCCGAGCCGCGGGCCACCCGCGACGACGACGATGAAGACGCCCTGCAGCCGGCCGCGCATCTCGTCCGGGGCGGCCGTCTGCATCATCGTGTTGCGGAAGACCATCGAGACGGTGTCCGCGAACCCGGCGAGGGCGAGGAAGAACAGTCCGAGCCAGAGGTTGCGGGTGAGCCCGAAGACGGCGATCGCCGTACCCCAGGCGCCGACGGCGAGCAGAATCGCCAGCCCGTGCCGCCGGATCCGCCCCTGCCATCCGGAGAACACCCCACCGAGCAGCGCCCCGAGAGCGGGCGCGGCGGCCAGCAGTCCGGTGGTGCGTGCGTCGCCGCCGTACCAGACCACGGCGACGGCAGGGAAGAGCGCCCGCGGATGGGCCAGGATCATGGCGCAGAAGTCCGAGAAGAACGTCATCCGGAGGTTGGGCCGGGTGGCGAGGAAACGCAGCCCGTCCAGGACGGACGCCTTCTTGGCGCCTGCGAGACGGTCCGGGCGCATCGAGGGCAGTCGCCACATCGCGTACAGGGACGCGGAGAAGGCGACGGCATCGATGAGATACGCGGTCTGATAGCCGGCGAATCCGACGATGAGCCCGCCGAGCATCGGCCCGAGGAGTGTCCCGGAGGTCATGGTCATCGAGGAGAGCGCATTGGCTGCGGGCAGCTGCTCGGGCGGCAGCAGCCGGGGGATCATCGCGCTGCGGGCCGGGGAGTTGACGGCCGCGCACACGGCCTGGAGCGCGACGACGGCGTACAGGAACCAGACGCGGTGGAACTCTGCGAGGGCGGCGGTGGCGAGCCCGGCCGACAGCACGGCGGACCCGCTCGCGGAGACGAGCCCGAGCTTGCGCCGGTCCACGGTGTCGGCGATCGCACCGCCGTAGAGTCCGAACGCCAAGAGCGGCACCAGGGAGCAGAGCCCGACGAGGCCGACGGCGAAGGTGGAGCGGGTGATGTCGTAGACCTGGAGGGATATCGCGAGCGCGGTCATCCCCTGACCGACCCAGGAGATCGTGTTGCCGAACCAGAGCCGCCGGTAGTGGACGGAGCTGCGGAGGGGAGTGAGGTCGGCGAGTATGCGACGGCGCGGAGGTCGGGCGGTCTCCGTCATATGGCGTGGCTGTGGCGGACCCGGCGCGTGTGGAGGGCAGTGCGTCCGGTGAGGCTGGTCGTCGGCATGACGGGCAGTATATGGACGCGCCGGGAGCGGGCCCCTTACCTGTCGGCCCCTCACCTGTCCGGTTGTCCGTCCGGGGAGCGGTGCGGGTGGGGACGGTGGTCCACGTGCGGGCCGCCGCTGTACCGGCGGTGATGCGCAGGGCCGGGCGTACGCTGGTGACACCGAGGACATTTCGTACACCGGCCGTCGTGCCGGCGCGGTTTTCGGCGGTTCACCCACATCGGCGCTTCAACAACGCCCGGCCGGTTCGCGCCGGTCCGGGGCAGGGTGGGAAGTGAGGTCATGGACAACCTCGTCACCGTGCTGGCGATCCTCGCGATGATCATCGCGGCCGCGCTCGCGATCCATCTGGTCAACGGCTATCAGGACGAACGCATCGCGGCACTCCCCTTCGGCGGTCGTACCAGGCCGGCCGTCCGGCGCCATGCTCGCCACGAGCGCCGGCACACCGCACGCGAGTGGCTCCGGCTTCACCGTCACGCGGGGAAGTGACGGCCGCGGCCCATACCCCGGAAGTGCGCCCCTGGCCGGGGAGCCGGCTCGACGCGCGCCGACACTCCTCGGCGAATAGCGTGAAAGAACGGGAAATTTCCTCGAGCTGGAGGCTTGGACCATGGCCGCGCTACCGGAAGGCACGCCCTGTTGGGCCGACGCGATGTTCCCCGACCTGGAAGCCGCGAAGAGCTTCTACAGCGAGCTGATGGGCTGGACCTACGACGAGGGATCGGAAGAGTTCGGCAACTACACGCAGGCGCGCTCGGACGGCAAGCTGGTGGCCGCCGTCGTACCGCAGATGCCCGGCATGGAAAGCCCGGCGGCCTGGAACCTCTACTTCGCCTCTCCGGACGCGGCCGCGACGGCCGCGAAGATCCGTGAGAACGGCGGAACGCTGCTGATGGAGCCCATGCAGGTCGGCGAGTTCGGCACGATGGTGACCGCCCAGGACCCCAGCGGCGTGTCCTTCAGCGTCTGGCAGCCGGGTGCCCACGAGGGCTTCGAGAAGACGGGCGAACCCGGCTCGTTCGCGTGGGCCGAGATCACCACACGGGACGCCGCCAAGGCGGACGCATTCTTCACCGCGGCCTTCCCCTTCGAGGTGCAGAAGATGAAGCACGAGGTCGTCGACTTCCACCTGTGGAACATCGGCGGCCGGCCGGTGGCGGGCCGGATGAAGATGACCGACGACTTCCCGCCCGATGTCCCGCCGCACGTCAATGTGTACTTCGCCGTGGCGGACTGCGACGCCGCGATCGCCACGGTCAACAAGCTCGGCGGGCAGGTGCACTTCGGCCCGATGGACAGCCCCTTCGGCCGCTTCGCGACGGTCGCGGACCAGCAGGGCGCGGTCTTCTCGGTGATCGACCTGCAGACCACGAAGGGCGCGATGCCTGAGATGACTTGACCGCGGGAAGGCACAGGCGGCCCGCGGACAGACGGTCGCCATCCGGCGGCGTGACCGGACTACGCCCGACCGGCCACTGCCCGACCGGTGTCCGCCCGACCGGCCATTGCCTCACTGGCCTCCGCCCGACCGGCCTCCGCCCGACCGGCTTCCGCCCGACCGTGGCGCGGCCGCGCGTGGCCCGGCCGCGCCGTGTCGGCTCTGTCCGGGAGGCGCAGCCCGGCCGGAGTCGGCTCCAGCACCTTGGCGGGGCGCAGCCCAAGAGCCGTTCGCACGGGCCGGTCGTGCCGCTTCTCATCGGCCGAACCATTGCTGACACGCCGGAGGCTGGGCTGGGGCTGCGCGGCGTACGGATCCGACGGCACCGAATCCGGCTCCGTCACGCCCGCGGGCGGGAGGGGCGGCGGGCAGCTCGGGGAGGCGCAGTCCTGGCCGGTCTGCGGTGAGGTGTTGACGTCCTTGGTGAACGGTGAGCCCACATCGGCGCTCGGCCGGACCTTGGGGGTGCCGGCGGCAACGTTGTCAGTTACCCATCGCTGTGCCGCTGATCCGTCACGGACCTTGACCACCACGGTCGTTGCCGGATCCGGCGAGATCGGGACGAGTGCCAGTCCGTCGTTCCACCGGGGGATCACATTGCCCTGGATGGTCAGGTCGTAGCGTACGTCCGCGGCGTTCGCCGCCGACGCCGCCGTGCAGACGCTCAGCACGGCCACACCATCCATCTCGTGGGAGTTCAGGCACAGGTCCGGGGCGGCGGAACTGCGCAGCAGCCCGTCGTCCTCGTACACCCACGTCTGCGTCACGGTGGTCGAGCACACCGCCATCACCGCCTCGGCACCCGGCGCAGCCCTGCGGTCACGGATGTCAAGACAGAGACCGGCGTCGGCATTGCGCAGTCTGGTGTTCAGCGGGTACGCCGGGAGTCCGGCGGATGTGGTCGAGGGCTGTGGTGAGTGGCCGGACGGCACCTGGGATCCGGCTGCGGGAGGCGCGTCGGTGGTGACCGAGCCGCTCGGGACGGACGGTCCGGCATAGTCGCTGTCGTTCGACCAGAGCGCCGAGACGGCGGTCACGACGAGCGCGCCGGCCACCAGCAGCCCGAGACCGGTGAGGACGACCTTCGGCCGGGCCAGCAGCAGGTGCCGGCCGGGGAAGGTCATACGGGGCAGTGCCCGCGGGCGCCCGGCCTTCGAGTGGCGTCCGGTACTGCGGACCGTGCCTTCTCTGCTCTGCGCCCGGGCGCTGTTGCGGGCCGGTCGCGATTCCAGGTAGCCGCGGGCGGCCTGGCCGAGCAGGCCCTCGGCCAGCAGCACGGCCAGCCGGCCGTCCAGGTGGTTGAGCTGTTCGGCGGCGTAACGGCAGTACTGACACTCTGCCAGATGCTTCTGGATGTCCGGGATCAGAGTGCCGCCGCGGCGCAGTGACACATCGAGGAGACGGCTGTAGTGGCGGCAGTCCTTGTCCGGCGCGAGTTCGACATGAGCCCGCAGACAGCCCGCGCGGAAGAGCTCACGCGCCTGTTCGAGTTGAACCGCCGCACCGCGCGGGTCAATGGCCAACAAACCTGCCGGTACGGATATGCCCTCCGCCTCGACCTCCCCATGCCAGAGCAGGCATTGGAGGGGACCCGGCATTGCGTGGAAAGCGCGGGAGACCAACTCCCGATTCTCCGGCAGAGTGAACATGTCGACTCTGAGGGTGCGACCGCCGTCCGGATACTGGAGTTCGGGCAGTGCGAGGACGTACCGGTCGTTCGCCCACCCCTTGGCTATTTGACGCGCAGTCAACAATAGAAGGGGACGAAGAGCCGCTGTCGACCTTGCCTTCCGGAGATTCTCCAGCACCTTGCTGAACGCCGCCGTGGCCAGCATCGAGGCGGCTTTCGCCGACGGGGTGCAGATCGAGGCGTAGTCGAACACCGATTGCCAGTGCCTCGCCAGCAGCACTGCTACGGGCCGCGCCTCGTCCTTCCCGCCGCTGGTCCGCAGCGCGGCCGCGAGCCCTTCGTCGGAGTCCCCGGAACTGAGGCCGGTATGGGAGGGAGGGACGGGACCCGGGGTACGGGGATTCTGCATAGAAGTCTTTCCATCCAGGGCATTGCATGGGGGGTTGCAGGCCGCTCAGTCCCGGTCAACCGCCGGTGCTTTCAGGGCAGTTGAAAGGGCACAACTGATTGGTACATACCTTCCGGAGGGGCCACGCCGATGTTTTCGCAGTGACTTACCGCCGGGTAATTAGAACGGTTGAGCAGAATCGTCATGTTAGGACGTGAGGAAACACACCCTGACACAACCCACCTGCATGGAACAAGAGTTCCGGACAGCATCCATTCCCGGTGCACCAGAACAAGAAAGGACCACACTTCACGGCCGCGCACAGCGCGTGGCCGGGGTGCGCAAGTGCATCCGGTTCCGCGCCCGCCCTTGATCAGAATTGAGCGCTTTTGGCTGCCGAGTGTGGAGTACAGACCGCGACGAGGTACTCCCACCGACGCGGCAACACGGCTCGTTCCAGCTCGTCGGAAACTGCCACAACCGGGGCTGCGGCCGGGGCTCGGGCCGCGGCCGGGGCTGCGGCCGGGGCTCAGGCTGCCACTGCGACGGCGACTGCGACGGCGACCATCACAGCGTCACGGTGACGACCTCCGTCGCCTTGACACTGGTCCATACGGAAGTCCCGTCGGCGAGGCCCAGTTCTGCGGCGGCCTGCGGAGTGATCTCGGCGACGAGGTCCGGTGCCCGATCCGAGGTGATCAGGATGCGCAGCCGGCTGCCGGTGGCGGTGATTTCCCTGACGGTGCCCGGCCAGACGTTACGCGGGCTGCCGCCGGGCCTGTCGCGGTGTACGGACACCGCTTCCGGAGCGATGATCGCGAGGGCCTCGGTGCCCGCGGGCAGCGGATCCGCGACGACGAGCAGCCCGCCGCCCAAGAGCGCGAGACCGTCCGCCGTCGCGATCCCGGGCCAGGCGTTGCGGCCGAGCATCCGGGCGACCCACGGGGAGCGGGGATGCCGGGTGACCTCGGTGGGCGGCGCGTCCTGCAGGGCGCGGCCCTCGTCGAGTACAAGAACCCGGTCGGCCAGCGACACGGCTTCCACGGGGTCGTGGGTGACGATCAGGCAGACGCCGCCGAAGCCGTCGAGGTGGGTGCGCAGGGTGTGGCGCACCTGGGCGCGGGTGGTCTGATCGAGTGCGGCGAGGGGTTCGTCCAGGAGCAGCAGGCGGGGCCTGGCGGCCAAGGCCCGTGCCAGGGCGACGCGTTGGGCCTGGCCGCCGGAGACCTGGGCCGGTTTGCGGTGTGCGAGGTGTCCGACGCCGAGCCGGTCGAGCCACTGCTGGGCGGCGCGGCGGGCCTCGGCGCGCGGGACGCCATGGGCGCGCAGCCCGTACGCGGTGTTGGCGAGGGCTGTCAGGTGCGGGAAGAGCGCGCCGTCCTGCGGGACCCAGGCCACCCCGCGGCGGTGCGGGGGCAGTTCGGTGACGTCGGTGTCACCGAGGCGCAGGGCTGCGTGCGCGCGGGGCGTGAGGCCGAGGAGCGCGCGCAGCAGGGTGGTCTTGCCCGCGCCGTTGGGGCCGACGACGGCGATGGTGGTGCCCGGTTCGGCGTCCAGGGTGAGCCGGTTGAAGCCGGTGACCTCGGCGTGCAGCGACCAATGCTCCTGCGAGGCAGGTGACTTGAGATCTTCGGCGGTCACCGCCGGTGGCGGTTCCGCGTCGTCCGCCGGAGGTGCGGGCTTGCGTGAACGGTCGCTCGGCGTTCCGGTCCAGCGGCCGCGCAGGGCGATGAGCACCATCATGGCGATGGCGAGCAGCAGCAGGGAGACGGAGGTCGCCGCTTCCGGCTGGTCCTGGAGGAGCAAGTACACCTGGAGCGGCAGGGTCTGCGTCGTACCGGGCAGATTGCCGGCGAAGGTGATGGTCGCGCCGAACTCGCCGAGCGCCCGCGCCCAGGTGAGGGCGGCTCCGGCGATGAGCCCGGGGGTCACCATGGGCAGGGTGACGGTGAAGAACACCCGTACCGGCGAGGCTCCGAGGGAGGCCGCGGTCTCCTCGTAGCGCGGCCGCAGCCCTGCCAGTGCGCCTTCGAGGCTGATGACGAGGAACGGCATCGCCACGAACGTCGCGGCGACGACGGCGCCCGAGGTGTGGAAGGGCAGGGTGATGCCGAAGGTGTTTTCCAGCCAGGGGCCGAGCAGGCCACGGCGGCCGAACCCGAGGAGGAGCGCGACGCCTCCGACGGTGGGCGGCAGCACCATGGGCAGAAGCACGAGGGAGCGTACGAGCGCCTTGCCGGGGAATTCGACGCGGGCCAGCAGCCAGGCCAGCGGCACCCCGAGCAGCAGCGAAAGGCCGAGCGCCCAGAAGGAGACGAGCAGCGACAGCCGCAGGGCCTCGGTGACGCCGGGACTGGTCAGATGACTGCCGAGGTCGCCCCATGACGTACGGGCGAGGATGCCGATCAGCGGCAGCAACAGGAACGCGATCGCGAGGAGCGCGGGCACGGCGAGCGCGACAGGGGGGCGGTTGCCGCGGGTGCGGAGGCGTCTCATCGGGTGTTCCTGGGGTATCGGGGGTTCCTGGGGTACCGAGGCGTTCCTGGAGTATCCGGTGTTCCTGGGATCGAGTGACGGTCGTGGGCTGCCCGGTCCCCCGTACCGGGCAGCCCACACACGGCGGTTACGCCTGTTGGAAGCCCGCGTCCTGGAGGATCTTCTGCGCCTCGGGCGTGGAAAGCCACGCCACGAACGCGGCGGCGGCCTCACTGTTCTTGGACGTCTTCAGGGTCGCGGCCGGGTACTGGGCGATGGCGTTCTGCGCGTCGGGGATCTCGACGGCGTCGACCTTGTCGGTGGCCGTGGCGGCGTCCGTCTTGTAGACGAGACCGGCATCCGCCTCACCGAGCTCGACCTTGCTGAGTACGGCGCGGACGTTGGGCTCCTGCGAGACCGGCTTCACGACGATCTTCTGCGCGTCCAGGATCTTCTTGCTGTAGCGGCCGACCGGGACCTCGGGCGCGGCGAGTACGACCTTCAGCTTGGTGTCGGCGAGGTCCTTCAGCTCGTCGACCTTCTTCGGGTTGCCCTCGACGGTGGCGATGACCAGACGGTTCTTGGCGATGACCGTCGGCGTGCCCGTGTCGGACTTCAGACCGTCCATGGTCTTGGTGTCCGCGGTGACCAGCGCGTCGGCGGGGGCGCCCTGCTTGACCTGTGCGGCCAGTTCCTGGGACCCGGCGAAGGAGAACTTCACCTTGGTGCCCGGGTGCGACTTCTCGTACGCGGCGCCGGCCGTCTTGAAGACGTTGGTCAGCGAAGAGGCGGCCAGCACGGTCAGGTCGGCCTGGGGAGCGGAGCTCGCGCTCTTCTTCGAACCGCCCGCGCTGTCCTTCTTGCTGTCGTCGCTGCCGCAGGCGCCGAGCGGCACGAGCAGGGCCGCGGTGAGTACGGCGGCGGCGGTACGGCGCCCGTTGAAGGCGTACGACATGCGGGTCTCCTTGGTGAAGCGGTGGGAACAGGCCGCGTCGGGGACGGGCGACGCCGCTGCAAGGGATGGATACGGAGGGTGGTTCAGGCGCGGTCGATGTGCACGCTGGTCGATTTCACGCGGGCGGTGGCCTGCATGCCGACTTCCAGCCCCAGCTCCTCGACGGCTTCCCGGGTCAGCAGGGAGACCAGTCGGTGCGGGCCGGCCTGGATCTCGACCTGTGCGGCGACATCGCCGAGCTTGACCGCGGTGACGATGCCGGGGAACGCGTTACGGGCCGAGGTGTACGAGGCGTCCTCCTCACCGGTGCCGCTCTGGGCGACCTCGATGGAGAAGGCGGCCAGGTCGCGGCCGTCGATGAGCCGACGGCCGCTTTCGTCGCGGTGGGTCGCGACCCGCCCGGCATCGGCCCAGCGGCGCGCGGTGTCGGGGCTGACGCCCAACAGACGCGCCGCCTGGCCGATTGTGTAGGACTGCATATGCGACACGGTAGGCAGCATCAGCCAGCATTTACAAGCCATTGTGCTCCACTCCGTAGCAAATGCCAGAGGACCTGGAGGAAACCCCAAGCACGGCGCCCGGCCGCTGCCCGGTCCCGTGGCTACGGTGGATTCATGAGCCTGAGCATCCGCAATCAGATCCCCGGCACGGTCGTCTCCGTCACGCCCGGCGAGGTGATGGCGACGGTCAAGGTCCGGCTCGACGGCGGCCAGGAGATCACAGCGGCGATCACGCTGGAGGCCGTAAAGGAGCTGGGCCTCGCCGCGGGCTCCTCCGTACGCACCCTGATCAAGGCCACGGAGGTCGCTCTGGCCACCGGTGCGATCGAGGGCCTGAGCATCCGCAACCGGATCCCCGGCACCATCACCGAGGTCACCACCGGCGGCGCCATGGCAGGCGTCAAGGTGACCGTCGCCGGCGGCGAGCTGACGGCCGCGATCACCAAGGACGCGGTCACCGACCTGGGTCTCGCCGCCGGGTCCTCCGTCATCGCCCTGATCAAGTCGACCGAGATCTCCCTCGCGAGCGTCTGAGGTCGACTCTGCACCGCCGGCTCCGCGGGGACGGCGCAGGCTCCCACCCGGACGCCGGTGATCGCGCTGATGCAGAGCGCCCCGCACCGGCCGAACGGCACGGGCGAACGGCGCCACCGGCAGACCGGCCGCCCCGTCGAGGCGCTGCCGCCCATCGCGGTGACTCGAGCGATGTGCCGGGTCGCGGCGTTCGTCGAGCTGCGGGTCCCAGCGCCTGACGCTCTGTCGGCGCCGCCGGATCGCCGGAGCGCCACCCGGTTCGAGGTGCCCTCAGGGGTGGTGGGCTCACCACAGCCGACGAGCAGGAGGCCGAGTGCATCACAGGGGCGAAGAGAATCACCGCACCGAAGAGGACGTTCAGCGCCAGGAGGTGAACGCCGTTGACTCGGGGTGAGCCGTGGCTGTCGGCTCGGACGCCGAAGCGGGTTGCGCTGGCGTGACCAGCCGCTACCTCCAAGGGAGTTGCGTACCCCACGTTTCAGCCGCTGATTGAACACTGCCTCGCTCCGGCCCGTTGACCTCGGTAACCGGTGCCCCGCCCAGACCGGCGAGTAAGTGAGGTTCGCACATGCCAAGGATCCTTCCGAAATGCACCGAGCGGCGCCTTCCGGCCGCCGGCTGCCGGCCAACCTGGTCGGCCGACCACGGTTCCTTCCAGCGACTCACGCACTGAGCGGTCGAACCCATGGACTATTGCTCCCCCTGCCGCCGCGCCCTCAACGGCGCCGTGACGTGCCCGGAGTGCGGGGCATACGACTCCGACATGGCACCGCCGAGCGATCGGAGCGGCGGTGCTCGGGCAGCCGACCTGGCGGTGCTGGATGCCCTCGTCATCGAGGGACCGGGCACCTTCGAGTCCCCCGACGTTTCCTGGTCCCCCACTCCCTCAGCCGATGCGCCCGCAGCCCGGCGCCGCTGTCCGCCGCGACTGAAGAAGTACGGCGGTCGGACTCTTGCCGCGGCCACCTTGGCCATGCTCGGCGGCCTGGCCGCTGCATCGCTGCTGCCCCAGCAGTCCGCCGGCACCCCACAAGCAGCGCCGAGCCCGGAACAGGCATCCCCCGACGAGCCCCATGTCCCCGTCACCGAATCACCCGGGGCCTCACGTCCACCGGAACGTCCGGCCACGCACCCGGCCAGAGGAAGCGTCCGGGAGCGCAACGGTGGTGCGACTCGGCGCCCTCGGGCGACGGCCACTCAACCACCGGCTTCCCACACTCCCGCAGCCCCCACCAGTCCACCCGTGAAAGCCAGGCCGACGCCCCGCCCCTCCAGTGGCCGCCCCGGCCACTCGGCCTCGCCGACGGCGCCCCCTTCCGCAAGTCCTACCGGCAGTGCCAGCACCTCGCCCACGAGCAGTCCCGCGCCGAGCACCACGGGTGTGCCATTGACCGATGTACATGGGGTACGGACGGAGCCGTTGCTGCCTGACCGACGCCGAAGCCGGGCGGTCGGTGGCACGATCACCGGAAGGTGACCGATGCGATCGCCGAGCCGATCCCCCTGCCCGGCCTGTGGTCCGTAGCGCCCTCGTTCGCCGTCAGAGTCGGCAGCTGATCTCCATGCCGTCCTCGACGGGGAAGGTCACACTCTGATAGCCGTTCGCGGGGGCGCGTACGTAGTCGAGACAGGGCTGCAGACTGCTCGGGTCGACGTCGTCGGCCACGACGAGGGTGCCGGGCTCCCTGCGCGGTTCGAGCAGGCGCAGTTCGGCACCGCCGGCACGCTGTGGGCTTTGACAGCCGAAGTCACGCCGGTGCCGGTGCCGGCACCGGCACCCAACTCCCCACCACCGGCACCGCCTGAGCGACGTCCTTCACTACTTGGTTCGCAACATGAGGGCGAGGCGCGTGTTGTCGCCGTAGACGCCCGTCTCGTCACCGCGGACGCCGTACCACTGCTGGAATCTGGCCACGGCCGCCCGGACCTCCTTGTCATAGCGACCATCGATCGCGCCGCCGTCGTACATGTTCGGGACCTGGAGCAGACGGACCTGCAGCTCGTATACCCCATGGCCGCTGTCGCCCTGGCGCAGCACGCCCGTGCCCGGGATCTCGGGGAGCGTGGGAGCGGGGCTGTCGGGCAGCGGCGGCCGGTCCAGTTGCTCGGAGGGCGCGGACGGGACCGGCGGTGCGGGGTTGTCGCGGACCAGCAGCGAAGAGGCGAGGATCAGTCCGCTCAGGGCGCCCAGTCCGAAAACCCCGGCGACACGAGTGTCCCGCCGGTCGGTGAAGCGCCGCCATCCTCGGCCTCTGTTCCTCGCGTGCGCGCGGACAGGTGGCGGTGGCGGTGGCACCTCCGAGGACGGGGCGAGGAGTTGGTCCGAGGGCGGGGCCGGGCGCCGGGGGGTAGCCGACCGGTTGGTGTACGAGCGCGGGCCGGTCCCGCCGCGCGCGCCCTCCTGCGGGGGAGGGAAGGTCAGCGGCGGTGCGGCGTACGTCGAGCCTGCGCCACGCGCCATCGGCGGCTTTCCCACCGACGGTGGCGTTCCTAATGACGGGGGCGGAACAGGCTCCAGATTCGTGGCGCGCAACCACAGCGGCTCCACCACGACATCCTTCGGAGCGTCGACCGGCCGTTCGCCACCGGTCCGCGGCGGCTCCACCACATACGGCTCGACGGCGTACGGAGGATCCGGATCAAGGCACTCGGGCCCAGGACCCACCGGCTGTGTCCGTCGGGGCGGGGGCGGAGCCGGGGACAAGGACGGGGGCGGATGAGTGAAGCCTGCGTCCCTGGTCGGTTCGCTGGGTTGTTGCCAGGTCGGCGGCGGGGACTCGGGCCGGCCCTCCTGCTCGTCGACCGCGTAGAGGTCGGCGCGTGCGGCGTCCAAGGCGTCCAGCACGGCCTGGAAGGAGTCCCGTATATCTTGCGCGAGATCAGGACCTGGACTGTGAGTTCGCTGAGGTTCGATGTCGTTGAATCCCACCGGCAGTCCTCCTCAACCGACGTCCCTGGAATGTCTCGTCACGGACAGGCCGGCGATGTCTTTCATGGGCGGATACGCATCAAAACGTCGGACGGTGGTCGCAGGGGTGGGTCTGTGATGGAGAGCCGGGCGACACGGGTCGGGCTTCGCTGTTTCGTTGTGAGGCGATACGCAGTCCGTGCGGCCATGTCTCAACCCGGCTTCCGGGATGTGGCCCACATCTCGTCGATTCCTCGAGGTGTTGACGACCTGCTGCAGCCCGACGAGCGCCGACTCGGACGTGGACACACGGTCGTGGGGCCGCCGGAGCGAGGGATGTCCGCGTGGACCGGTAAAAGCGTGTTCTGCAGGGCGAGTTGATCCTTGGGCTCCTTGGGCTTGCCATGAGGAGTGGGCGGTGGGGAGCCGGACACCTGGACACACAGCCCGACGGGCGCAAGAGCTTCGCCCGGCCGACTGTCGCGACTCCTGACCGTCGCGCACAGCAGCTCGGCGGCCGATCGTGTTGGTCCGGGACAACCTCAACACGCCCTGGCCTCCGGCATGCGGGAGTTCATCGCCGGTCGCGAGTGGCTGACCGTCCACCAGCTGCCGTCCTGCGCGCCCGGCCTCGACCCCGTCGAAGTGCCGGCCTACTCCGGCGGACGCGCGGCACCCCGCCCGCCCGGGGCCAGCATGACGACCGTGTCCCCCGGCCCGGGCAGCGGTGTGCCGGCTTCCGTGACCGGATCGAGGCGACCGTCCGGGCGTACCAGGAACAGCAGGTCGCAACCGGGCGGCAGGGCACCGCCGGCGGGCTGCGTGAGGACGGCCGCCCCGTCCTCGTATCTGCGGGAGATGGTCGGCCAGGTCAGATCCGCGCCGAACAGGGCCTCGCCACCGATGAACGGCGCCACCACGCCGCGGCTCTCGGGCGGTGCACCAAGATGGTGGACCACCCCCTCCACGCTGCCACGCAGAATCGCTGCCGCCAGTGCGTTGAAGTCGTCCTCGGCGGTGAGGAAGAACACCGCCGTGATGCCCTCCAGCTCTGGGCCCTCGCCCGTGACGGCGGCCAGTAGTTCACCGGGCGCAAGCTCGATCCCGGCCTGCCTGATGCGTTCGCGCTGCTGCTCCTGCCCTGCCCACATCAAGACCTCCAGCCCCGCCGACTTCAGAGCCACACCAAGGTCGACCACCCACGGGTCACCGCCGACCAGCAGCGGACGCGAGCGGGAGGGGCGCACGACGCCCAGGCGCCGGGCCACGGGCGAGGCGGTCAGACCGTAGAGCGTCACGGTCGCGACGATGACCACGAACGTGGCGGGAAGGATCTTCGACGCACCGCCGATCCCCTTGGCCACGAGGCCGGCCGAGAACGTCGACGCGGTAGCGGCCGCGACGATGCCGCGCGGCGCCATCCAGCCGATGAAGCCCCTCTCGCCGCGTGTCAGGTCCGTGCCGAGGGTGGATACGGCCGCGACCAGCGGTCTGACGGCCACCACCAGAACGGCGGCGAACCCGAGCGCGAGCAGGCCCACATGGCGCAGCGACTCTGGGGTGACGGTGGCCGAGATGGAGATGAAGAGCAGGCCGATGATCAGGCTGACCAGGGTCTCGAAGAACGGCCGGCGCGCCGGGACGTCGATGCCGGGGAGGTTGGCGATGGCCAGGCCCATGATCACGGCGGCGATGAGCCCCGTGTCCTCGCGCAGGACGTCGCAGAGCGCCGCCACACCGATCACCGCGGCGAGCTGCGCCGTGGTGCCGAGCACCTCGCCGAGCCGCAGCACCCGGAACAGCCCCCACAGCAGAGCCGCCCCCACCACTCCACCGGCCGCTCCAATGCCCACGCTGCCCAGAAAGCTCGCGGCCCCGCTGCCGAAGTGGTGCTTCGTGCTCGCCGTGACCGCATGGAAGACCAGTGCTCCCAGAATGCCTCCGACCGGGTCGATGAGGGAGCCTTCCCAGACAAGGATGTGCTGGAGCCGGTCCTTGGGTCGCACGAAGCTGAGCAGCGGTCCGACGACCGTCGGCCCCGAGACCACGAGGATCGCGCCGATCATGACGGCCGCCCGCTGGGACATGCCCAGCAACGGCGCGGCGAGGAGCGCGCCGAGCAGCCAGGTGATCAGAACCCCGATCCAGATCAGCCTGACAACGACGCGGCGGGTGTGCCCTCTCAGCCTCGCCAGGTCCAGCCCGAGGCCCGCGTCGTAGAGGATCACGGCGACGGCCAGCGACACCAGCGGTGAGAACGCAGCCCCCAGCAGCCGCTCGGGGTTGACGTCGTCGATCAGCGCGCCGGCGGCGAAGCCGACCGGCAGCAGGACGATGAGGGCGGGGATGCGCAGGCGGCTCGCCAGGATCTGCGATCCGACTGCGAGGACCAGGGTCAGGCTCACTCCGATGAGCACCTGGTTCGTCGTCACGGGTGGCCCTTTCGGTGTGTGGTGATGAGGCGGGTTGGTGCTCTTTGCAGGCCGGCCGGAGGCGGAGCGGCAGGGACAGTGCGGCCCACAGGCAGCGGAGCCACCGCTCCGCCCGGCTGCGAGGTCGGCCGGTCGGCGCATGAGCGATGTACCGCTCCCGGACGGGACGGCGGCCTCATCTGCTGTCGGAGCGCCCGCTGCGCCGGCTGATGTACCGCCAGACAGCCCGCTGGAATCTGAGCATCAGCACGCCCACCACGATCAGCAGCACGATGTTGAGCAGGAGTTGGACCAGGGATCCGCGCGCCTCGCTCCAGCTGGAGAACGCGCAGGAGACGCCGATGTCGGCGGCGGGGATGGTGGTGACCGAGATGAAGACGCCGAGCAGCGCACTCGTCCGGGCCTGGGTCAGCGACACGATCCCGACGATGCCGGCCAGGACCGCGACGACGACCGAGAAGAAGTTGGGGGCGTCGATCAGTGTGGAGACCGGCCTGATGCCCAGGTCGAACGCCTTGGGCTGGAGGTCGAGACCCCGGATCGCCCACGAGAACAGGAACGTCAGCAGGACGGCAAGCGAGAATCCTGCGGTCAGGGCGAAGAGGCCCTGCCGGATCCTGATGCGGTTGCCACGGTCGATGCCCAGCGCGACGCTGGTGATGGCGCCGTACTCCGGTCCGACGACCATCGCCGCGACGATCAGGATCTGGGAGTTGGTGATGATTCCCACCGCCCCGATGACACCCGCGATGACCAGGTAGACGTAGAAGCTCGGCAGATAGGTGCCCTCGGCGCGAATGCGCGCTTCGACCTCCTCCCAGACGGGCGCGTGCGCGAGCGCCCCGAGCTGCTGCTGCTCCGCCTCGGCCGCGGTGCCTGAGAAGGCCATCTCGACCGGCTCGATGACGATGGATCCGCGGCGGTCGAGTTCCAGCTCGCGCAGACCGCGCAGCACGGCGTTGGCCGCACCCGCCAGGATGTCGCACTCGACCGCGTCGCCGTCGGGGTTCTGCGCCAGTCCGGGAAGGACGACCAGGTTGAAGACATAGCGGTCACCGGTGAGCAGCCCGACCGCCCGAGGGGTGAGATCAACTGGGCTCACCAGGCGGACATGAATCATCTCCATCCACAGCCTCCGTCACTCGGCTGACGGCCGAACGGGAGCGCCGCAGTGCCCGTACGCCGGGGTCGGGGCCCACTTGTACGTGTCGACCACAGTCAGTAACCCCCACCGTGAAGGTGGGCAGCAAGCCGAGGGCGGCGCTCAGCTCCGGCGGCCAAGGTGGCTTCGGTCCTTCGACGCGGCGCCGGCCAGGGCACGCCTGCGGCCGGTCGCCGTTGCACCATACGGGTGTCGGCCCGCAGGCCGTCGTCGTTGATGGCCCATGGGCAGGCGGTCCTCGACTGCGTCGACATGGCAGGGACCAGAAGGGTGCCGGATAGTGGACGCAGGGGACATTCCGAGACTTCGGAGCAGCAATGGACCGCTACCCTCCCATCGCCGAGCACGGTCTGGTGGGCGATCTGCAGACCGCCGCGCTCGTCTCGTCGCAGGGCGTCATCGACTGGTTCGCCGCTCCCAGGTTCGATTCACCCAGCATCTTCGCCGCCCTGCTCGACCACGACGGCGGCGGTTATATGCGGCTGGCCCCAGAGCACTCCGACGCAACCTGCAAGCAGCTCTACTACCCCGATACGGCCATCCTGGTAACCCGGTTCATGTCACCGGACGGGGTGGGCGAGGTAATCGACTTCATGCCCCCGGACCGGACCCGCACCGCCACCGACCGGCACACCCTGGTCCGGGTGGTCCGTGCCGTGCGGGGGACGGTCGAGTTCACACTCGAGTGCCGGCCGCGCTTCGACTACGGCCGGGCCGAGCACGAGCTCGAGCTCGGCGAGAACGGCGCCCTGTTCCGGGCACCCGGAATCGACGGGCACCTGCAGTCCACCTTCCCGCTGGAGCGGGACGGCCAGGACGTGCGCGGAAAGGTGACGCTGAAATCCGGCGAGTCCGGCGGCGCCGTGTTCACCGTCTGCGCGTCCGGCGGCAAGACGCCCGCACCCCTCACGGCCGACGGGCTTACCGAACAGATGGGGGAAGTCGGCGAGTTCTGGCAGCACTGGCTGCGCCAGTCCCGCTACCGGGGCCGGTGGCCCGAGCTGGTGCACCGCTCGGCCATCACCCTCAAGCTCCTCACCTACGCCCCCACCGGCGCCCTGATCGCGGCGGCCACCATGGGTCTGCCCGAGCAGGTCGGCGGAGAGCGCAACTGGGACTACCGGTTCACCTGGGTACGCGACGGCTCGCTGTCCGTGCGGGCCATGCTGGACCTCGGCTTCGTCGAGGAGGCCACCGCCTTCGTCCACTGGCTGGTGGACAGGCTGCGTGAGCGCGAGGGCAAGGAGGAAGAGCCGCTCCAGACGATGTACCGGATCGACGGCAATCCCGACCTGCCGGAGGAGACACTCGATCACTTCGAGGGCTACCGCGGCTCCTTCCCCGTCCGCATCGGCAACGGCGCCGCCGACCAGCTCCAGCTGGACATCTACGGCGAGGCCCTCTACGCGCTGTCCCAGGGGCGCGAGATCGCCCAGCAGGCCAGCTTCGAGGGATGGCAGACACTCACCAGGACGCTGGACTGGTTCGCCGACGCCTGGGACCGGCCGGACGAGGGCATCTGGGAGACCCGCGGCGGCCGCCAGGACTTCACCTACAGCCGGGTGATGTCGTGGGTTGCCTTCGACCAAGGGCTGCGCCTGGCCGATTACTTCCGCAGGCCCGCCGACGTGGAGCGGTGGCGCAATGCGAGGGACGCCGTATTCGATCAAGTCATGGAACGCGGCTGGAGCGAGAAGGAGCGTGCCTTCGTCCAGCATTACGGCGGCGACGTCCTGGACGCCTCGCTGCTGCTCATGCCCAGGGTCGACTTCATCGCTCCCCGGGCCACGGCCTGGTTCTCCACGCTTGACGCGATGGACCGCAAGCTCGTGTCCGACAGCCTTGTCTACCGCTACGACCCAGCGGCATCGCCGGACGGGCTGCGCGGCTCGGAGGGCACCTTCAGTCTGTGCACCTTCCTCTACGTCGACGCGCTGGCCCGGGCGGGGCGGCTGTCCCAGGCCCGTTACACCTTCGAGAAGATGCAGACCTACGCCAACCATGTCGGGCTCTTCGCCGAGGAGATCGGTCCCAGCGGGGAGCAACTGGGCAACTTCCCCCAGGCATTCACCCATCTGTCCCTGATCATGGCCGCCACCACCCTCGACAAGGCGCTCGACGCGGAGGACGGGCGCTGACCCATGGTCACGCATCCAGGTCAGGGCTTGCGGGGCAGCACCATGTTCTCCAGCGGCTCCCCGGCCAGGTAGCGCAGCAGCTGGGTGCGGATCAGCCGCATCGCCCGGGGCAGAAAAGCCGAGCTGTTGCCTCCGACATGAGGGCTGATCAGCGTGTTGGGCGCGTGCCAGAGCGGATGCCCGGCCGGGAGCGGCTCGGGGTCGGTGACGTCGAGGGCCGCGCTGAGCCGGCCCGTCCTGAGCTCGGCGAGCAGCGCGTCGGTGTCCACCACCGCGCCCCTGGAGACGTTCACCAGCAGGGCGCCGTCCTGTATGAGTGCGAGGAAGCCCGCGTCGACCAGGCCACGGGTGTCCTGGGTGAGCGGGACGGTGAGCATCACGATGTCGGCGCGGGGCAGGAGCTCGGGCAGATCGACGAGGGCGTGGACGGCCCCGCGCGCAGTGGTGCGGGCGGTCCGGGCGACTCGCAGGACCTCGCACTCGAAGGGGGTGAGCCGATCCTCGACGGCAGCGGCGATGGAGCCGTAGCCCATGAGCAGGACGGTGCGGTCGGCCAGCGCCGGGCGGAAGCCGGTCCGCCACTCCTCGGCGTCCTGGGCACGGACGAAGTCGGGGATGCCGCGGAGCGACGCGAGGGCGAGTGACACGCCCAGCTCGGCGGTGCTGGCGTCGTGAACTTTCCTGGCGTTGCAGAGCACGGCACCGCTGGGAACGTACTTCACGAGGTCGTCGACGCCGGCGGAAAGGGACTGGACGACTCGCAGCCGCGGCAGGCGCGGGAGCACCGCTGCGGCAGCATCCGCAAAGGCGTAGGGGACGACGAAGAACTCCACGTCCGCCAGGCTCTCGACGCCGGGCGGACCGCCGGTACCGTCCCACACCGCGACGGGCAGACCCTCGGGCAGGCCGCCGACCCGCGACGCCGGGTACGGGAGCAGGAACCGGGCGGCGCTCGCAGCGGCGGGACGCTCCATGGGGCTCATGGGCCGAATCTAGCGTTTGACCAGCGGGTTCCCCTGCTCTCGTCGTCTGACTTCACCCAAAGTACGGCCGAGAGGGTGTTCAGGTCTGTCGTCACAGGTCACTGACCGCCATCGCCAACGCCCTGCGGGTCGGCGATCGCATCGCCGCACGGCTGCGCCGACGGGGATGTCGCACGTCCGCTGCGCGAACCGGCGGAGCGGCGCTACAGATTGTCCCCGGGTGTTCTGGCGGCCTGGGTGTCGGTGTCGGTCAGCGGCTCCAGCTCACCCATTGTGTCGAGCCGGTAGAGCAGCACCAGCGCCGGGCCGACCAGCACGATCGCGATGACCGTGACGAGCGCCAGCCAGCGCAGGGTGTGAGCGGCGCCGGCCGCCTGGGCCACCGTCAGCGAGGTGGGCAGCACGTAGGGCCGCTGTGCGCAGCCCCAGGCGCCGACGGTCAGGGCGACGCTCGCCACCGAGGTGTAGCGGGTCCAGCCATAGGACCGACGTACCAGAAGCAGCACCGTGGCCAGACCGCAGACTCCTGCCAGGACGATCAGCAGCAGGCCCAGGCCTCCGGTGAGGCCCTCCCAGACGTGCCGGGCATCGTCGTGGGTGACAGGCAGGGCGATGAGCGCGAGGATGACGATTGCGGCGAAAGCGAACAGCGCCCGCAGACGGAAGTAGTCGACGAGGTCTTCCGCGCCGAACCGTCGGGCGTCGGAGCAGAGGAACACCGCCCCGAGAAACGCGGTGGCGGCAATGGCCAGCAGACCCGTGAGGACTGAGGTCGCGTTGGCCCAGGCGTCCGCGGAGGCAGTGGTCCCGACCACGATCCGACCGGCAGCAATACCGCCGAGCACTGCCCCGAGGAAGAACGGCGTGAGCAGCGACGAGATGGCGAACGCCGCGCCGTAGAGCCGTCGTTGGGCCAGTCGCCGGGAGGGCTTGCGCAGGGCGAATCCGGCGCCGCGGAGCACCAGGCCGACGGCCGCGAGGGCGAGCGGCAGCCACATCGCCTCGAAGACGGCCTGGAACATCGTCGGGAAGCCGGTCCACATGACGATGAAGACGAAGATCAACCAGACGTTGTTGACCTCCCAGACCGGTGCCATGGCATGGTCGATGAGCCAGCGGGGCCGCCGGCCCCGCTCCGCCCCTCCGGCGAGGAGGTCCCAGAAGCCCGCGCCGTAGTCGGTGCCCCCGGCGCAGGCGTAGGCGGCGATCGCGAGCACCATGACCCAGGCGATGAGATCGGCCATCATGACGCACCGCCGGGGGTGCGGCCGGACCCGACACCAGGCGGGGCCCCGGTTGCTGTGGGTTCGGGCTCGCTTCTGGGCCCGTAGGGGGTGTCGGTCTCAGGGGGCAGTGCGGCGCGCGCGGCGGCCGAGCCCTCGTCGGCGATGCGCCACCGAGTTCGCATCTGCAGGACGATCGCGAGGAACGCGCCGAAAACGGCCACGTACACAACGATCACGATGCCGAGCATCGCCCACAGCGATCCGGCGCGGGTGGCGGTCACCGCCTCCGAGACCCTCATGTGGTTGTAGACGATCCAGGGCTGGCGGCCGACCTCCGTGGTGATCCAGCCGCACTCCACGGTGACCAGGCACGCGACTCCTGCGATTGCGGCGCAGCGGAAGAACCAGCGGCTGCGCGGGAGGTCCCGGTGTCGCAGCCAGGACCACGCGTACCAGAGCGCGAGCAGGATCAGCAGGCTGCCGATGGTGACCATGATGTCGAAGGCCCAGTGGGCGATGGTGGCCTGGACGACGGTGGGGCGGTCGGCGGCCGGCACCGACGTCAGCCCGGTCACCTGGGTGCTGGGCTTGAAGCCGGCGAGGATCGAGTCCAGCTGGGGGATCTTCAGTCCGCCGGAGATCGTCCCATCGCTGTTCAGCCGTCCGAACATGTACTCGGGCACGTGGGTGTCTGTCTTCCAGACGATCTCCGTGGCGGCGAACTTGATCGGCTGCTTGTGGAAGACGGCCCGGGCAGCGGAGTCGCCGAGCATGAACTGGACCGGCGTGAGGATTGCGGCAACGGTGAACGGCAGCGTGAAGCCGAGCCGGTGGTATCTGTCGCGGCGCCCGCGCAGCCAGCCGACCGCGTACACGCCGGCGACCACATAGCCGGCGGTCAGGAACATCGCGACCACGAAGTGCCAGTACTCCGGGCCGAACATCGGCGTGAAGACCGCCTGCCGCACGTTGACGTCGACGGGATTGCCCTGGGCGTCGAGGCGGAACCCCTGCGGGGTGTTCATCCAGGAGTTCGCGGCGATGATGCCGAACGCCCCCATCAGGGCGGCCAGCGGCAGCGGTACGGCCAGCCAGAAGTGCGTCCAGGGCTTGAGCCGACGCCAGCCGTAGAGGTAGATCGCGATCAGGACGGCCTCCAGGAAGAACGCCCATGCCTCAATGCCGAACCCGAGGCCGAAGACGTCGCCCCAGCGGCCCATCATGCCGGGCCACAGCAGTCCGAGCTCGAAGGACAGCACAGTGCCGGTGACGACGCCGATGGCGAACTGGACAGCCATCACCGCCGACCAGCGCCGCGCGAGCTGAAGGGCGACGGCGTCGTTGCGGCGCAGCGCCCGGTGGTGCATCAGCACCGTGATGAACGGCAGCGCCACGCCGAACGGGACCAGCAGGATGTGCGAGGCCAGGGTGAAGGCCATCAGCTCCCGAGCCGGCAGGAGTTGGGGCGGGGTGTCCGCCAGAAGGGCCGCTGTGCTGAGCATGTGCGCCTCGATGGTCTGCCCCGCGGGGCGCGGGGGGTGAGGAACGACGGGGTGCGAAGGGGTGGCGGCCGGGGCGTGTCGGCCGGGCGCCGTGGTCAGGGAGGCGGCGGGGGCGCCTTCTGCCCGGGCGCCCGGCCGGCCGGCGCGCCGACGTCGGCGTCGGCGTCGGCGTCGGCGTCGGCGTCGGACGAGGTGAAGGCGCGCTCGCGCCGCGAGCTGGTGGCGAAGGCGACGGACCAGCTGAGCACCGCCCCCAGCCTGCTGCGGAATCCGGTGAGGAAGGCCAGGTGGATGAAGAGCCAGGCGAGCCAGCCGATCGCTCCCGACAGGTGCAGCGGGCCGGCCTTGACGACGGCCCGGCCGCGGGAGATGTAGGCGGCGCTGCCGAGGTCCAGGTACTTGAAGGGCTTCTGCTGCTTCGTCCTGCCCTCCACCGAGTGGCGCACGACCCGGCCGGCATACGCGCCCGACTGCATGGCGACCTCGGCCAGGCCCGGCAGCTTGTTCAGGCTCATCACGTCGCCCGTGACGCGGATCTCCGGATGACCGGGGACGGTGAGGTCGGGTTCGACGACGATGCGTCCGGCCCGGTCCTGGGTGGCGCCGGTTGCCCGGGCCAGCGCGGCGGCGAAGGGCGGCGCCTCGACCCCGGCCGTCCACAGCACGGTGCGTGCCTCGAACCGGGTGGTCGCACCGTCCTGGTCTTGTACCGTCAAGCCGCGCGCGTCGACGTCGGTGACCTTCGTGCCCAGGTGGAGCTCCACACCGAGGCTCTGCAGGGTTCGGGCCGCGCGATCGGCCAGTGGGCGGCCGAACGCGCCCAGCACCTCGTCGGACCCCTCGAAGAGCAGCACCCGGGCCTGGGCGGAGTCGATCGTCTGGAACTCCCGGTCGAGCGTGTGGCCGGCGATCTCCCGGATCTGTCCGGCGAGTTCGACGCCGGTCGGCCCGCCGCCGACGAGCGCAAAGGTGAGCCACTGCTGCCGTTCCCGGGCGTCTGCGGCCGTTTCGGCCATCTCGAACGCCTGGTAGACCCGTCGGCGGATGTCCAGCGCGTCGTTCAGGGTCTTCATGCCGGGGGCGTGCGCGGCGAACTCGTCGTGCCCGAAGTAGGACTGGCGCATGCCGACTCCGACGATCAGATCGTCGTAGGGCAGCTCGAGAGCTCCGCCGTCCGGTCGCCGGGCGTGGACCAGCCGGGCTTCGACATCCACGTCGATGGCTTCAGCGAGCAGGCAGCTCACGTTGTGGTGGCGTCGCAGGACCGCGCGGAGCGGTTGCGCGATCTGGCCCTCGGACAGGATTCCGGAGGCGCACTGGTAGAGCAGTGGTTGGAAGAGGTGGTGGGCACGGCGGTCGACCACGGTCACGGCGACCGGTGACCGACGTAGGGCGCGGGCGGCGAACAGCCCGGCGAACCCTCCGCCGAGGATCACCACCCGGCGGGGCGTGACGTAATCCTGCATCGGAGATCAGCCTCCGGTGGCGAAGCCGGGAAAGAGCGTCATTCCGCCGTCGACGTAGAGCGTGCTGCCGACGACGTAATCGAGCAGGTCGGACGCCATAACCACGACGGCGTTGGCGATGTCGTCCGGGTCGCCCACGCGGCGGTACGGGATGAGGCGCAGCAGGTCGGCCTCGGCCTCGGGGGTGGACCACGCGTCGCGGTTGATCGGTGTGCGGATGGCGCCGGGTGCGATGGCGTTGACCCTGATCCGCCGGGGGGCCAACTCCTGGGCGAGGGTCTGCATCAGCATGCCCACACACCGCCCTTGGAGGAGGCGTAGTTCACGTGCCCCGACCACGGGATGATCTGGTGGACCGAGCTCATGCAGATGATCTTCCCGGCCGACCGGGACACCTCCGCCACCACACCGCGCCGCACGAACTCCTTGGCGGCCTCGCGCGCGCAGAGGAACTGGCCGGTCAGGTTGACGTCGATGACCTTCTGCCACTGGGCGAGTGTCATGTCCAGCACGGCCGCGTCCCGCTGAAGGCCCGCGTTGGCCACCATGATGTCGATGGTGCCGAACTCCTCGACCATCCGCGCCACCATGGCGACCACCTGGCCCTCGTCGGACACGTCGGCCTCGTGGGCGTAGGCGCGGACTCCGAAGTCCTTGATCTGCCCCACGACCTTCTCGGCCTCGTCCCCACCGACGACGTAGTTCACCACGACGTCCGCGCCGGCCCGGCCCAAAGCAATGGCGGTCGCCATGCCGATACCTGAGTTGGCACCGGTGACCAGAGCCTTCTGGCCCCTGAGGAGCTGCGCGGACATCGTCCCGCGGTTCTCGTCGGCGCTTCCCGCCACCACGATCTCTCCTTCGGCGTTCTGGACAGCACGCACGCCGAGAACGGGCGACGCGCATGAGGAAGGCCGGGAGCCGGCCGGCCGCCAGGACAGACACAGGAGCCGTCGCATGCCCGGCGCCCCGACCAAAGCACCCTGCGCCGCGGGTGGGACAGACCGGCGCGCCACGTAGACGTATTAGTCCGGGCATGCCACACGGTCGGGCTACAAGCGTGCTGCGAGCTGCCCCCGAACCGTGCCCCGGCAGGACGCTGACTACCCACTCGCGGACGGCAACGGGACGGGAGGGTGACCGCTGTCATGGGGAAGGGCGGCTGGGGAGTCCCGATGCTCCGTCAGTGGGGCGACACGTGGCCGCCCATGGCGAGCTTGTCGTGCCCCCGTCACCGTACGGCTTGCTGCACGCTGCCGGGGCGTGCGTGAACCGGGGAGGCCATCGCCTGGCCGAGACCTCTTCCGAGGTGACGGCCGCGGAAGAAAATGAGCTGACTGGGCGACGAGCCGACCGAGCGCCCCGCCGGCTCACCGACCGAGCAACGCCCCGAGGTCCCACAGCCGCATACGGCGGTCCCGGCCCGCGGTGACGGCAACGGGGCGGCCGTCGAAGTCGGTGACACGGACGGCGAAGACCTCCTTCTCATGCTCGGTGAGCGGCACCCCGAGCAGCCTCCGGCCCACCAGATCCCACACGCACACCGTGCCGTCCTCACCGCCGGTCACCGCCACCGGCAGCCCATCGACGACACCGACGTCCATGCAGTTGATGTCGTCCCCCGGCACGGCGAGCGGCGCTTCCCATGCACCAGTGTCGGGATCGCCCATGACAAGCGCCCGGCCCCCGGCGGCGACCACGCGCGCGTGCCCGTCCACAGTCACCAGACCGACCCCGCGAACCACGAAGTCGAGATCGTCGAATTGAGTAAGTGGCTCTTCAGCGCTGATGTCCCACACAAGAACGCTGCCGTCATGGGCGCCGGACACCACAACCGGCCGGTCCCACAGCCTGCCCGAGGTGACACCGCCAACGCCGTCGCCGTGCCCGGCCAGTTGCACCTCGTCGGCAGCAGGATCGGGATCGCGCTTCGAGGCGTCCCACAGATGTACGGCCGGGCCAGTGCAGCCGCTGACGAACAGCGCCCGGCCGTCAAGCTCCATCGTGGCCGTCGAGGCCACCCCGCCGTGCTCGTAGCGGGCGTACGTCCGTATCGCACCGCTCTCCAGATCCCACTGCGCGAAGGGCTGGTGCTCCCCGCCCCCACCCACCACGACCCGCCCGTCGACGACCGCGGCACCGATCGTGAGGATGTCGCTGAACTCGTACTCGTCCTCCGGCCGCCACGGCATGTCCAACCGATGCCCGGCCCACTCGTCCCGCAGCGGATCCCAACTGAAGACGTCACCGCCGAAGTCGGTGCAGACAAGGAGCGGGCGTCCGCCGACGACGACAATGTCGAAATCCAGGATCGGCGAATCGGAGGGGATTCTGCTGGCCAGCATGAGTAAAGGTGTGGACATGCCAAGATACTAATGCTGCGACCGGGAATGTTCGCCGGGTTGCTGCCCGCCTTTGACGGCCGACAGCTGGGTGACGGCCGTGCGGCGGCGCCTGGACGGTTTGCGGGTCAGGAACGGCGCGGCAGCACGGCACGAGCAACGGCCTTGCTGATCGCGGTACTCGCCCAGGTGACCGAGAGGACGGTGGTGCTCTTGAGGACCTCCTCCGGCACTGGCGGAATCGAGCGGTGACGTTCCCCTACGGGAAATCGGTGGCGTGACGAAGCGGCTCGATACGCGCGAGGGCGCCTCACTCAGTGCCACCTTCCACCGAGGGAATCCGGCGCTTCCGGAAGTTCGAACCAGACTTCCTTGCCCCAGGGTGTGGGGTCGGCGCCCCATTTGCTCGCCATCAGGTCAACCAAATGCAGGCCGCGGCCGAATTCGTCGGTCGTCTGCGCCGAACGGAGCTGCGGCAGTTCCCGGCTGCCGTCGCGGACCTGGCAACAGATGACCTCGCGGCGTACCACGGTGAGGCGGACAGGACCGTACGCGTGCAGCAGCGCATTGCCGACCAGTTCGCTGACCAGGAGTTCGGCCGTGTCCGCAAGATGGTCCAGGCCCCAGTCGGCCAGGGTGCTGCACACCGCTCTGCGGGCCTGACCACAGGTGTCCGGAGCCCGCGGAAGCCGCCAGGGGCCGGCGACGGTCAGCTCCCGGTCGGGGGCGAAGCCCAGGGACGGGGCAGGGACGGGGCGCGTTGCGGCGGTCGCGGCAGGCTGTACGAGGTGAGTGTGGTGCATAAAAGCCTCCACAAGGCCCTGGCCGGTTCTCGAGTCAGGGAGTCGATCACAACCGCATTTACTCTGGAGTAAAACCGTAATCCGGGTTTACCCGGAAGTAAAGTGGTGGACATGGCTGATCACCCGCCCGAGGCCGGCCCCCCGCCACAGCGTCCAGCCGGCCGTCGCCGCCCCCCTGCGGCACGCCCGACCGACGACGACATGTTGGACGCGGCCTCCGCGGTCTTCAGCGAGGCCGGATTCCACGCGGCGACAATGGACGTCGTCGCCGCGCGTGCGAGATCCACCAAACCCACGCTGTACGCACACTTCGGCAGCAAGGAGGAGCTGTTCGGCAAATGCGCCGACCTCGCAGCCGACACCTTGGGAAGCGCGCTCTTCGAGGCCTATGCAGCAGCGGCCGATCTTCCGCTCGAACAGCAGGTTCGAGCGGGCGTGGCCTCGTTCTTCCATTACGCGGACGTCCATCCGGCGAGATTCCGGCTGCTCTTCGGCGCGCACGCGACGGGGTCGGCGGTCGAGGCCAGACAACGGCTGATGTCAGCCGCCACCCAGGAGATCACGCGCCGGATCCGGTACTTCACCAGGCGCCACGGCCGTGGCACCTGGGGGACGAGTGCGGAGCTCTGCGCCTCCTTCGTCGTCGGCACGGTCGTCGAGGGCGCGCGGTACACGCTGGTCGCCGAGTCGCTGGATCCGGCATCGGCCGCCGAGTTCACGACCCAGTTCGCCGTGGCGGCGCTCAGACACATCGACCCCCACCTCGCCGACGCGATCGACGCACGCGATTGAGCAAAGCGCGTCGGGGAGACGGCCCGGGGCGGCGCTGCCGCCCCGTGTTCTTGCCTGGCGCCGTGAAAGCTCGCGTGCAGTGAACATGCAGATTTCCTGGATCCGGGAGGCCCCCCGGTGGTTTGCGGGGGCTGGTTCTCAGGCGAGGACGTTCACGGCTCGGGCGATCACGAGTCCCAGGATGAGCAGGGAGATGAGGGACTGGACGGCCATGGCGATCTTGGCCCACGGGGCCAGTGGCATGACGTCGGTGGGGCTGAAGGCGGTGGAGTTGGTGAGTCCGAGGTAGAGGTAGTCGACGTAGCGGGGGCGCCAGTGCATGGCGTTCAGGTCGGGGTTCAGGTGCTGGGGAAAGGCGAGTTCGGGGGTGGCGGGCATGCGGTGGGCTCGGGCGGCCGCTCCGCCGCCGTCGAGTTCGAAGTACAGCAGGGAGAAGGCGAGGACCGTGGAGGCCCAGACACTGCCGCCGGCCTGCAGCAGGCCGGCGGCGGAATTCGTCTCGGTCCCGCCGTGGATGAGGTCGTCGATCAGCCGGACAGTCGACCAGATGGCGCTGAGTGCCAGCACGCCGACCAGAGCGATAGATACTGCGCGCAGGGCGGCCGAGCGGCGGCTGATCCGGCCCGGGTCGCCCGCGATCAGCGTCACCAGGAGCAGTCCTTCGACCATCGGGAGCAGCCAACGAGGCCCCAGGCGCAGGTCGTCGGGCATCAGCAGGAGCAGCACCATGCCGACGACGACGGCTCCGGCCATCGGCCAGCGGGCCTCACCGAACGCCGCCTGCTGCGGCTCCGGCTCGTGCGGATTGCTCGGACCGCCGGCATCGGTGGGGTGATGTCCGGTCATGTTCGGCTGCTGCGCGGGGTCGAGGCGCGGGTGCTTGCCTGCGGCTGCGGCCACAACCCACAGAGTGCCGTCGCCACGGAGGCGGCGTGCCGGTCCGCCGGGACGACACGCCCCGTGCCGGGTCTCGTGGCGGGATCGACGAATGGCGCGACCGCCCACCTGGTAGCGCCGTCAGACCAGCGGGTCAAGGCCTCGCGCGGCATTCCGTCACCCCAGTCTCCTCAGGGGGCCGGGCGGCGCCGCCGCCCGCTTTGTCACCGAACGTACCTCGAAGCCACGCGAGGACACCTCCTGCCGGATGCGCGTGTCCGTATCCGACCGACGCGGGTGGCGTACGCGGCGCGTCCCTGGATTGGGCGGCCCCCGGCGGCCGCGGGCTGGGGCTGCTCCGAACGCGCGACGCGGCGCGGGAAGGCCCGGAGCAGCGTTGCACATGGCGCGAATCAGGCAGCCGTCATCGCCCCCGGCTTTTCGAACCACCGTGCCGTGCCCGGTGCGGCGTTTGATACTGGGAGGGTCCCCTGCGGGCGTGAGGTCCCGGCGACGAGCGATGACACTCCTCCGATCGAGGAGAAACGAGGTGGCGCAGATGCTCGATTTGTCGTCCAAGTTGTCGGAGGTCCCGGCGGGACGGGGACGGGCCCCCTGGCCGAACCACGAGTACGTCAAGGGTTGGGGCGTGTTCGGGCTGCCTTTCGACTCCGGTCACGTGCTCGCGCTGCGCGTGTTTCCGGAGAGCTCCTTCGGTCCCTATCGCACGGTGTGGCATCGCGACCCGACCGGCAGGTGGTCGATCTACGTCGACGGGGAGCGACTCGACACGGCATGCCCGAGGTATTACGGCGCGGCCTGCGATCACACGGGCCACGCCCGGATCGGTCTCACGTGGACGGCCCCGGCCTCCCTGCGGGTGACGATGGATTCACCCTCTCTGAACTGGACTCTCACCGCCTCCGTGACCCGACTCCTCGGGTTGCTGAACCACGTCAGCGTGGCGTTGCCGCTGGCGACATGGCGTCTCCGAGCTCTGGTGGGGGCGCGCGAGCGATTGGCACGGGCGCTGGGGCTGGGCCGCCTGGAGATGACCGGCGTGATGCCGAGCGGCCACCCCGGAACGCTGATGCCACAGCAGATGTACTTCATCGACGCCTCACGAGCCACGCTTGATGGCGCAGACCTCGGACGCCCCGTTCAACTGAAGGAGAATCCGCGGATCGGTGGCGTGCCCCTGCCGGCCCGCGGTGTCCTCGCCATCGGCCAGGCCGCCTGGCAGATCCTGGACCGGGCCGAATACGAGCGCACCCGCGGCGAGACAGCACAACAGCCCTGAACGGCGCGAAGCTGCGGTCGGGAACCTACGTCCCCTCACCGTCCCCTGGACGTCCCCAGGGGGCGTGTGCTCAGGCACAGTTGACCGGTCACTCCACATCGGGACGTGGACTACAAACCTCTGCGCAGCGGAGAGCCCTACCGACGAATGAGACCCGGCCCCGCGGCCCACTACCAGGTGACGGTACGTCAGGTGCGGCTGCGGCCCGTTCACGGCGTTGGCCGACACCGGCCGCGCCACTCCGTGAAGCGACACCATGGGTGGTCTTCTCCGCCTCGATGAACGCATACACCTCGCTCATCGATCGCTCGCCTTCGGAAAGAAGACCGCGGCTTTTCACAGCACCTCAATCGTCCGGGCCTGCTCGGCGTTCTGCCTGCGCAGCCGCTGGAGCTCCTCGCGTTCCGCCGTGGTCAGCTCGCCGGACCGGCCCTCGAAAACACAAGCCGGGCCCGCCGCTACGGGGGGAAAGCCTGCTCTCTCTCACCGGCCCCAGAACGTGACGTACACCGGCGGCCGGAACTGGGAGGGCGGGACGCCCGCGCCGGGCGCGCGCATGATGCGGGTCGCCGCGGGGGTGTGCAGGAAGTGCAGGAACGCGTCGGTGGCCGGGGAACGGTGCTCGGGCTGCAGGACGGTGGCGTGCCACGTGGCGTCCGACGGCGTGGCTGGGGTTTCCAGTACGCGCAGCTCGTCACGCCGGATGCGGGGCGACACCAGATGGGCCACCTTCGTGCTGGTTGCCCGGCTCGGTTCGGTGGGCGCCGCCGCGCGGACTGCGACCCGCCGGGCCACTACCGGGCCACTTGATCTTGGTTCGGGGCTACAGTGAGGGCCCCTCGGGGTGTCCCCGAGGGCCCTCATTGCTGCGTTTCCGCAGATCAGAACGATTCAGCTCACCACTCAGCGGTGGGGCGGGTGGGACTCGAACCCACGGCCGACGGATTATGAGTCCTTTGGGGATCTTGGCGGCCCTTGTCGATCTACGCTGATCTACGACGTTTTCGCAGGTCAGAGCGTGCGAGCTGTGTCGGTGTTACTTCGTCTTTGTCAGTCTGTTCCTGTCCTTGTGTCCTGACCGCGTCCCGAATGCGTCCCGGTTGGACAGGATCGAAGGGGACGAGAGCGATCTCGCCAGCTCGAAAAGGGGACTCGAACCTCCGCGCAGCGGATTTCCCTTCCAACGCGCAATTTCCTGCTCAACCGGCTCGCTCAGGCGCTGATCCAGCGCAGCCGGAGCTCGCTCACCGCGCGCACGGTCACGACGTCGCCCAGCAGGTGCTCGGCGGCGTCAACCAGAGTGGGATCGACCGTGCCCATGATCCGGCGGAAGCTCTCCCAGCAGGCGTCGTGCAGCACCAGCGAGATCGCGACGGTGGCTTATGTCGATGCTGTCCACACGCACCTTCCGAGCCGTGTGCCACGTCCCGGCAACAGCCGACCTGCTCCGCTTCTGGGGTTAACTCGCTGCCCTTCAGGGCAGCGGGCCTCTCGCTGCCAGCCACTCGGCGCTGTCAAGCATCGTGATCATCCAGCGAACTGTTCATCGCTTCTCACTCATGCCACTGCCGGTCGGGCGATCTGGTCGACGGGACTCAAAGGAGCACACAAAACCGTTCATGCCTGTGCGATCAGGACGTGTGCGAGAGCCGTGTCGAGGAGGCGGCGCAGGTGGGCCGGTGTCGGTGCAACGGCGGTGGCCAGCAGTGCTGGCCCGTTGGCAAGCGGGGTTACGACGGCGCATCCCTCCGCCGGGTCGTCACCGATGAAGTGTGGCGTCTGATCTGCGGCTAGCTCGGGGTAAACGGCGAGGAGTTGTCCGACGGCGCGGTGCCCGCCCAAGACTGCGGGGCCGTCCCACTCCGGTGCCGGGTACCCGTAGGCGGTGTGCTGGTCGAGGAGCAGTTGGCCTTCGCGCCGCACGGTCAGGCGGGTGGAGAGATGACCGGGGGGTTCCGCTGTGCGGCCGAGGAGCTGTTCTTCCCGTAACAGCAGGCGGGAGGTGGAGGCGAGTTCCACGGCGTAGGACTGGTGCAGGGTGCTGCCTCGGGCGCTGATCAACGGCTGTGGCAGCCAGTTCAGGGATGCGTTCTCGCCGACGGTGAGTCGGACGTCGTAGGTGGCAGGGGCGGTGGTGGAGCCGGGCAGGGCGATGGTGGCTGCGGCAGTGATCACCTCCAGCTCGGATCGCGCCTCGGCCGCGATGTCGAGTTCGAGTCGGTCCCCGCCGAGCGGTGCGCTCATTGCCCCGATCACGCAGACCCGTGCCCGCCCGTCGCGGGCTCGCAGTCGGCGCAGATGGAACGGACCGTCGTTGTGCAGGAGCGGGAGCGTCGTTGTGCGGCCGTTGTGAGCGGCACGGATACGGGCGGTGGCGCGGACGCCGGTGGGGTGGAGGACGGAGGTGTGGTCCTCGGGTGCGCGGCTCTGGGCACTGGGGTGGGTGCCGGGCGTGTGCGCCTGAAATGCAGAGGGGACCTCGGCTGCCCGCCCTTTTCCCGCCTCGCCTTCTTCAGCTCCCGGCTGGTAGCCGGCCGGCGCCCGTGTCGAGGTCGGCAGTTGCGCGGCGGTCACGCGGTGACCCCGGCACGCCAAGCGGAGAGACGCCCGGTGACCCAGTGGGCGACCGGACGGATCCCGTCGGCCGAGGCGAGGCTGGTAAATGCGACCGGCAGAGCGCCGCGCTGCTTCTTCGCGTCGGCTGCCATGGTGTCCAGGTCGGCACCGACATACGGCGCGAGGTCAGTTTTGTTGACCACGAGGAGGTCGGCGGTGGTGATGCCGGGCCCGCCCTTGCGCGGGATGTCGTCGCCGCCGGCCACGTCGATCACGAACACTTGAGTGTCGACGAGTCCGCGCGAGAAGGTGGCGGTGAGGTTGTCCCCTCCGGACTCGATGAGAATCAGGTCCAGCGGCTCAAGTGTCTGCTCCAACTGCTCCACCGCTTCGAGGTTGGCGGAGATGTCGTCGCGGATCGCGGTGTGCGGGCAGGCACCGGTCTCTACGGCGGTGATCCGCTCTGGCGGCAGCACGGCCTCGCGGCGCAGGAACTCGGCGTCCTCGCGCGTGTAGATGTCATTGGTGACCACGGCGATGGACAACTGGTCCCGCAGCGCACGGCACAGCCCGGCCACGGTCGCGGTCTTGCCCGAGCCTACGGGCCCGCCGAGCCCGACCCGCAGCGCGCGACGGCTGCCGTCGGGGCGCAGCGCATCGGCGCTGAATGCGTGGCGGTGGGGCATGGTCGTGGGATGGTCGAGGTGCACGACGACTCCAGGTCGGTAGAGGGAAGTCAGGAAGCGAAGAGACGGACGCTCCAGGCGGCGTGTTGCTCACCAGTGATGTCCAGCAGCGGAGAGGACGCGGCGGGCAGCACGCCGACACCCTCGGCGGCTACGCGATCCGCCGCGTCGGCCGCGGTTCGGGCGACCTCGTCGAGTTCACCGGCGAGCCGCGCCAGGAGGGCGGTCGCTTCGAACGGGTCGAGGCTCAGCAGCCTCACCGCCGCGGTCGCCGGCCCGCTGACGCTCTCGTACGCGGCGCACTGAGTGGCATCGAACGGCGTCAGGCCGGCGGCGCGGGCCGCAAGACCGAGGACGACCGGCTGGTGCGCTCCTTGCGGCAGGACGCGGGCGAGCCGGTCGAGGTCGGGCGAGGGCCAGGTGATGCGCGCCGCCCGCAACATCTGCCGGCCGAGCCTGCGGGCGACCTGTCGCAGCGCCGGCACGGGCGTGCGGGCATCGGCAGCCTCGTCCAGCATCAGAAGGTCGTATCCGGTGGCCGCTGCGGCGGCGAGCCCGGCCGCGGTCAGCCCGGCGGTGTGCAGGCGCCCCCGGCAAAAGGCCTCCAGACTTGCGGTGTCGTACACGCCGTGAGAGGCAACAGCGGCCTCCACACCGCCGGAGTGGGCATGCCCACCGGCGGGAAAGCGGCCATCAGCCAGGACGAGCAGGGCAGCACGGCTCATGGGGGGCAGCGGCCCGCCTTTCACGGGGACAGACGGCCCGGCGAGAAGGCGTGGCCGGGCCGATAACGGGGAAAGCGGGATCAGAACAGGAAGTACCGCTGGGCCATGGGCAGTTCGGTGGCGTAGTGCCGTCCGATCTGTTGCCCGTTCACCGTGGTGCGTACGTCGGATGTGGTGGCGCCGCCGATGGTGACGTCGAAGGTGTCCGGGTCGATGACGATCTCCGGCCGGCCGTCGTTGTGCACCATGTCGGCCTTGGTCACCTGACGCGTGGACTTGATCGAGCGCAGCGGCTTGAGCAGGCCGATCTGGGACAGCTCGCCCTCGACGGCCAACTCCGGCACGAAGTTGAAGGAGTTGCTCTTTGGAGATTGGCCACTGAACCCCCACACCGGGCGCGGCAGGAACGGCTGCGGCGTCGGAATGGACGCGTTGGCGTCACCGACCTGCGCGTACGCGATCTGGCCGCCCTTGATGACCATGTGCGGCTTCACACCGAAGAACTTGGGTTCCCACAGCACCAGGTCCGCGAGCTTCCGCGTCTCCACGGAGCCGACCTCGTCGTCGATTCCGTGGGTGATGGCCGGGTTGATCGTGTACTTGGCGACGTAGCGCCGGGCCCGGAAGTTGTCCGCCTCGGAGGTGTCCTGGCCCAGGTGTCCGTAGCGGGACTTCATAACATGCGCGGTCTGCCAGGTCCGCATGATCATCTCGCCGATGCGGCCCATGGCCTGCGCGTCGGAGGACATCATCGAGATGGCGCCCATGTCGTGCAGCAGGTCCTCGGCAGCCATGGTGGAGGGCCGGATCCGCGAGTCGGCGAAGGCCATGTCCGCCTCGATCTCGGGATTGAGGTGGTGGCACACGATCATCATGTCGACGTGCTCCTTGACGGTGTTGACCGTCAAAGGCCGAGTCGGATTCGTCGACGCGGGCAGCACGCTCGCCTCGCCCACCAGGCTGATCATGTCGGGTGCGTGACCGCCGCCGGCACCTTCGACGTGGAAGACGTGCAGGCTGCGGTACTTCCCCTTGCCGTCCTTGGTCGCGGCGAGGGTGTGCTGCACGAACCCGGACTCGTTCAGCGAGTCGGCGTGCAGGGCGACCTGAACGCCCGTCTCGTCGCACACCCTCAGAGCCGCGTCGATCACCGCAGGCGTGGCACCCCAGTCCTCGTGGATCTTGAAGCCGAGGGCGCCGGCGGTGACCTGGTCGCGCAACGCCTTCTCCGAGACCGTGCTGCCCTTGGCGAGCAGACCGATGTTGACCGGGTAGGAGTCCAGCGCCTCGAACATCCGCTGGATGTGCCACTTGCCGGGTGTCACGGTGGTGGCGGTACTGCCCTCGGCGGGCCCGGTGCCGCCGCCGATCAGTGTGGTCACACCCGACGCGAGTGCTTCGTGGATCTGCTCGGGGCACAAGAAATGCACGTGGGTGTCGACGCCGCCCGCGGTCAGGATCCGTCCGTTGCCGGAGATCACCTCCGTCTCGGGCCCGACGACGAAGTCCGATGCACGTTCGTGGTTGTTGGGCCTTGGTGACATCGTCTCGGGGTTGTACGCCTTGCCGATCGCCTGGATCCGGCCGTCGCGCAGACCGATGTCGGCCTTCACCACGCCCCAGTGGTCCAGGATCAGTGCGCCTGTGATCACCGTGTCCACCGGCGTCCGGGTATCGTCGCGCGGAATGTGCGACTGGCCCATCGACTCGCGGATCACCTTGCCGCCGCCGAAGATCATCTCGTCGCCGCTGCGGCCAGGCCCGCCACTCCAGTCCTCGTCGATCCTGATGACGAGGTTGGTGTCGGCGAGCCGTACCCGGTCGCCGGTTGTCGGGCCGTAAAGCTCGGCGTACGTGGACCGCTTCAGAGGGCTCGCATATTCAGTCGCGCTGCGCATCGAGGTGCACATCCTTTTCGCTCTTCCCGGCCTGAAGTCCCCTGACGATGCGGTCCCCCGCGATAGGCACCAGCTGCACGGTGCGTTCGTCACCTGGCTCGAATCGATCCGACGTACCCGAGGGGATGTGCAGCCGCTTGCCGTGTGCCGCCTTTCGGTCGAAGCGGAGACCTTCGTTGACCTTGAGGAGACCTTCGTTGACCTCGGCGAAGTGATAGTGCGAGCCGATCTGGATCGGGCGGTCCGAGGGGTTGTTCACGAGCAGTTCCACGGGCTGTTGGCCCTCGTTGAACTCCACCGCGGATTCATCGTCGTCCGGGAGAAGCTCCAGCTTGCCCGGATGGACATCCACGTCCTCGGCCGCCTCGTCGAACGGATCGTGAATGGTCACCAGCTTCGTCCCGTCCGGGAACGTCGCCTCGACCTGCACGTTGGCGATCATCTCCGCGACGCCTTCCATAACTTCGCCGCGCTTCACCACACAGCGGCCGGACTCCATGACCGAGTCCACCGTCGCACCGGCCCGGGCCTCCTCATACACGTGCGCCGTCAACAGCGCCATGACCTCGGGATAGTTCAGCAGCAGCCCCCGCTCACGGCGCCGCTGGGCAACATCCGCCGCGACATGGACCAGCAGACGTTCCTGCTCATGCGGAGTCAGGTGCATACAGTCCCCCTTCCTACTCATCGCTTGACCTGGGCGGCGAAGATTCACGAGGGCAGCGTGATGCGTGCTGGTCTGCCGGAGGCCGCAGGTTGATCATCGAAGGCGAGATAAGCGAGAAGACGGAGAAACTCTTCCCTATCCCCCTAATGGAGTGATAGGTGGTCAGGCGGTGCGGGGGCACGCCGGAGGTCTTCATGACACCCCTGCAGGCCTCTGCCGCACTGCCCTGGTGGATGTGGCCCGCCTCGGCCCTGAAATGGACGTCGCCGAAGTCACCGCCGCCCAGGCCCGCCGCGTCAGCGAGGAAAGAGCCTGGCGGTCCGAATTCGGACGATGCGTTCCAGGCGGCTCGCGGCCCGGTCCTGGAGCGGCTGCAGCATGCCCACCCGCAGGCTCGGCGAGGTCTGGCGGAAGTGGGCCCGGATGATGGAGGGACGCCGCGCCCCTCGACACGACTTCGACGGGATCTCCGCTCGCATGCTGCCGCCGTTGACTTCGAACTGCCCAGCCCGCCGTCCCACTCCGTGCCCAACATCTTTCACAGGGCCGCCCGGCACGTTGCTACCCGTACCTGCTGACGATGGCGAACTCCGGCCCCAACACCAACAACTCGCAGTTCTTCATCATCCTCGGGGCCAACCCCTCGTTCGACGGCAAGCACGTCGTCTTCGGCGAGGTCACGGAGGGCCAGGAAGGCAGAGCAGGCTGCTGGTCTCGTTGCTCACGCTCGTCTTGGACACGCTCGCACCCTAACCAGCAACATGATCGGCCTGGGCCCCTGGCCCTCCCCAAAGGGGCAGCCGTGAGGCACCGGGCTTACTTCGCCCCAGCTCGGAAGAGGGACTCGAACCTCCGCGCAGCGGATTCCCCTTCCACGCGCAGAGGCTCCAGCCCGGCGTTCGGGGCGGAGCCTCTATGGCCGTTGCCGCAGGCCAGGACGTCGGCGAGCAGACTACCGACCGGCGACGGGCTACAGATGGCAAGCTGCTACGGCATCTTCGGCAGCCTCACGAGCAGGGCGTACGGCCTCTCGGCACCCGGACCCGCGGGGCCTGCGTAGTAGGGCCGGGCGAAACTGATCGGGTCGATGTCCGCGCCCGGCACGAAGCCGAGCACCTCGCAAGTGTGCTTGGTCGGCAGCGGCAGGCGCGCCAGGTCCGCCTCGGTGAGCGGCACCACGCTGCCGTCGGGCATCGCGAAGCCGCGCCCCACTTCCTCGTACGGGATCTCCCGGCCCTCGGCACGACAGAAGCGCCGGTGCTCGACCCGGCTGCCGTCCAAGGCGTGGATCTCGTGGAGTCTCACGGCGTGCTCCTCGGTCGCCCCGTGCAGCCGGACGGGCAGCGCAACCATCCCGAACTGGATCACACCGGACCAGATGGCCCTCATGACCCCAGCGTCGGCCGCTGCCGGTCGGGGCGCATCCCGCATGTCTCCCCATGCGCCAGAAATCGAACACGTGCTCTAATTAAGCCATGGCGCGAAACGGCTTCCCGGACGACCTGGTGCAGATGCAGAGGGACTGGATCCGCACATACGAGGAGCTCGCCCAGTGCTCCCCCGTGGCCAGCACAACGGCGCTCCGGCGCCGCCTGACCCTGCTGTCGTGCCGACTGGCCGGTCACCCGTTCTGGACCGAGGCGGGTGGTTCGCCGGCGGCCAGGGTGCAGCTGCGACACCACGCCCGTGCGCCCGGCTGGAGGGAGGTGGCATGAACGAGATCACCGAGACACAGCGCCGGATCCTGATCTTTACCGACCACATCGAAGGTGTCCGGGTTACTCGTTGGAGCGATGTGTAGCCCCCTCGCGTTCTGCTTTACCGAGCGTGGAAAGCCTCTTCGTCAAGTGGCGTTGAGGGGGCCGGATGCGGCGAGGGATGGTCCTCGGGGACCTTCGGGTGCAGGCCATGAAGAGGGTCGGTGGTGGCTGGTCGTACACAATCCTCTGGCCGGACGGGACCGTGGACGAGGAGTCGGACGGCTTCCTGCGGACATCGGCCGGCTCTCCCCCCTCAAGCACCGCAACCTGAACCTGCTCGGCCGCTACAGCTTCACCGCGTCCACCCCGGCCGTCGGCGCCCTGCGTCCGCTGCGCGACCCGGACGCGCCGGAACTGGACGACGACGTCGCGGAGTGAACCCGGGCGGCGCCGTCGATCTCGGGCCGTAGCTGGTCGGCGAGGGCGCGGGCTTCCTCCTCTCGGCCTTTTCGTCTGTTCAGGTGTTATAGAGGGTAAACGCTTGTCTTGGGAGAGTTGCCTCAAATATCAAGACCCCAGCGACTTGTGTCACTTCCATGGAAGGCGTCCCATGAAACTCTCCCGTTGGTCCGCAGGCCTCACCGCCGTGGTGTCCGCCACCCTGCTCGCGAGCGCGCAGGTCCCCGCGTCCGCCACCACGTTCACAGCGGAGTTGGTAGCGCGCAACAGTCAAAGGTGTGTGACGGTCGACGGCGCGGTCACCACGAACAACGGCAGGGTGGTCCAGTGGGACTGCGTCGACGTACCGAACCAGAAGTGGAAGCTGGTGGCCACCAGCGCCGGCTACTACACGGTGAGGGCCGAGCACAGCAGCAAGTGCCTGACGGTCGACGGCGCGGACACCGGGAACGGCGGCAGGGTGGTCCAGTGGGACTGCCTGGTCGACGTGCCGAACCAGGAGTGGAGGCTCGTCCAGAAGGACAGCGGCTACTTCTCCATCGAGGCCCGACACAGCGGTAAGTGCCTGACGGTCCAGGGAGTCAGCACTCAGAACGGTGCCGCACTGGTCCAGTGGGAGTGCAACGAGGGCCACAACCAGCACTTCCGGCTCGGCTAACGCCAGCCGACGCGCTATCCCAGCAGCCTTGAAGACACCACCAGTAGCTTCCCGGTCGAAGACGGGCATACGAGGGTGACGAACAGGCACTTTCCCCCCTTTACCGGAGTGAAGGAGATTCGCCATGACCACGGTTGCAGAGCTCCAGCCCGACCCGAATCGGGCCGTGCGCATCGTCAGCCACCGCGAGAGCAGCAACGGCGTGTACTACGACGGGATCGTGCGTGCGGTCACGTGCGCGAACGCCGACCAGAACCTGTACGCCGTCACGCTATACAAGCCGACGTACAACAGTGAGTCCACGCACTACGTCTACGGCACAGACCAGGTGACCGAGCCCACCCGGACGGCAGCGCCCGCGGACACTGAGCGGTCGTACGCCGATCGCCAGCGGGCATTCGACCGGCAAAACGCCGGGTTGCCCCCGGAGGACAACTAGCCGCTCACAGGTCGTTTTCGCCCTGCCTGGGCGCCGCCCGGGCCCGAGGACACATCGCACGTGATCAGCGTCAGGCGGTCGTGTCGTTTCCCAGCCGATCGGCCCGGACCCGTCACGGCCGTCTGTCGTCAAACGATGGCGGGCTCAAGCGGTCAGCGCATCACCGCTGTTCAGAAGGTCAGCGTAGACCTCTGCCGGAGTGCGGTAGCCATGGGTCTTGCGCGGACGGTAGTTGAGCTCGTGGGCGATGGCGTCCAGGTCGGCCTGGCTGAACGTGCGGAGGTCCGCCCCCTTGGGGAGGTACTGCCGCAACAGTCGGTTGGTGTTCTCGTTGGTGCCGCGCTGCCACGGGCTTCGTGGCTTGCAGAGATAGATCGGCATACCCGTCTCGGCGGTGATGGCCTGGTGTTCGGCCATCTCGCGGCCCCGGTCCCAGGTGAGCGTCCGCCGCAGCTGGGGCGGGATTCCAAGAAGGCTTCGGGTGAGGTGCGGGGCGACCTGCTCGGCCTTGATGCCGTCCGGCAGCGCGACGATGGCGGTGTAGCGGCTGGTGCGCTCGACGAGGGTGGCGACCGCTGAGGGCCGGGTGCCCATCACGAGGTCTCCCTCCCAGTGACCGGGGATCTTGCGGTCCTCGACCTCGGCGGGGCGGGCGCTAATGGACACCATGCCGCGGATCACGCCCCGCCCGGTCGGCCGGCGGGCGACCTTCGGGCGGCGCATGGGTCGCGCGGTCCGCAGCCGTTGGGTGAGGCTGCGGTCGATTGCCTGGCGGCGGCGCGGATCGAAGAGCGAGAGGTAGATCGCCTCGTGCGAGATCTGCATGGAGACGTCGCCAGGGAACTGACGCCGCAGCCAGCCCGCGATCTGCTCAGGCGACCAGCACAGGGCCAGTTTTGCCTCCACCAGGGCCCGCAGTGCGGGTCGTTGGACGAGTTTGGCCTGCTTGGGCCGACGCCCCCGCGCGTAGGCAGCCGCGTCGGCGATCGCGGCGCGGTAGTGGTCCCGGCCACCGTTGCGAGCGATCTCGCGGGAGACAGTCGACGCCGATCTGCCCAGCCGCCGGGCCAGTTGCCGGGCGGATTCCCCAGCAGCGATGCCGCGGGATATCTCCTCGCGCTCGTGGCCGGTCAGATGGCGCTCTGATCGCTGCTGCGGGGCCAGGCGGACGCCGCCGCTCTGGTAAGAAACCGGCGTACGTGGTGCATCGGTGCCCCGAGCGCCCGCCCCATCAAGCTGAACGACTGCCCCTCACGCCAGCGTCTCCAGATCTCATCCTGCTGAGCTGGCGAAAACCCGTAGTCACGCACCTGTGCCTCCACGACGACATGATCATCCGTGGGTGGTGCGTTGATCACTTGAGGGTGCCTCCTGCGCGAATGGAAGGCCAAGCAACAGCGGGAGCGCGAACAGTGGTCCGAGGTCGGCGCCTGGGTCGAGTCAGGTCTGGCCTTCACCCACGAAAACGGTGAGCCGATTCACCCGGACTGGGTCAGTCGGCGATTCAAGCGCCTGGTTGAGCTGTCCGGGCTGCCCCCGGTCCGCCTCCACGATGCCCGGCACATCTCAGCGAGCCTTTCATTGCTCGCAGGGAACGACATCAAGGTCGTGCAGGAGAAGCTGGGCCACAGCTCACGGCAGATCACCTCCGACACGTACACCAGCGTCCTGCCCGAGCTGCTGCGCGCCGAGGCAGAGTCGACGCTGTCCGTCGTCCCGCGCGAAGTGTCCTACAGGGTGCATCAGACGCTGAAGATCCCGGAGAGTGCGTTTAGGGACGGGCTGGCCATCGTGTACGCCCATGCCGCGAGCTCCGGCGACCTCTGGGCGGTGGGCGCCCTGCTTCGGCACGACGGCGAACTGCTGGGGGAGATCAGAGCCCCCGTGCGCTCTCCCGAGCAGGCGGCGGCTGCCGCAGAGAAGTGGCTGCGCGAGCACTGCACCGAGGGCAGCTTGCAACTGGTCCGAGTCGAGAACCTGCACACGGCTGTACCTGAGGATCAGCGGCAGCACCTCACCTTGGTGCGCTTCGTGATCGGCCGCGTCACTGCATCCGATGTAGCCGGCTGGCTGGAGCGAGCCCAGAAGGACGACGGCGCGGACGAGGGACCGGGCCAGGAAGCCGCATAGGGACACGCGGCTGAGGCGTGTCGTTGCCGCCTCTGTCCACACACTGTCCACACACTGAGTGGACAACGGCAGAAACGGGCCGTCACGATCACCAGCAAGATCCACCTGACCAGCGAAGACGCTGCTCAGATCGTTTCTCCACGCGTAGCACGTTGTGGGGCGGGTGGGACTCGAACCCACGGCCGACGGATTATGAGTCCGCTGCTCTAACCGGCTGAGCTACCGCCCCTAACGGCGCGTCGCGCACATATGTGCGCGCCGTCTGCCGCAGCATAGCCGCTCATACGATCTCCTGCCTCGGATGGTCGGCAACGCACAATCATGAGGACTGTGCTGCCCGCTGCCCGGTTCCAGAAGAGATCGAAAAGTCCTGCAGGACACACGAAAAAGGACCCCCCAAGGGGTCCTCTTCCGGTATCTGCTCCCCCGGCTGGACTCGAACCAGCAACCCTCCGGTTAACAGCCGAATGCTCTGCCAATTGAGCTACAGGGGATCGCGCTCCCCCGACTGGACTCGAACCAGTAACCTGCCGGTTAACAGCCGGCTGCTCTGCCAATTGAGCTACAGGGGATTGCTGCATGTGCACCGAACGTACCCACCTCAGAGCGTCCTGGGGGGCGTGTGCTCGCTGCGACACATACATTAGCGCAAGCAGGGGGGTGCTCCGCCAATCGGTATGCCCGGGGTGATCTCGGGCCGCGCCGGGTAGGCGGGCAGCACCGACGCAAGGGAAGGGTGGCAGCCATGCGGTACAAGCTGACGTTCGTCATCGGACTGGCAATCGGCTACGTGCTCGGCACTCGGGCCGGCCACGAGCGCTACGAGCAGCTCAAGAAGTCCGCGCGCCAGTTCGCCCAGAACCCCGCCGTGCGCAATGCCGCCGAGTCGGCAGCGCACAACAGCCGCGAGGTGGCGGGCAAGGCCTTCCACACGGTGAGCGAAAAGGTCGGGGAACGGGTACCCGACTCGGTTGCGGAGCGGGTGCGGTCCCTGCGGGAGCGGACCGCGGCCGGTGAGGACGACTGGGGAACGAGCAACACGTGACGAGATACCCCCACGGGTGCGGCAGAATCTTCTGACATGGGGATAGTCGCCGGGCTGGACAGTTCGTCTGCATTCACGCGCATCGTCGTCTGTGACGCGGACACGGGCGCCGTGCTGCGCCAGGGGTACGCGCCGCACCCCGTCGAGGCGAAGGCCACCGAGATAGATCCGCAGGCCTGGCTGCTGTCGCTCGGTGAGGCCGCGACCGGCGGGCTGCTGGAAGGCGTACAGGCCATCGGGGTGTCCGCGCAGCAGCACGGACTGGTGGCGCTGGACCGCCAGGGCAATCTCGTACGGCCCGCGCTGCTCGGCAACGACAAGCGGGCGCAGGTCGCGGCGGCGGATCTGATCGATGCGCTGGGCGGGCGGCAGGCCTGGGCCGAGGCGGTCGGCTCGGTGCCGCAGGCCGCTCAGCCGGTGGCGAAGCTGCGCTGGATGGCGCGCTCCGAGCCGGAGCTCGCACAGCGGGTCGCGCTGGTGATGCAGCCGCACGACTGGCTGGTGTGGCAACTGCTCGGCCGCCCGGCCCGCAGGACCACGGACCGCGGCGGCGCCTCCGGCACCGGGTACTGGTCCGCGGGCAGCGGGTCCTACCGGCCCGATCTGGTGGAGCTCGCGCTCGGGCACCAGTGCGCGCTGCCCGAGGTGCTCGGCCCGGCCGAGGCGGCCGGGACGACGCCCGAGGGGCTGCTGATCTCCGCCGGGACCGGCGAAACGATGGCGGCGGCGTTCGGGCTCGGCGTCGGGGCCGGCGACGCGGTGGTGTCGCTGGGGGCTTCGGGTTCCGTGATGGCCGTGCACCATGAGGCGCTGGCCGATCCGAGCGGGATGATTACGTCGTTCGCCGATGCGACCGGGATGCATCTGCCGGTCGTGCACACGCTCAATGCCGTAAGGGCGCTGCGCGGAACGGCCGAGCTGCTCGGTCTGGAGGGCCTCGACGAGCTCTCCGCGCAGGCGTTGAAGTCGACGCCGGGATCGTCCGGGCTTGTGCTGCTGCCGTATCTGGAGGGCGAGCGGACTCCGCAACTGCCGCACACCGCGGGAACGCTGAGCGGGCTGCGGCGCGAGTCGATGAAGCCCGAGCATCTGGCGCGGGCCGCGTTCGAGGGCATGCTCTGCTCACTCGCGGACGCGATGGACGTACTGCGCGGGCGCGGGGTCGACGTACGCAGGGTCTTTCTGCTGGGTGCGGCCGCCGGGCTGCCCGCCGTACAGGCCTCGGCGCCCGCGATCTTCGGGGCGCAGGTCGTCGTACCGCAGCCCGCCGACTATGCGGCGGTGGGCGCGGCCCGGCAGGCCGCCTGGTCGCTCGGCGTCTCGCGGGGGACGCTGTCGCCGGCCGCTCCGCCGGCCTGGCAGGGCGCGGCCGCGCAGGTCTTCGAGCCCGGTGAGGATCTGGCGGTGGGTCAGGCGGTGCGCCAGCAGTACGGTGCGACGCGGGATCAGATTCATCCGAGGGCGTTCAACCCGACTTCTTGACCCCGCCTTGGGTTAATGGCTTGAGATTCCAGGGGTGGAGTGTCGGAAGATGGGGTGACCCCCCGATCTTGCCGACCTCGAGAGACTGCGTGTGCTAATACGACTACTGCGGACGCACCTGCGTCCGTACAAGAAACCCATCGCCCTGCTCGTAGCTCTCCAGCTGCTGCAGACCAGCGCCACCCTCTATCTGCCCACCCTGAACGCGGACATCATTGACAACGGTGTCGTGAAGGGGGACACGGGTTACATCCTGGAACTCGGCGCGCTCATGATCGCCGTCAGCGTCGTCCAGGTGTTCTGCAATATGGGAGCGGTCTTCTACGGCGCACGGACCGCAGCCGCGCTCGGGCGGGACGTCCGCGCGGCCGTCTTCGACCGGGTGCAGAGCTTCTCCGCACGGGAGGTCGGGCAGTTCGGTGCACCGTCGCTGATCACGCGTACGACCAATGACGTCCAGCAGGTGCAGATGCTGGTCCTGATGGCGTTCACGCTGATGGTGTCGGCGCCGATCATGTGCGTCGGCGGCATCATCATGGCGCTCGGCCAGGACGTGCCGCTGTCGGCGGTGCTGCTGGCCGTGGTGCCGGTGCTGGGCATCGCGGTGTCGCTGATCGTCAAGAAGATGCGGCCACTGTTCCGCACCATGCAGGAGCGCCTGGACACCGTGAACCGGGTGCTGCGGGAGCAGATCACCGGCAACCGCGTCATTCGCGCCTTCGTACGGGACGAGTACGAGAAGGAGCGCTTCCGCGAGGCCAACAACGAGCTCACGGATGTGTCGCTGTCCACCGGCCGGCTGATGGCGCTGATGTTCCCGACCGTCATGACGGTGGTGAATGTGTCGTCCATCGCGGTCGTCTGGTTCGGTGCGCACCGGATCGACAGCGGCGCCATACAGATCGGCGCGCTGACCGCGTTCCTCGCGTATCTGATGCAGATCGTGATGGCCGTGATGATGGCCACCTTCATGTTCATGATGGTGCCGCGCGCCGAGGTCTGTGCCGAGCGGATCGAGGAGGTCCTGGGCACGGATTCGAGCGTGGTGCCGCCGACCGAGCCGGTACGGCAGCTGCGCAGGCACGGGCATCTGGAGGTACGGAACGTCGAGTTCCGCTACCCGGGGGCCGAGGAGTCGGTGCTACGGAGCATCGAACTGGTGGCGCGGCCCGGCGAGACGACCGCGATCATCGGGTCGACGGGCAGCGGCAAGTCGACGCTGCTCGGGCTCGTACCGCGGCTGTTCGATGTGACGGGCGGCGAGGTGCTCGTCGACGGCGTGGATGTGCGTGAACTCGATCCGGCGCTGATGGCGAAGACGGTGGGGCTCGTGCCCCAGAAGCCGTATCTCTTCTCCGGGACCGTGGCCACCAATCTGCGGTACGGCAAACCCGGCGCGAGCGACGAGGAGCTGTGGCAGGCCCTCGAGGTGGCGCAGGCCGCCGACTTCGTACGGGAGCTGGAAGCGGGGCTGAACGCGCCGATCGCGCAGGGCGGGACCAATGTCTCCGGCGGCCAGCGGCAGCGGCTTGCGATCGCCAGGACACTGGTGCAGCGGCCCGAGATCTATCTCTTCGACGACTCCTTCTCGGCGCTGGACTACGCCACGGACGCGGCGCTGCGCCGGGCGCTGGCGCTCGAGACCGCGGAGTCGACCGTGGTGATCGTCGCCCAGCGGGTGTCCACCATCCGTGACGCCGACCGGATCGTGGTTCTGGACGAGGGGCAGGTCGTGGGGACGGGAAGCCATCACGAGCTGATGGAGAGCAACGAGACCTACCGCGAGATCGTGCTCTCGCAGCTGACGGAGGCTGAGGCCGCATGAGCGGGCCGGGCGGACGCATGATGATGGGCCCCACCGAGCGGTCCATGGACTTCAAGGGCTCGGGCAAGCGGCTGCTGCGGCAGCTCGCGCCGGAGCGGGCCACGCTGTGGACGATGCTCGGCGCGGGTGTGCTGAGCGTCGCGTTCTCGGTGGTCGGCCCGAAGATATTGGGGCAGGCGACGGACCTGGTCTTCGCAGGGGTCGTCGGCCGTGGGATGCCGGCCGGGACCAGCAAGGACCAGGCGATCGAGAGCCTGCGGGACAGGGGCAGCGGCGGATTGGCCGACATGCTCTCCGGGGTGGACTTCACGCCCGGCAACGGCATCGACTTCGACGCCGTGGGCAAGGTGCTGCTGATCGCGCTGGCGGTGTACGTGGCCGCCGGGCTGCTGATGCTGGTGTCGACGCGGATGTCGATCCGGGTGATCAACCGGACGATGTACCGGATGCGCGCGGACGTACAGGCGAAGCTGTCGCGGCTGCCGCTGTCGTACTTCGACCGGGCCAAGCGCGGCGAGGTGCTCAGCCGGGCGACGAACGACATGGACAACATCTCGCAGACCATGCAGCAGACCATGGGACAGCTGATCAACTCGCTGCTGACCATCCTGGGTGTGCTGGCGATGATGTTCTGGATCTCGCCGCTGCTGGCGCTGGTCGCGCTGGTGACGGTGCCGGTGTCGGTCTTTGTGGCAACGAAGGTCGGCAAGCGTTCGCAGCCGCAGTTCGTGCAGCAGTGGAAGTCCACGGGCAAGCTCAACGCCCATATCGAGGAGATGTACACCGGCCATGCGCTGGTGAAGATCTTCGGACGGCAGGACGAGTCGGCGCAGGCCTTCGCCGAGCAGAACGAGGCGCTGTACGAGGCCGGTTTCAAGGCCCAGTTCAACAGCGGCATCATGCAGCCGCTGATGTTCTTCGTCTCCAACCTCAACTATGTGCTGGTGGCGGTCGTCGGCGGGCTGCGGGTCGCGTCCGGGTCGCTGTCGATCGGCGATGTGCAGGCGTTCATCCAGTACTCGCGCCAGTTCTCGATGCCGCTGACGCAGGTCGCGTCGATGGCGAACATGGTGCAGTCGGGCGTCGCCTCGGCCGAGCGGATCTTCGAGCTGCTGGACGCGGAGGAGCAGGAGCCGGACTCCTCCTCGGTCGAGCGGCCGGAGCAGCTGCGCGGTCAGGTGTCGCTGGACAAGGTGGCCTTCCGGTACGAGCCGGAGAAGCCGCTCATCGAGGATCTGTCGCTGAGCGTCGAGCCCGGTCACACGGTCGCGATCGTCGGGCCGACCGGTGCGGGCAAGACCACGCTGGTGAATCTGCTGATGCGGTTCTACGAGGTGACGGGCGGCCGGATCAGTCTGGACGGCGTGGACGTGGCGAAGATGTCACGCGAGGAACTGCGGTCCGGGATAGGCATGGTGCTCCAGGACACCTGGCTGTTCGGCGGCACCATCGCGGAGAACATCGCCTACGGAGCCTCCCGCGAGGTGACCCGGGAGGAGATCGAGGAGGCGGCGCGGGCCGCCCACGCGGACCGGTTCGTACGGACCCTGCCCGACGGCTACGACACGGTGATCGACGACGAGGGCTCGGGCGTGAGCGCGGGCGAGAAGCAGCTGATCACCATCGCACGCGCGTTCCTCTCCGACCCGGTGATCCTGGTGCTCGACGAGGCGACCAGCTCGGTCGACACCCGTACCGAGGTGCTCATCCAGAAGGCGATGGCGCGCCTGGCCCACGGGCGTACGAGCTTTGTCATCGCGCACCGGCTCTCCACGATCCGGGACGCGGATGTGATCCTGGTGATGGAGAACGGCTCGATCGTCGAACAGGGCACGCATGACGGGCTGCTGGCGGCCGCGGGCGCGTATGCGCGCCTGTACGCGGCCCAGTTCGCGCAGGCGGTGGCCAAGGTCGACTGAAGCACCGGCACATGACGGGGAACACGGGGAGGACCACACGCATGGAGAACAACGCGAAGGACGGCAAAGCAGGCAAGGGGAGCCCGGTGGGTACGGCTACAGCGGCGGGGCTGTCGCTGGGGCTGGGCCCCGGGATCGTCCTCGGACTGTTCGTCTTCGACAACCTGGGACTGGGACTTGGGCTGGGGATGTGCCTCGGGGTCGCCGTCGGCGCGGGGATCGATGCAGCGCGTAAGAAGCGCGAGCCGGGGGCTTCGGACGCATCGGGCGCTTCGGGCGAGGGCGCGTAGGCCTGGGGCTCCGCGGCCGGGCCCCGCGCTTCCATCGCCGACGGGACTGGATTTCGGGTCGACCCGGACCGCGTACGGCCTTCGGCCGTGTCCTCAAACGCCGGACGGGCTTGAGTTTGCCGCCAGTGCGGGAAACTCAGGCCTCGCCGGCGATGGAGGCGCATCAGTCCAGGTAGCCGCGGAGTTGGTCGGCGAAGGCGTGGTCGCGCAGCTTGTTGAGGGTCTTGGATTCGATCTGGCGGATACGTTCGCGTGTCACGCCGAAGATCCGGCCGATCTCTTCGAGCGTGCGCGGCCGGCCGTCGGCCAGTCCGTACCGCAGCTGGACGACTTTCCGTTCGCGCTCGCCGAGGGTGGAGAGGACCGCCTCGAGGTGCTCGCGCAGCAGCAGGAAGGCGGCGGACTCCACGGGGGACGCGGCGTCGCCGTCCTCGATGAGATCGCCGAGTGCGACGTCGTCCTCCTCCCCCACCGGGGCGTGCAGGGAGACCGGCTCCTGGGCGAGCCGCAGCACCTCGCTGACCCGCTCGGAGGGCAGGTCGAGGTGGATGGCAACCTCTTCGGGGGTGGGTTCGTAGCCGCGCTCCTGGAGCATCCGGCGCTGGACCCGTACGACCCGGTTGATCAGCTCGACGACATGGACCGGCACCCGGATGGTGCGTGCCTGGTCCGCGAGGGCCCGGGACATGGCCTGGCGGATCCACCAGGTCGCATAGGTCGAGAACTTGTAGCCGCGGGCGTAGTCGAACTTCTCGACTGCCCTGATCAGGCCCAGGTTTCCCTCCTGGACGAGGTCGAGCATGGTCAGTCCGCGGCCGACATAGCGCTTGGCGACGGAGACGACGAGCCGGAGGTTGGCCTCGATCAGCCGGCGCTTGGCCATCCGGCCCATGACGACCAACTTGTCCAGGTCGATGGCGAGTTGGGAGTCCAGGTCGGGAGTGCTGACAAGCTTCTCCTCGGCGAACAGGCCTGCCTCGACGCGACGCGCGAGATCGACCTCCTCGACGGCCGTGAGCAGGGGAATCCTGCCGATCTCCCGCAGATACTGCCGGAAGAGATCGGACGAGGGCCCACCGCTGTCCGCCCGGCTGCCGGCCCGCGACTCGGGAGGTACGGGCACTTCCACCGGATCCTCGACAACGGTCTCCGGGACCGCTTCTGGTACCGCCTCGGGGTGATGTACGGCCCGGCTCTGCGCGGGGACCTGCGCGGAGACGGCCGCGACAGAGTCGGTCTCGGTCAGGGTCTGGGTCTGCACGGGGGCGACCTCCAGGGTGATCGCTGCCGGTTCGGGGGCGTGCGGCAGCGGGACGGAGGCGGCCGGGCCGCTTTCCGTCCCGTACACGATGAGCGGATCCGCGGGGGTCAGGGGCCCACTGTGGGTGGACCGGCCGCGCTCCGAGGACTCAGGCACCGCACCCCAGTGTGGGGTACGACACATCGCTGCCACGAGGGGCGTGCGGTGACTTTTTGAGTCCCGTGCGTGACCGGGTGGTTACCGAAGGGGGATCTGCGGGGGCCGGAGATGGGCTGGAGATGGGCTAGAGAGCGTCCGCGCCCTGGTTGCGGAGGGACTGGGCGTACTGCTGGAGCACCCAGAGTTCGTTCGCCACGGCCGTGTGGTGCTCCGGGTCGGCGTTCGGGCCGAGGCGGGCGAGGGTGCCCTGGACGTCGCCGATGCGGCGGTCGACCGCGCGCAGGCGGACCTGGACCAACTGGGTGCCGGCGTAGGTCTCGTCGACCGTCCTGGCGTGGATGGCTTCCACGGCGAGCTCGGTGACCATGGCGCGCACCGTGTCGTTCGGTGCGGCGTCGCGGACCCGGGCGAGGTAGTCGGGGCTGTCCTGGGTGCCCTGTTCGGCACCGCCCGCCTCCGCGATGGTCTGGCGGACCGCGGCGTACGGCGGGGCGGTGAACTCGTCGCCGCCGTACGCGTCGAAGGCCGGGGAGACCAGGCCCGGGTGCTGGAGCGCGAGCTTGAGCAGCTCGCGTTCGGTGCGGTGGGCGGGGCTGCGCAGATTGAGGGCGGGGCCCGCCGGGGTCCGCGGGGCGCCCTGCTGCTCGTACGACTGCGGGGCGCGGGACGGCGTCGCCGGGCCGCGGCCGCCGCGGTCGCGGGCCCAGCGCGCGAGCTGGGCGACGCGCTTGACGACGAACTGGGTGTCGAGGATGCCGAGGATGCCGGCGAGCTGCACCGCCGACTCGTGCTGGATGGCGATGTTCTTGATGCCGGCGACGATCGGCGCGGACTCGTCCAGCGCGGCGGCCCGGCCCGCGGGCGTCTCGAGGTTGTGGCGCATCACGCTGTGGCGGATCGCGAACTCGAAGAGCGGCGTGCGGGTTTCGACCAGCTTCTGCACCGCGTCGTCGCCCTCCGCGAGGCGCAGCTCGCAGGGGTCCATACCGCCCGGCGTGATCGCGATGGAGGTCTCCGCGGCGAACTTCTGGTCGTCCTCGAAGGCGCGCAGCGCGGCCTTCTGGCCTGCCGCGTCGCCGTCGAAGGTGAAGATGACCTCGGCGGTGGCGTTGTCCATCAGCAGCCGGCGAAGGATCTTGATGTGGTCGCCGCCGAAGGCCGTGCCACAGGTCGCGATGGCGGTGGTGACGCCGGCGAGATGGCAGGCCATGACGTCGGTGTAGCCCTCGACGACCACGGCCCTGCTGGTCTTGGCGATCTCCTTCTTGGCGAGATCGATGCCGTACAGCATCTGGGACTTCTTGTAGATGCCCGTCTCAGGCGTATTGAGGTACTTCGGGCCGTTGTCGCTCTCGTACAGCTTGCGCGCGCCGAAGCCGACGACATCGCCGGAGATGTCGCGGATCGGCCACATCAGTCGGCCGCGGAAGCGGTCGATGGGGCCGCGGCGGCCGTCCTGGGAGAGGCCGGAGAGGATCAGCTCCTTGTCGCTGAAGCCCTTGCCGCGCAGGAAGCGGGTGAGGTGGTCCCAGCCCTGCGGGCTGTAGCCGACGCTGAAGTGCTGGGCCGCGGCCTGGTCGAAGCCGCGCTCGGCGAGGAACTTGCGGCCGGTCTCGGCCTCGGAGCCGGTCTCCAGCTGCTCGATGTAGAACTGCGCCGCGATCTTGTGCGCCTCCACCAGGCGGATGCGCTCGCCGCGCTGATGAGTGGGGTTGTACCCGCCCTCCTCGTAGCGCAGGGTGATGCCCGCCGTCGCGGCGAGGCGCTCGACCGTCTCCGAGAAGGAGAGATGGTCGATCTTCATCACGAAGGCGATCGTGTCGCCGCCCTCCTGGCAGCCGAAGCAGTGGAAGAGACCCTTGCTCGGGCTGACCTGGAAGGAGGGGGACTTCTCGTCGTGGAAGGGGCAGAGGCCCTTGAGGTTTCCGCCGCCGGCATTGCGCAGCTGGAGGTACTCGGAAACGACGGCGTCGATCGGGACCGCGTCCCGTACCGCCTTCACGTCGTCATCGTTGATCCTGCCTGCCACGCGTGAAGTCTACGGTGGCGCTGTGACACTCCCGTCAGCTGTTGAGGGAAGTGAGCGGTACGGACGGGTCGCCGAGGGCCTCGGAGTCCACGGGTGTTCCGCTGCGGATCAGCTGCTGGATGGGATCGGTGACGTCCCACACATTGACGTTCATCCCGGCAAGCACCCTGCGGTCCTTCAGCCAGAACGCGATGAACTCCCGCTTTCCGACGTCGCCGCGGAGAACGACCTGGTCGTAGGAGCCGGGCGGCGCCCAGCCGGAATACTCCAGGCCCAGGTCGTACTGGTCGGAGAAGAAGTACGGGATGCGGTCGTACGAAACGTCCTGGCCGAGCATCGCGCGGGCGGCGGCGGGGCCGCCGTTGAGGGCGTTCGCCCAGTGCTCCACGCGCAGCCGGGAGTCGAGGAGCGGATGGTGGGCGGCCGCGACGTCGCCCGCGGCATAGATGTCGGGGTCGGAGGTGCGCAGGCCCGCGTCGACGGCGATACCGCCGCCGTGGCCCCGGTCGGCGAGCGCGAGGCCGGCGCTTTCGGCGAGTGCGGCGCGGGGGGCGGCGCCGATCGCGGCGAGGACGTCGTGGGCCGGGTGTTCCTCGCCGTCGTCGGTACGGACAGCGAGCACCATGCCGTCCTGCCCGGTGATCTCGGTCAGGCGGGCGCCGAAGTGGAAGCGGACACCGTGCTCACGGTGCAGCTCGGTGAAGACCTGGCCCAGCTCCGGGCCGATGACCCGGTGCAGCGGGGTGGCCTCCGGTTCGACGACGGTGACCTCGGCGCCGTAGCCGCGGGCGGCCGCCGCGACCTCCAGACCGATCCAGCCCGCACCCGCGATGACCAGCCTGCCGTTGTCGCGGCCCAGGGCCGTGAGCACCTGGCGCAGCCGGTCGGCATGGGCGAGGCGGCGCAGATGGTGGACGCCGGCCAGGTCGGTGCCGGGGATGTCGAGGCGGCGCGGCTCGGCGCCGGTGGCGAGCAGGAGTTTGTCGTAGTGGAGGACGGTGCCCTCGCCCATCCGTACGGACTTGGCGTCGCGGTCGATGGCGACGACGGTCTGGCCGAGGTGCAGTTCGACGTCGGCCTGCGCGTACCAGGCGGGTTCATGGACGAAGACGCTGTCGCGCTCCTCCTTGCCCGACAAATAGCCCTTGGACAGGGGCGGGCGTTCATAGGGGTGGTCGCGCTCGTCACCGATGAGGATCACTCGTCCGGTGAACCCTTCGGCGCGGAGGGTCTCGGCGGCCTTGGCTCCGGCCAGTCCACCGCCGACGATGACGAATGTCCGATGTGCGTCGACCACTTGATGCCTCCTCTTTGCTTCTACGCCGTTCAGCCTTCAGCGAGCGTCCCGCACGGAGCGTGATGGCGGAAGAGGGAGTGGTCCCCGGGCGTGCCATCTCGGACGTGCCGCCCAGGCGCCGCCAAGGCGCTCCGGGCTGCTCAGCGGCGGGCCGTGAGCTGGGTGTGGAGCGTACGCGCGGATGCGTCCGTGAGGGACGCGAGCTGGTCGACGATCACCCGCTTGCGCGCCCGGTCGTCCGGCGCGGCGACGAACAGGGCACGGAACTGCGGGTCGAGGCTCTCGGGGGCACGGGCCGTGAGCGCCTCGGCCAGCTCGGCCAGCACGATGCGCTGATCGGCGCGGATGGCCTCCTGTTCGGCGCGCTGCATGACATAGCGGTCGGCGACGGCCTTGAGTACCGCGCATTCGTTGCGGGTGGCGCGCGGGACGACCAGCTCGGCGGCGTACCGCGTGAGCCGCCCCGATCCGTACGCCTGACGTGTCGCGGCCTCGGCGGCGAGACAGAAACGGCCGATGAGCTGGCTCGTCGCGTCCTTCAGCCGGGCCTGTGCGACGGCCGAGCCGTCGTAGTGGTGCGGCCACCACTCCTGGCCGACGAGCCGGTCGAGGGCCTCGGCCAGCTCCTGCGGATCGGTGTCCTGAGGTACATACCGTCCGATCGCCACCGCCCAGATGTCGCTCCGCTCCGGCTCGGCGAGGAGGAGATGGGGGTCGAGATGGCCGGCGTGCAGACCGTCCTCGAAATCGTGCACGGAGTACGCCACGTCGTCGGACCAGTCCATGACCTGGGCCTCGAAACATTTGCGGTACGCCGGCGCGCCCTGGCGGGCCCATTCGAAGACCGGCAGATCGTCCTCGTACACGCCGAATTTGCCCGAGCCGGGATCGGTGGGGTGGCCGCCGCGCGGCCAGGGGTATTTGGTGGCGGCGTCCAGGGCTGCCCGGGTGAGGTTGAGGCCGACGCTGACCAGTTCGCCGCCCGCCGCGGCGGCGGATGATGTCACGGCCTCGCTGTGGACGAACCGCTTGGGCTCGATACGGGTCAGCAGCCGCAGCGACTGGGCATTGCCCTCGAAGCCGCCGCAGTCCTTGGCGAAGTCGTTGAGCGCCTGCTCGCCGTTGTGCCCGAAGGGCGGATGGCCCATGTCGTGGGCCAGGCAGGCGGCCTCCACCAGATCGGGGTCGCAGCCGAGCGCCGCGCCCAGTTCCCGTCCGACCTGGGCGCATTCCAGGGAGTGGGTGAGCCGGGTGCGCGGGCTGGCGTCCCATGCCTGGTTGCGCGTGCCGGGGGTCACCACCTGGGTCTTGCCGGCGAGGCGGCGCAGCGCGGAGGAGTGCAGCACGCGCGCGCGGTCCCGCTGGAAGGCCGTGCGGCCCGGACGCTTGTCGGGCTCGGTGGCCCAGCGCGCGGTGGCAGCCTCGTCGTACACGTCGTGGCCGGCGGGGTCGTATGAGGTGGTGCTGGTGGTGCCTTCCATGCACCGAAGGTAACCGGAGCCGGTGACAGCCGGGGGGCTGCGGGCGGGCTACGCCGGAGTGAGTTCGCGCCGCTGAGGGGCGTACGCAGTGGTCACGGCCTCGTCGTAACGCTGAAGCAGCAGCCGGGCCAGGGCCGGGTGCGCACCGAGCGGGGCGGCGGCGATCCAGGGCGCGACGGCGGCGCTGCGGGTGGCGAAGAGGCCGGGGGACGCGAAGTAGGAGGCGACGGCGATCCGGTGGCGGCCACGGGCGGTGAGCGCGCGCACGGCCGCCGGGACGGTGGGCGAGACGGCGGAGGCGTACGCGGGGACGACGGGCACGCCGCCGAGGCGCTCGCTGAGCTGGTCGGCGGTGCGGCGGGCGTCGGCGACCGAGTCCGGGTCACGGGATCCGGCGGCGGCCAGGACGACTCCGGCGCTGCGGCTGGTGCCGTCCTCGGGGCGCCAGCCCGCGTCGGCGAGACGGGAGCAGAGCACCTCGACGAGGAGGGGGTGCGGGCCGAGCGGGGCGGCTATGCGTATGTCCGCGCCGGGGACGGCCGCGGCGGCCTGCGGCAGATCGTGCTTGACGTGGTAGCCGCGGCTCAGCATCAGCGGTACAAGGACGGCTCTGGCTCCGCTCAGCCCGTCGCGCACCTCGCGCACCTCGCGGGTTTCGCGGGTTTCGCGGGTTTCGCCGCCGAGCGTGGCGAGCGTGGCGGAGAGCAGCGGCTCGTTCAGCTCGATGTGGCCGAGGCGGACATCGAGCCCGGGACGCAGTTCGCGGACCCGGTCGAGGAGCGTGGTCACGACGCGCAGGGCGCGCGGGTCGCGGCTGCCGTGGGCGACTGCGACGAGGGTGGGCGGCCGGTCGGTCGGGGGCATGGGCCTGCGGGTTCCGTTCAGTGTGACGTGGCTGAGCTGGGTGCCGAGCTGGGCCGTGATGCGCGTAAGAAGCTGCGCGGTGGTGTCGAGGGGCAGAGACTCACGAACGTGTGCCGACTCCGTCATGAACCGATCCTGACGGGCGCAGGTTGCCGGGTCGTTGCGTGAGGGTGACGGGTGTTTTCCACGGGCTCACCGGCTGCCCGGCGGCGTTGTCAGACCCGTCACCTACTGTGATCGACATCGGAACCGGAACGTCGGGGAGGCGGTCTTGCCATGGGCTGGATCGAGACGGAGAGCGGCGGATACGCCGTCACGTTGGACGGCACCAAGGTGCTGTGCAGGAACGCTGCCGGGCGCGCTTTGAAGCAAGTGCCGGCGAAACTGCGGGACGACGCCGAGGTCGTGCGGCTGCGGCAGCTGGCCGAGTGGCTGGAGCGGCACGAACGGGACTGCCGCGAGCAGGTGGACACCTGGCTGGTGCGCTCGCTGCCGGTGCCGGTGGGGCTGTTGGCCCGGGTGTGGCCGGACACGGCGTGGCAGACGGCGCTGCGCGATCTTGTGGTGGCACCGGTGGCGGCGGACGGGACGGCCGACATGGAGCGCGCCGGGTTTCTGCGGGACGCGGATGCGCAGAAGGGCGCGGGGATCGTCGATCTGGACGGCGACTCGGTGCGGCTGGACTGCGAGACCGTGCTGATCCCGCATCCCGTGCTCCTCGAAGACCTCGACGATCTGCGGGAGTTCGCGGTGGAGCTGGGGGTCGAGCAAGGCGTGGAGCAGTTGTTCCGCGAGGTGTGGCGGCGGCCCGAGGACGTGCGGGGCCACGACTGGCAGGCGTACGCCAACGGAAAGTTCGAGCAGCTGCGGCACGCCACGACGCGCGCGGTCTCGCTCGGCTACCGGGTGCGCGGCGGCCAGGCGGTCTGCCCTCTGGTGGAGGAAGGCCGGTCGCTCGAGGCGGCGTACTGGCTGGGGGACGACTATCCGGATCTGGAGGCGCTGACCGGCCCGCTGGAGTGGCGGGACAAGGACGGCCGGCGGCTGCCGCTCGCCGAGGTGGGGCCGGTCGCCTGGTCGGAGGGCGAGCGGATGGCCGCGCTGGTGTACGCGGGCCGGGTGGCCGCGGGTGACGAGGAGGGGCTGCTGTGAGCGGCGCGGGAAGCACGGCAGGGGGAACGGTGAACGGACTGCTGGAGGCCGGGGCGGTGCTGCCGCTCGGCGCGGACGACAGTGCGGGACCTGGCGACGAGGGACAGGTACAGGCTCAGGGCGACGAGCTGACGGCGCGGGCGTACGGACATCCGGCGCTCGATGGGCGCACGGTGGTGCGGCTGGTCCCGGAGGCGATCGGCCCCGCAGAGGATCTCGCCCTGGAGTATCTGGGCTTCGCCCCTTCCGGGTCGGCGCCGGTGGGACGGGTGAAGCGGCAGTCGCTCGGCTTCCCCGCCTGGACACTGGTCCACGACCCGGAGAACGGGCATCACGCGCTCGCCGTGGTCAAGGAGATGGAACGGCTCGCGCGGCTCGTCACGACCAAGCCGGGGCTCGCCAAGGAGGGCTTCGACGAGATCGGTGCGCGGCTGGACCGTTCCGTACCGCACTTCCTGCCGACCTTCTACGAGCAGGCGGCGCGGCTGTTCCTGGCCGCCGAGTCGCGGCAGCACGCCGCGGTGTTCTTCGGCAAGGCGCGGGCGGCGGAGCAGCGGCACGCACTGGCGGTCGACGAGGAGCGGCTGCGGGAGGTCTTCCTGGAGTTCGCGGGTGCGGGCGCACTGAGCGGCAAGGCGCTGCGGGAGTACGCCAAGGGGCTGGCGGCCCGGCTGGCGTCACCGGAGGCGTACGCGCAGTTCAGGACGGTGTCGCTGGAGCGGTGCGCGGCCGGACTCACTCCGTACGCGGGCATGGTGGAGGATCTGCGGCGCCTCGCGAAGGGCGCGGGTCTGGACGCGGCCGCCGAGGAGCGTGCGCTGATCGCGGAGATCATCCACACCGGGGCGATGAACCGCGCGGCGGCGAGCTTCTGGAAGTCGGCGCTGCCGGCCCTGGCTCATATCGCAGCCGAGGATATGGCGGTACGGGAGCGGCTGCTGGCGCTGCTGCCGGCGGTGGGGGGCGACAGCCCGGCGGAGTTCGACGAGGCCTGGCTGTCGCTGCTGGACCGGTGCGGGGCCATCGGGCTGCTGCTGGACGGGACGGTTCCGGCGGCCGAGTGGCTGTCGGCCTGGGCCAGGCACCGGCAGCGGGGCTGGCGCGGCATGAAGCGGCTCGCGGCCGAACTGGCCCTGGTGGAGCGGTTGGCGGACCGGCTGGTCGCGGACGGCACACCGCTGCAGCTACTGCGCGGCGGCGGCTGGCGCACCACCGTCGACCTGGATCTCCTCGACGCGTGTCTGGCCCTGGGGGTGCCGGTCGAGGCGCCGTCGGACGCGATGGAGAACCTGGAGCTGGGGCCGTGGCTGTCCGACGAGGGTGAGGGGCGCAGGGATCTGACGGCGCTGGCTGCCGATTCACGGTTTGCGCCGCTGCTGCGTGGCGGCGTGGAGCGGGCGGCCGGCACCAACGAGGCGTCGGCGCAGCTGAACCGGATCGCGGACCATCCGGCGCTGCGCGCGGTGCTCGCGGGCTGGTTGGCCGACCGGGCCGAGGATCTGTCGCAGCCGCTCGGACTGCCGGGTCTTGACGGCCTGTTGGGCCGGCTGACGAAGTTCTCCGCACCGTCCGTCCTGGCGGCGGCGCCCGAGGCCGTGGACCGTATCGCCGCCGTCTCCCCGGCCGGTGCGCTGGCCCGCACACTGCGCGCGGGCATTCTCGACGAGCTGGGCTGGCCCGCGCTGGAGGAGGCGCTTCCGGAGCTCGGCAAGGTCAATCCCATGGCCTCCGGGCAGCGGCACGGCTATCTGGCCGACGAGTGGTACCGGCTCGCGGACGCCTGGCCCGCGCTGGTCGTCCGGGTCGGGACGCGCGTCGCGGCGGTGGGGCCGAACGGCGTGCTGGACCGGCAGACACTCACGCTGCCGGTGCGGTCGTCGTCCTCCTGGGATGTGCCGACGGTCCGCTATGTGGGCGGCCAGTGGCTGGTCGCCAACGGCCATGGCGCCGACCGGCGGGCGCGCTGGTCGGGACGGCCCGCCGAGGTGTTCAAGCCGGACGGCGACCTGAGGGACCACTGGACCTCGTTCCAGAATCCGACGCTGGCACTGCCCGACGGCAGCCGCACCTTCGGCGGGCGGCCCGTCCACGCGGGCGACACCTCGTTCGCGGCGGAGCAGCGGCCGGTCGCCTCGGACGGCATCTCGGTGTGGGTGCTGCACCAGGGCCAGTGGTGGGACTACGACCCCGAGTCGGCCCGCAGGGGCCGGATCTCGCTGCCGGCCTTCTTCGACTCGGCGCTCGCCGAAGGAGCGGGCAGCGCGCACGGACAGTGCAGCCTGCTGGAGAGGGCCTGCCGGCTGCTGCCCGTACAACCGGGCCTGGAGTCCTCGCCGTTCGGCAGCAAGGACGGGCTGCTCGGCTGGTGGGTGCGGTACGACGCGCAGGCGCGGACGCTCACCGCCTGCTCGGTGGACGGCAGCCGCAGTCCGGCGGTGGAGCTCCCGCGAGGCAGCAGCGTCGAGCACCTCACGCACGGCATTCCGCTGCCGCCGCTGCGGCTGCCGGGCGGGGCCGCACTGCATCCGCGCGAGTCGCGCGGCTTCGACGGGCAGCTCGCGCTGTACGACTCCGAGGGCATCTGCCTGGCCATGTTCAAGGAGGGCGACCGGGGCGGGGCACACGCGGCGGGTACACCGCTGGTTCCGCCGATCGCCTACTGGCATGCGCTGCGGCCGCGCGACGAGCGGGGTTCGGCGGCTCTGCGGGCGGTGACGGAGGCGGACGCGAAGGCACTTCTGAGCGCTGTCTCGGACGGTGCGAAGCCGGACGCGGCCGTACGGAGACTGCTGCCGGAGGTCACCCATCCCGGGCTGGTCGCGGGCGTGGCCGGTCTGGTCGAGGAGGCGGTACGGCACGGCAAGCGCATCGGTGTGTTCGCCGAGCGGGCGGCCAAGGAGCGGCAGAAGCCGGACGCGGCCGAGGCGCAGGAGCAGCGGGTACGGCATGCGCTCGACGGCGCGCTGCGCGAAGCATTCGACGGCTTCATGGGCTCCCGGCACTTCTATGGCCACCACCGCTACTGGGAGCGGGACACCACCACGTGCGTGAACCAACTCCGGTTGCTGCAACGGGTGCTGGCACCTGAGACCGGCGCCGGGAAGGTGCCGCTGACGGGCACCGGCGTGGGGTGGCTGACGCTTCCGGGGCCCGGTATGTCGGCGCTCGCCGTACGTGCGGCCTCCCCGACGACGAGTGAGACGGACCGCGCGGCGCTGCTGGAGTTCCTCGACGCGGTGCTGGAGGTACGGGCGGACGGCGACGCGGTACTCGTCGATCCGCGCGGACGGCTGCGGATCGTGCAGCTGCGGATCGCGCGGCCCTCCCACAGCGATCAACTGCTGGGTGAGGTCCGGCACTCGGGGGCGCGGCGGCTGCTGATCGTCGCCTGTCAGCGGATCGAGGACAAGTACGCGTACTGGAACGGCATCGAGTACGACCCGGCCGGGGCCTTCGGCGCCTGGGACGACTTCACGCTCGCCGAGTCGGATGTGCTGGGCGCGGCCGACGATCCGCTGCGGGCGGCCTCGGTGCGCCGGATGGTGGACGGGATACGGGAACACGGCCCGCTGCAGTACCGGCCGGAGCAGGCACAGGAGTTCGCCGAGGAGGTCGGCGTCGGCGCGGTCACGGGTGCGCTGCTGCTGCTCGGGCTGCCGGGCGTCACCACGTACGGCCGGCACGGGCTGCTCTCCGCCGAGTATCTGGCGCCGCTGGGAGCGAAGAGCGCCGAGGCGCAGGCCGGGCGAGGAGTGCTGGGCTCGCTGTCACCCGCGGAACGGCAGCTGTACACCGGTCTGTTGGTTCCGGCCGAGGCACAGCGGGTGGCGGAGCTGTGGACGAAGGGGTTCGATCTGGAGCCGCTCACCCGGGCCTGGCTGGCGGCGCGCGGCAAGCGGCGCGTCGCGCCCGCCTGGCTGATCACACGGGCGGTGGCCGAGATCGGGACAGGACCGATCCTCGACCACGCGCTCAACCCCGAGGCGAAGACCGAGCTCACCGGCCGTACCGAGCAGCGGCACGGCGACGACGGGCTGGTCCCGGCGGAGCCGGAGAAGCTGCTCACCGGATCCACGCTGAGTACTTATGTGGCCATGTTGCGCTGGCTCGCGTACCGGCTGCCGTACGGCGATCCGCTGCGCGCGGTCCTGCCGGTCACGCTGCGGATGGTGCGTGAGCGGCTCGCCGACCCCGGGCTGCTGCTGGACCTCGGCGTGGACTGGGACACGGAGGGCAGCGCGACCTCGGTGCGGCTGCGGGAGGCGTATGGACTGCCGCTGAAGCGCGACAGTGCGAAGGACGGGCTGGTCGAGGTCTCGGACGCGGTGGTGCTTGCGCCGATGCGGTACCGCTCGGAGTGGGATTCGGTGTGGGTGCGGTCGGCGGCCCTCGTGGACGGCGCGAGCGGAGGTCCGGACCATCCGGCGCTGAAGCAGCTGGCCGCGACGGCGGGCGAGAAGCCGGCGCTGAAGGCGCTGCGTACGGTGCTGAGCGAGGAGTTCACGGCGCTGGTCACGGCCGACGGGCAGGCGGGGGCGGCGCAGTATCCGCCGCACAGCGTGCCGGAGCTGGTGACAGCGGCGGCGGAGCGGTTCGGCCTCTCCGAGGACGCGGCCGCGCTCTATCTGATGCTGCTGGCCCTGCCCGATCCGACCGACCGCAATCAGGCGGAGTGGACCGGCTGGAAGCCTGCCCGGCTCAAGAAGGCGCGGGCCGAACTGGCCGCCACCGACCTGGTGGTGGAGGCAAAGCGGGCGCGCGCCGGGCGTTCGCTCTTCCTGCCCGGCGGCTGGCTGGAGCAGAAGACACCGCGGCTGCCGGCGGAGAGCTGGAAGACGGCGATCGTGCCGTGGGATCTGTACGGCTTCGTGGTGCCGGACCGTCCGGTGGCGCAGCTGTACGCGGCGGCATGGCGGCGGGTCGTGGAAGGCGATGCGCCGGGGTTCGAGGAGTTCAAGGGACGTGGCGGCAGAGGAGGTTCGCGATGAGCGCGGGCGCGGGGAGCAGGGTCGCGAAGAGCAAGGTCGCGAAGAGCAGCGTCGCGGGAGGCGCGGCGCGGCAGGTGGAGCTGCCGGAGGACCGGTACGGCGAGGAGCTGAGCTTCCTCGCTGCGTACGACGGCGGGCCGAGGCCGCCGGGATGGCGGATGACGCCACGCGCGGCGGTGCTGTTCGTCTGCGGTTCCGACGGCGAGCCGCTGCGGACGGCGGAGGGGCAGCAGCTGGTCGTTTCACGGAAGTTCGTGGGTGACCGGGCACTGGTCGAGCGGTGTGTGGTGACACTCGCGGGCGAGCGGGGGCTGCTGCTCGTCGGCGAGCCGGGCACGGCCAAGTCCATGCTCTCCGAACTGCTGGCCGCAGCCGTGTGCGGCAGCAGCACGCTCACCGTGCAGGGAACGGCCGGCACCACCGAGGACCAGCTCCGCTACGGCTGGAACTACGCGATGCTCCTCGCCAAGGGGCCGAGCCGCGAGGCCCTCGTGCCCTCTCCGGTGCTGACCGCGATGACACGGGGCGCGGTCGCCCGGATCGAGGAGGTCACCCGCTGTCTGCCCGAGGTGCAGGACGCACTGGTCTCGCTGCTCTCCGAGCGCCGGATGTCCGTGCCGGAACTGGCAGGACTCACGGGCGGGGACGGCACCGAGGGGACGGAGGGAGCGGACGGGACCGTGCACGCCGTGCCCGGCTTCACGCTGATCGCCACGGCCAACCTCCGTGACAAGGGCGTCTCGGAGATGTCCGCCGCGCTGAAGCGCCGCTTCAACTTCGAGGAGGTCGGCCCGATCGGCGACCTCGACGCCGAGACGGAGCTGGTGCGCGGGCAGGCCACGGCGGCGCTGGCGCGTTCCGGCGCACCGTTCGGGGTGGACGAGACGGTGCTGGAGGCGCTGGTGACGGCCTTCCGGGATCTGCGGACCGGGCGCAGCGCGGAGGGCTGGGAGGTCGAGCGGCCGTCGACGGTCATGTCGACGGCGGAGGCGGTCCATGTGGCCACGTCGATGGGGCTTGGTGCGGCGTATCTGAGCGACGGGCGGGATGTCGTACGCACACTGCCGGGGCATCTCCTCGGCACGGTGCGCAAGGACGACCCGGCCGACCACGCACGGCTGTTGGGGTACTGGGACGGGCCGGTGCGGCGGCGGGCCGAGGGCGGCGCACCGCTGTGGCGGACGCTGTGGGAGCTGCGCGATGAGCTCACCTGAGCAGGCCCCTGAGCAAGCTCCGGAGGAAGCGCTGGCTGAACTTGCCGGGTGCCGTGACCCGTATCTGATCGGGGTGCGGCACCATTCCCCCGCGCTCGCGGCGGCCGTGCCCGCGCTGCTGGCTCAGGCGGCGCCGGAGGTGCTGTTCATCGAGCTGCCGGAGGAGTTCGCGCCGTGGTTGCAGCACCTTGCCGACCCGGCGACGGTGCCGCCGGTCGCGCTGGCGGGCAGCGGGGGCGAAGGTGGCGCCGGTCCGGTGTTTCTGCCGTTCGCGGAGTTCTCGCCGGAGCTGGCGGCGATCCGCTGGGCGTGGGAGGCGGGCGTGGAGGTGGTGCCGTTCGATCTCCCGCTGGCGGAGCGAGGTCCTGCCGACGAGGAGGCGCGGGAGGCAGGTCCCGGTGCGGGCTCGCTCACGGCGGCGCTGCGTGCGAGAGCCGGTGGCCGGCCGGGCGACGACCTGTGGGACCGGCTGGTCGAGGCGACGGCTCCCGGCTCCGGGCCCGAAGCGCTGCGGCGTGCCGCACTGCTGGTGGGGTGGGCACTGCGGACAGACGCGGGTGCGGGTGCGGTGGATCCGTACGACCTGCGGCGCGAGGCGAACATGCGTCGCCGGCTGGCGGATCCCGCGCATGCGGGGCGACGCGCGGCCGCGGTGATCGGCGCGTTTCACGCGCCCGCGCTGACGGCGGGCTCCGGTGCCGAGAGCGGCCTGCCCCAGTCACCTCGGCCGGGTGGCGCCGAGGTCGTCACCTCGCTGGTGCCGTACTCGTACGCGCTGCTCGACGAGCGTTCCGGCTACCCCGCAGGCATCCGGGACCCGGAGTGGCAGCGCGGTGTTTTCCACGCGGCGGGCGATCCCGGCCTGCTGGACGACCTGCTGACCTCCACCGCCGTACGGATATGTGCGGCTGTACGGGATGCCGGTCACCCGAGCGGGCCCGCCGATGCCCGCGAAGTGGTCCGCGTCGCCCGGGACCTGGCGTCGCTGCGCGGGCTGCCGGCGGCCGGGCGGGGCGAGCTGGCGGAGGCCGCGCAGACCGTGCTCACGCAGGGCCGGCTGCTGGGGCGGGGCCGCGTGGTGGCCGCCGCCATGGAGCGGGTGCTGGTCGGGCGACGGCAGGGGCGGCTGGCGCCGGGGACACCGCGTTCCGGGCTCGGGCCCGCCGTCGAGACGCTGCTCGGCGAGCTGAAGCTGCCCGTGCCGGACGCTCCCGAGCGGCGCGAGCTGCGCCTGGACATGCTCCGCTCCGAGCTCGACCGGCGCCGCGAGATCACTCTGCGACGGCTCGCGGTCTGCCGCGTCCCGTACGGCGAGGAGTCCGCGGTCGCGGGAGTCGGCGACGCCGCCGCGCTGACCACACGCTGGGCCGTCGCCTGGTCTCCGTCGACGGCCGCGATGCTCGATGTGGCGGGCCTGCACGGGGTGACCATCGAGCAGGCCGCCGCCGGAGTGCTGCGGCAGCGGCGCGCCGATGAGCGGCGGCAGGGCGGCCCGACCGCCGCCGAGGTCGTCGACGGGCTGGCGGAGGCCGCGCGGTGCGGCCTGCCGGACCTGGCGGCGGAGCGGCTGGCGGAGTCCGCCGAACTGCTTCCGGCCACCGGAACGCTGCCCGAACTGCTTGCCGGAATGGACCTGTTGGACGGGATCAGATCCGGCCATCTGCCGGGGCTCGACGCCGGATGGGAGCGGGACGCCGTCGACGCGGCGTACGAGGAACTGGCCGCGGCGGGGGTCCGCGCGCTCGACGGCCTCGCGGGCTCCACCGCACCGGACGACGCCCGCGCCCTCGTCGCGCTCGCCTGCCAGGCCGCCGGGGTGGGCGGCGGCCTGCGCCTCGCCGACGCGCTGGCCCGGCTGGATTCGGGGGCGACACCGCTGATGCGGGGCGCGGCGGGCGCGGCACGGGTGCTGCTGGGTCAGCGGGACCCGGGAGAGTTCGGGGAGCGCCTGGCCTCCCGCGCGGACGGCGCGACCTCGCGGGAACTGCGCGCGGGGCTGGCGGAGTTCCTGCGCGGGACACTGCTCGCGGCGGGCCCGCTGCTGGAGACGGGCAAGGCGCTGGACCCGCTGCTGGAGCGGGTGGAGTCGCTGCCCGACCGGGAGTTCCTGAACCGGCTGCCCGCACTGCGGGCGGGCTTCGACACGCTCGCGCCCGCGGCCCGTTCCCGGCTGCTGTCGGTGGTGGAGGACCGCACCGGTACGGCCGCCGGCACCCTCCAGGGGCCGGTGACGGACCCGGCGACGCTGGCCCTGCTGGCGACGGCGGACCTGGCGGGCAGGGAGGCACTGGCGGCAAGAGGCCTGACCCGGGAGGCCCAGGTCCGGGAGGGCCGGTCCGAGGCGACTGCGGGACGGGGCACGTTGGGTGCGCCGGCTCCGGAGCATCGGAGCCTTGGTGCTCCGGTGGACGGTGACCCGGGGGCCGGACCGGACGGTGCCCCGGGGGCCGGGGCGGCCGGTGCCCCGGGGGCCGGGGCGGCCGGTGCCCCGGGGGCCGGACCGGACGGTCCTGAGGAAAAGGGTGCGGGCGTCGGGCCGGTGGCCGGGGAGCGGTGGCGGTTGCTTCTCGGGCGGGGGCGGGAGTTGACGGGAGACGCCGCGCGAGTTGCCGCCGCGCTCGACGAGTTGTACGGGCACGGGCGGGGCGAGGGCTCCCGTGGCGAGGACGGTGACGGTCTCGGGGGCGGCGGCGGGAGCGAGGCTCCGTACCCCGATGTACGGGCCTGGTCGGACGAGCTCACCGCGCTCTTCGGGCCCGGCGTCCGCGAAGAGGTGCTCGCCGCTGCCGCCGACGCCGGCCGGCTCGATGCCGCACTCGAGCTCGACCCCGCATCGGCCCGCCCATCCGTGGAGCTGCTGCGCACCGTCCTGTCCTACGCGGGCGGTCTCCCCGAGCAGCAGCTCGCCCGTCTGCGGCCCCTGGTGGCCCGGCTCGTACGGGAGTTGACCGAGGCCCTCGCCAACCGGCTGCGCCCCGCGCTCACCGGCCTGGCCCATCCGCGCCCCACCCGTCGCCCCGGCGGCCCGCTCGACCTCCCGCGCACCCTGCGCGCGAACCTGGCGACCGCCCGCCGCGACCCGGACACCGGCACGGTCACGGTCCTCCCGGAGCGGCCCGTCTTCCGCACCCGGGCCCGCAGGTCGGCCGACTGGCGGCTGGTCCTCGTCGTCGACGTGTCGGGCTCGATGGAGGCCTCGACGATCTGGTCCGCGCTCACCGCGTCCGTACTGGCCGGAGTCCCCGCCCTGAGCACGCATTTCATCGCCTTCTCCACCGAGGTGCTCGACCTCACCGACCAGGTGGACGATCCGCTGAGCCTGCTCCTGGAGGTACGCGTCGGCGGTGGCACGAGCATCGCGCGCGGCCTGCGCCACGCGCGCGAGCTGGTGACGGTGCCGTCACGCACGCTCGTCGTCCTGGTGAGCGACTTCGAGGAGGGCGGACCGGTCGGCCCCCTGCTGTCGGAGGTACGGACGCTGGTCGACGCGGGCTGCCATGTCCTGGGCTGCGCCTCGCTGGACGACGAGGGCAGGCCGCGTTACTCGGCGGGCGTGGCGGGCCGGCTGGTGGCTGCGGGCATGCCGGTCGCGGCACTCAGTCCCCTGGAGCTGGCCCGCTGGGTCGGCGAGCGCGTAGGAGGTACGCACCGGTGACCACAACACCCTCTACGGGACTGCCTTCCGGACCCTCGGGGCTGCCTCCAGTGACCGCCGAGGTGGCGGCCGGGGCTCTCGACCTGCTCCCGGCACGGCTGCGCAAGCGCCTCGACGGCGCCGTGGCAAAGGTGTCCGGCCGGCCGGTGGAGGCCACGCCGGACGGTGTCCTCGTCCGGGTGGACGAGGACACCGCGGTGACCTTGAAAGTCACGAACGGGATCGTGGCGCGGGCGGACGACGCGGTATGCGGCTGTCTGCTGGCCCCGGCCTGCCTGCATCGCGCGGCGGTCCTCTCGCTCGCGCCACTCGCGGAGGACACGGCGCCGCCCGGGGCCCCGGACGCGGCACCACCGAAAACCCCGGAGGCGGAAGCCGCGGCGCCCACGGGCAGCACCATCGCCCCCGCCCCCGCCGGCACCAGCACCAGCACCAGCACCAGCACCAGCACCAGCACCAGCACCAGTCTCGGCACCAATCGGTCGACCGCCCTCCACACCCTCCGCGCCGCCGCAACAGCGGTTCTCGTCACGGGAGTTACGGGCTCCGGCGCCGTTCACCGCGCCGAGCTGCTGCATGCCGCGCACTCCGCGCGGCTCGCCGGGCTCCAGCTGCACTCCGCCGCCGCGGTACGGATCGCACGCCGGCTGGGCGAGGCGCGCTCCGAGGATCCGGCGTTCCGGCTGCCCGAGCTCTCCGCCGAGCTCGCGGAGCTGCTCGATCTCGTACAGCGGCCGGCCGACGCCGTCACCCCCGCGCGCCGCGCCTACCGGCCGGCCAAACCCCTGCGCCTGTACGGCCTGTTCACCGAACCGGTCGTCACCGCGTCCGGCTATGCGGGCGCGACCACGTACGCCGTCGCACCGGACGGCACCCTCCGCACGGTCTCGGACGTGGCGCCCGGCGGCCCGGAGCGGGCGGTCCAGGCGGCGGGCTCGCCGGTGCCGGGCGGCTGTGCGCTGCCGTTGCGGGCGTGGGGCGACGGCGGCGGGGTGATCCTGACCGGCCCGACCGTCTCACCGGACGGCCGGATCGGCGGCGGCGCCCGGCTCCGTTCCGTACGAGCGGCGGGCGCACAATGGCACGAGTCGCCGCTCGACGCGCTGTGGCAGCGGCCGCCCGCGGCTCAACTCGCGGCCGCACTCGACTGGCTGGCGGAACCGGCCGACGACCGCACGGCGGGCGGCGATCTGCTCTTCCTCACCGGGACGGTCTGCGGTGGCGGGTTCCGCGTCGTCGGCGGCCCGGCGCTGCAGCTGCTCGCCCCGGACGAGCGCCCGGAACTGCCGTACGCGGAGAATCTGCGTCTGCTCGCCTCGCGCCCCGGACTCGCGCTGCGGCTGATCGCCCGAGCCGTTCCCGACCGGCCGGGCGGCGTCCATGCCCTCGCCGCTGCCTGGACGGGCCACGACGGCGAGAGCGTCCGCGCGGACCTGGGTTTGCGGCGGCTGAACCGTTCCCATGTACCGGCGCATATACCGGCGCCCGTACCGACCCAGACCGATCCACTGCACCTCGTCGCCGCCGCGCCGCCCGCGCTGCCGGTGGAGTTGGATCTGCTGCGCCGCGCGGTGGACCGTACGGTCGCGGGCGGCCGCGCCGTCACCGCAGCATCGGCCGACGGCGAACTCCCGCGCCGCCTGCGCGCGGTGGGCCTCGCCACGGGCGCCGACTGCGCCCTGTCCCTGGCCGAAACGGCAGCCGACCGCCGCCACGACGCACTGGGCCGACTGCTGCCCGCCGACCCGGACGCCTTCGCGGCAGCCTGGCTCGCGGCCGCGGTCTACACCTCGGCGGCGGTCAGGTCGCTGCTGTCGGCCGCATGGTCGGCGACGGGCCCGGACCACGACACGAGGGCGATCTCCGGCACCGTGGACCGAACCGTTGCGCCCCGATCCGCGTCTGACCAGGCGTGAAGGCATCCCGCACATCGAAGGCATCGCAGGCGCCCAAGACGTCGAAAGCACCGAAAGCACCGAAAGCACCGAAAGCACCGAAAGCAGCCAAGGCGCCGAAGCCGTCCAAGGCATCAGGACTGAAGCTGCTGCGACTCCCGAAGCTGCCGCGCGCCCGGCGCACCCAGCGACGGTTCGTGCAGACGGTCATGCTCGCGTGCGTGTTCGCGCTCGCGCCCGCGACCTGGATGCATGCCGTCGCCGACAGCCGGGTCCGCACCGTCGCCGAGGTGCCCGCGCAGGATGTCGCCGTCGTCTTCGGGGCCGGGCTGTGGAAGGGCCGGCCCACGCCGTACCTCGCGCACCGGCTCGACGCCGCCGCCGAGTTGTACCGGGCGGGCAAGGTCAAGGTCGTGCTGGTCACCGGCGACAACAGCAGGGTCGAGTACGACGAGCCGGATGCCATGCGGACGTATCTCACCGCCCGCGGAGTACCGGGTGGGCGGATCGTCAGCGACTACGCCGGCTTCGACACCTGGGACTCGTGCGTCCGCGCCAAGAAGATCTTCGGCGTGGAGCGGGCGGTCCTGGTGACGCAGGGCTTCCACATCCGGCGGGCCGTCGCGCTCTGCCAGGCGGCCGGGGTCGAGTCGTACGGTGTCGGGGTCGCCGAGCCCCATGACGCGACCTGGTACTACGGCGGGACGCGGGAGATGTTCGCCGCCGGCAAGGCGGCGCTGGACGCCACGCTCACGCCCGATCCGCAATTCCTCGGCGCCAAGGAGCGCGGTGTGAAGGAAGCACTGGCCGCAGCGGCAGGGTGACACGCTGCGACACGAGCCTCACGGCGGCCGACCGACTCGCGTCGGCATCCGCGGCGCGCGACAGTGAGCCGTATGGAAAACCATGTGGCAATCCTCCTCACCCGGCACACCGAAGCGCTCGCGCTCTTCACCGAGCGCGTGCATGCCGTAGGGGCCGACCAGTGGGACGCTCCGACGCCCTGTACCGACTGGTCCGTACGCGATGTCGTCAACCACCTCACCGTGGAACAGCTCTGGGTGCCCGCCCTGGTGACCGACGGATCGAGCGTCGAGGAGGTCGGCGACACGTACGAGGGGGATGTGCTCGGCAAGAAACCGAAGGCCACCTGGGACGCCGCCGCACGCGCCGCACGCAATGCCTTCGCGGCCCCGGGCGCGCTGGAGCAGACCGTACAGCTGTCGTACGGGGAGACACCGGCCGTCGCGTACTGCGCACAGATGATCACGGACGCCGTGGTGCACACCTGGGACCTGTCCCGTGGGATCGGGGCGCAGGAGCAGCTGCCGGCCGCGCTGGTGAGCTTCGCGCTCGACGAAGTCACGCCGTACGCGTCGGGCCTGTCGAAGTCCGGCCTGTTCGCCCCGCCCATCGAGCCGCCGCCGGGCGACGGCCACCAGACCAGGCTGCTGGCCCTGCTGGGCCGGCGCGCCTGAAAGAGGGCGAGGCGCCTCACGAGACGGGCGGGCGCGCTCGGAGCCGGGCGTACCCGGACCGTAATCCGGGGCGTCCGCCCGCGTAACACGGGCGTCGCACGCTGGCGCTATGCCCGACATGCTCGACGACACCACCCCGACCCACTGTCCCTACTGCGCCCTGCAGTGCGGCATGAGCCTGCGCGGCAGAGCCGAGGCGGTCGAGGTGGTGGAGCGGCCGGACTTCCCCGTCAACCGTGGCGCGCTGTGCGGCAAGGGCCGCACCGCGCCCGCGCTGCTCTCCTCCCGGGTGCGCCTGACCGAGCCCCTGGTCCGACGCCCCGCCACAGGCAGGCTCGAGCCGGCCACCTGGGAGGAGGCCCTGGGCACCGTCGCTGCGGGACTGCGGCGTACGCGGGCGGTGTACGGTCCCGACGCGGTCGGCGTCTTCGGTGGCGGCGGCCTCACCAACGAGAAGGCGTACACGCTGGGGAAGTTCGCCCGGGTCGTGCTCGGCACCTCGCAGATCGACTACAACGGCCGCTTCTGCATGTCGTCGGCGGCGGCCGCGCACCAGCGGGCGTTCGGTCTCGACCGCGGGCTTCCGTTCCCGCTGGAGGACATTCCGCGCAGCGGATGCGTGATCCTCGTCGGCTCGAATCTCGCCGAGACGATGCCGCCCGCGCTGCGCTATCTGACCGAGCTCCGGGCGAACGGCGGCAAGCTCATCGTCGTCGATCCGCGCCGCACGCGGACCGCGGAACAGGCCGATCTGCATCTGGCGCCGCGGCCCGGAACGGATCTGGCGCTCGCGCTCGGGCTGCTGCATGTGGTGGTGGCGGAGGGACGAACGGACGAGGAGTTCGTCAAGGACCGTACGAGCGGCTGGGGGGAGGCCAGGGCGGCCGCGATGGCGCACTGGCCCGAGCTCGTCGAGCGCATCACGGGTGTCGGCGTGCCCGAACTGCGCGAGACGGTACGGATGTTCTGCGACGCGGAGTCCGCGATGGTGCTCACGGCGCGCGGGCCCGAGCAGCACTCCAAAGGCACGGACACGGTGAGCGCCTGGATCAACCTCTGCCTGGCGACGGGCCGGGCGGGACGGCCGATGTCCGGCTACGGCTGTCTGACCGGTCAGGGCAACGGCCAGGGCGGCCGCGAACACGGCCAGAAGGCGGACCAGTTGCCGGGCTACCGCAAACTGGACGACCCGGCGGCGCGGGCGCATGTCGCCGGGGTGTGGGGTGTGGAGCCGGAGACGCTGCCGGGTCCGGGGCGCAGCGCGTACGAACTGCTGGACGCGCTGGGCGGGGACGTGAAGTCGCTGTTGCTGATGGGCTCGAACCCGGTGGTGTCCGCGCCGCGCGCCGGGCATGTGGAGGAACGGCTGCGCTCGCTGGACTTCCTGGCGGTCGCGGACGTGGTGCTGTCGGAGACGGCGGCGCTGGCGGATGTGGTGCTGCCGGTCACCCAGTGGGCGGAGGAGACGGGCACGACGACGAACCTGGAGGGCCGGGTCCTGCTGCGCCGGAAGGCGGTGTCGGCGCCGCCGGGAGTACGGAGCGACCTGGAAGTCCTGGGCGGCCTGGCGGGCCTGCTGGGCCACGAGAAGGGCTTCCCGTCGGACCCGGAGGAGGTCTTCGAGGAACTCCGCCGGGCATCGGCGGGCGGCCCCGCGGACTACTCGGGCATCACCTACAAAAGGATCGCGGAGGAGGACGGGGTGTTCTGGCCGTGCCCGGAGGAGCCGGCCGCGGCCGGGGGCACCCATGGACCCGTCGCGGCCGAGCACGCGCCCGGATCCCGACCCGTCCATCCCGGTACGCCACGGCTCTTCCTCGAGCGGTTCGCCACTCCGGACGGGCGTGCCCGGTTCATCGCCGTCGGGCACCGGGCCGCCGCGGAGGAAGCGGATGCCGAGTATCCCGTGCTGCTGACGACCGGGCGGGTCGTCGCCCAGTACCAGTCCGGGGCGCAGACCCGGCGGGTCGATGAGCTCAATGCCGCCGCGCCCGGGGCCTTCGTCGAGCTGCATCCGCAGCTCGCCGAGCGCGTGGGCGCCGTCGAGGGGGCTCCGCTCGCCGTCGTTTCGCGGCGCGGGCGGGCCGTCGGGCTCGCGCGGATCACGACCGGGATCCGGCCGGACACCGTCTTCATGCCGTTCCACTGGCCGGGCGAGGGCCGGGTCAACTCGGTGACGAATCCGGCGCTCGACCCGACCTCGCGCATGCCGGAGTTCAAGGTGTGCGCGGTACGGGTGGAACGCGCGGAGCAGGAGGAACGGCAGGGGTAGGCGACAGCGGCAGTGGGCGCGGGTCAGCTGCCGCTTCGGCCGCACCAGTTGCCGCCGCGGATGCGGGTGCCCTTCGCGCGGAGCTCCCGGGCCAGGCCCGGCGCCGCAAGGTACACCCAGGCCCGGACCGCAGTGCCGTCCGGCCGGACGACGTCGCGGGCCACCCGCTCGTACAGATTGCGCGGGTGGCCCGGCGCGACGTACTCCTCCAGCCGGTCGAGTACGGCGAGGAGCTCCCCGTACTCCCCCGGTGCCGCCGTCACCACCTCACCCGCGACCGTGCCCCCACCGGCGTCGAGCAGGGCATACGGATAGCCCGGGCCCTCGTAGAGCACCGCGTCGGTCAGCAACGCCGGCTCCTCCGCCGCCGTGCGGCCGTGCAGGAAGAGATCGTGGTTGCACTCACCGGGGCGCAGCGTGCCGTAGACGAAGAACGGGAGCTCGGCCCCAGGCCCGGAACCGGACTCGGTCTCGGACCCGGACCCGGACTCGATCTCGGGCTCGGTCACGGCGCCACGGTCTCCGCGTCGATCCATGCCAGATACCCCGCACTGCCGCGCGCCACCGGCGTCGCGATGATCTCCGGCGTTTCGTAGTCGTGCGCGGCCGTCAGATGCGCCTCCAGCGCGGCGTAGCAGGCCTCGGTCGTCTTGAACAGGACCTGCCACTCCTCCGCCGTCTCGATCGCGTTCTTCCAGTGGTAGACGGAGGTGACGGGCGCGGAGATCTGCGCGCAGGCGGCCAGCCGCGACTCCACCGCACCCCGCGCGAGCGCCTCCGCCTTCTCCGCACTGTCGGTCGTGGTCAGCACGGTGAGTGCGGTCAGTGCCTGGGCCATGGACACGTTCCTTCGGGTCGCAGGGGCGGGCGGGACCTTAAGTCCATTGCCGGTCGATCAGGCCACCGTACGCACGACGCGCCCTTCCCGCCCCGTCGTCCCGCCCCTGCCCACGGCCGCGGCGATGGCGATGGCGTCAGCCGCCGTACGGACAGGCCGACTTGGCGTTGCGCAGGGCGTGCCCCCACCAGGCGAGTTGGTCCAGCATCGTCTTCGCGGCGGCGTCGCAGGCGGTGGGGTCCTTGTGCTGCCCTTCGTCGTCGAACTGGCTGCCGGCGTTGTGGAAGGAGACGGTGTCGCGGACGGTGACGGCGTGCATTTCGGCGAAGACCTGGCGCAGCTGCTCGACGGCGCGCAGACCGCCGGAGATTCCGCCGTACGAGACGAAGCCGACGGGCTTGGCCTGCCATTCGCCGAAATGCCAGTCGATGAGGCTCTTGATGGAGGCGGGGAAGGAGTGGTTGTACTCGGGCGTGAGGACCACGAAGGCGTCGGCTTCGGCCAACTTCGGTGCGGTCTTGGCAAGTTCGGCCCGCACCTCGGGTGCCGGTCGGTAGGAGAGGGCGGTGGGCAGGTCCACTTCGGCCAGGTCGATCAGTTCGACGGCGAAGTCCGCACGCTCGGCGGTGCGGGAGAGGAACCAGTCGGCGATGACCGGGCCGAAGCGGCCGTCGCGGTTGCTGCCGAGGATGACGGCAAGTTTCAGAGGCGTGGTGAGGTCCATGAGGAAGAGGCTCGTACCTGAACCGAGGTTGAGGTCAAGCCGCACCTGAACGCCCGAAGCCGGCACCGGCCTCCCGGCAGATCGCCGATGCGGCGTACGGCCGGATCGGAGCTTCCCGGGAGTACGGCCGGGACGACTCCGACCGCCGGGCCGGCGCCCCCCTCGCGCGGCCCCCTCGCGCGGCTCCTCGCACCCCCAGGACGGCTGACACCTCGGGCCCCGGAGCACCCTTCACCCGTTCAGCACGATGACTTCCCGCGCTCGATCTGATTCCCCATCACAGGCGATGACCTGCGACGACGCATCACGTCCAGCGCGACACGCCGAGCGAAGCCATCGAATCTGATTGCCCATCAGCAGGCGTTTCGGGCGGGCTGCGCCTTACCTCGGAGAGAGCACACAACAGAGCACCACCGCGCTTCCCCGGAGGACCGCCATGCGCACCACTGCCCGTCTGCTGACCAGCGCCGCGCTGGCAGCCGCCACGATCGGGCTCGGCGCCCACACGGCGTTCGCCGGGGATTTCGAGCAACTCGAGATATTCCCGTCGCCCGTCGACCCGGGGGCGACCCTCAACGCGAACACCATCGCCTGCGAGCACAACGGCCAGGGCGTCGAAGACGCGCGGTCGATCGGCGCGGGCGACTTCCGCCTGTCTCCCGGTACGCACAACGAGGTCGCGGCCGGCCGGCTCACGGTCCCCCACGGCACCGAGCCGGGGACCTACGCCATCGGCGTGACCTGCCAGAACGACACGAGGGCCGCGGCCGAGCCGGTGGTACATCGCCACGACAGGCCGAGCGGTCATGTGAGAACGGGCGTCGGCGGCAGCGTCGGCCCCGACACCCCCCAGATCGCGGCGGGTGTGGCCGTACTGGCCGCGTCCGCCGCCGGCGGGATCCTGCTCCTGCGCCGCCGGGCGAGCGGCGCGCAGGACAGCTGACGGGACGGTCTGCACCGTCCCGCGTCCCGCCGTGTCCCCGTTCCCGTCAGGCCGGTTCGCCGCGCCTGCCGGGAGCGGGGAGTTCGTCCGTAGGACCAGATGACCGCCGAGGAGCGATGAACGCCAAAGGAAGGGGCTGGGGCATAGCCGTCGCCGTCTGCATCGGCCTGCGGCTGGTCCAGAACGGCTCCGCGGATGTGACCCCGCCGATGCCGTCGGCCGCCGAGGCCTTCGCGGCCGGCCCGGGACACCACACCGACGCGGCCGCCGACCCGCTGCCGCCGTCCGGACCCGTACGGCTGCGCATCCCCGAGATCAGTGTCGACGCCCCCGTCATGCCGCTGGACCTCGACAAGGACGGCAGCCTGAACGTGCCGCCGGCCGCCGACCGCAACCTCGCCGGCTGGTACAAGGACGGCACTTCGCCGGGCGCCAAGGGCACGGCGATCGTCGCCGGGCATGTCGACAACGCGCAGGGGCCCACCGTCTTCTACAACCTGGGTGCGCTGAAGAAGGGCGATCGGATCGAGGTGACCCGCAAGGACGGCCGTACCGCCGTGTTCACCATCGACGCGATCGAGGTGTACGAGGCCGACGCCTTCCCGGACGAGAAGGTCTACGGAGCGAAGGACCGGGCCGAACTGCGAGTGATCACCTGCGGCGGCGGCTTCACGAGGGAGACCGGCTACCAGGGCAATGTGGTGGCGTACGCGCATCTCATCGGGGTGCTGCAGGCCTAGTGGATCTACCGGCACAGTGGATGGAGCAAAAGAATGGGAATGCGCATGCGAACGCTGCGATCGTCACTGCGGCGGCGAGCACTACTGCCGCAGTGACTGACGCCCGCGATGGCGGCCGACACGACCGCCACGTTTACCGTGACTGCCACGACGGGCCTGACGCAGCATCCTCGCTGCTGTGTAGCGGTACTTCAGGTAAGGCTGAACGCCGTCACCACGGCGCGGTGATCGCTGACCCATTCGTTGTTCTGATGGTTGGGAACCGGCTGTGGCGTGCCACGGACCTCGGCCGTCGAGCTAACCGGCGTTGCCGCACCGACGTAGTGCACGAAGTCGATGCGGTCCTGCGGTTCGTCCGGCCCGGTGGAGCCGTTGTGCTTGGGGTACACGGGGGACCACGTGTCGCCCGGCAAGATCGCCGGAGCGGGGTTGAGGAACCGGTACGAGTCGTTGAGACCGGCGTCGGAGACGGCCTTGGTGGCTGGCCAGTTGACGGAGGTGTAACCGCAGTTCTGGCTCGCGGCCTCAGGCACCCAGTCCAGATGCGACGGCGTATTGAAGTCACCGGCCAGGAACACCGGCGGGCCGCCGCTCTTGGCCGCGTTGATCTCGGGCGTCGCCCTGGTGAGGATGTCGTTGATCTCCACAACCCGCCGGGACGTGTTCTGCTCGATGTCCTCGATCCGGGCTGGCGTCATGCTCTCGTAGCAGGCGTTGTAAGGCCCGTAGTACTGATAGTCCAAGTGGACCGACCACACCACGGCTTCCTTACCGGAGCCCAGGTTGAGCCGGGCGCCGAGCCCGGAGTCGTCCAGCGCGAGCTCGAAGGTCTGCGTGATCGCGTACCTGCTGATGATCGCCACGCTACTGGGGCCCTGGTAGTAGTACCAGCCCAGGTTTCGTGCCAGGTCCCTGGCGAAGTACCCCTGGGTTTCCTGCAGGGCCAGCACGTCCGCGCCGCTGGAGGTGACGAAGTTGGTGGCCTTGGTGAGGCCGCCGGTCACCTGGGTGGCGGCATGCCAGGTGTTGAAGGACGCCACCTTCAGTGTGGTGGCGGCGGTGGAGGGCACGATACGGAACTTCAGCGGGCTGGCCACCCGGCTGTAGCCGTCGTTGTACAGGTAGTAGGCGACGTAGTGGCCGGGGCTGAGGCCGGTGGTCGGGATCGTCAGCTGGCCGGAGGAACCAGGGGCATACATCCACGTGCTCGCGGGCCCGACGTACTGGTCATTGACCGGGCCGTTGCCAGGATCGGCATAAATGCCGACCCAGTTGCTGGAACTGGGCTGGCTCGTGCTGTACGTGACCGAGATCGGGTCACCGGCCGGGTAGTCGAGCTGGTCCAGGCTCATCGAACCGGTCGGCGTCCGCGAGGAGCTCGTGATGCGGAACTTCACCGGATTGGCCAGCCAGCTGTTCCCATTACCCAGCAGCACCGACACCGTACTCGAGTCGTAGTTGGCGACGACCAGGTCCTTAGTGCCGTTGCCGTTGAAATCACCGACCGCCACCGACCACGGGGCGGCGCCGGTGGGGTAGTCGACCTTCGCAGCGAACGTACCGTTCCCGTTGCCCAACAGCACCGACACCGTATTCGCGTTGTGGTTGGCGACGGCCAGGTCGAGACGGCCGTCACCGTTGAAGTCACCGACCGCCACCGCTTCCGGGTCGCTCCCGGTGGGGTAGTCGACCTTCGCAGCGAACGTACCGTTCCCGTTGCCCAACAGCACCGACACCGTATCCGGGCCGTAGTTCGTGGTGACCAGGTCGAGACGGCCGTCACCGTTGAAGTCACCGACCGCCACCGAGAACGGGTTGGCTCCGGTGGCGTAGTCGACCTTCGCCGCGAACGTGCCGTTCCCATTACTCAGCAGCACCGACACCGTATTCGAGGCGTAGTTGGCGACGGCCAGGTCCTTGCGGCCATTCCCCCGAAAGTCCCCTACCGCCACCGAGAACGGGGTCGTCCCCGTGGTGTAGTCGACCTTCGTCGCGAAGGATGGGGTCGTGGCCGCCCCCGCGATGCGGGACGAGACGACTTGCAGCATCACCACCGCCAGCAAGACCGCAACGAGCCGCTCTGCTCTACGCCGCACCTTCGCCACAGGCCCACATTATGATCGCCTCTGCCCGGTACCGATCAGGAATGCCGGGGGTCACTCCAATAGAGGGCATTTAAACGTTCACAGCCCTGCTGGGGCATTTCTTTTTGGGATGCCTTACCCAAACACTGAGGGTGGATCCCAGCTCGAGACCGTCGGCCCGGCGGTGCTGCGCCGTCAGTCTCGGCTCCGCACGAGCCGCCGCTTCAGCCGGAGGATGCCGACGACCGCCAGGATGGCCGCCAGGGCGCCGAGTCCCCAGGACAATATCGGGGGCCACTGCGCGAAGTCGGGGACGACGGACGAGCCCTGCATACCCGCGGACGGGAAAGTGACGTTGGCAGTGATGGTCTCCTGGACCCTGCCGCTGGCCAGAGACAGCCGCGCTTTCCAGGGACCGTTGGGCAAACTGTCGTCCAGCGCGACGCTCACCAACCCGGTATCACCGGGGGCCAGAGTGGTGCCCCGCGTCGCGGGATACGGCCCGGCACGCAGACCCGCCGGGCCCTCGGACAGCCAGAGCTTGCCGGACATCTCCAATGCGCGTTCCCCGGTGTTGCGCACCTGGGCGGTGATCCGCGGTTGGCCCTCGCGGGAGCGTTCGGGGGTGAGCTTCTCGATCCGGAAGGCCGAGGGTGGCTCACCACCAGGGCCGATATCCAGATAGATTCGGATGCCGACCCGGTTGATCAGCTTGACGCTGCCCTTCCCTGAGCTGGCGACCTCGGCCCAGACAACGCCGTAGCGCTCACCTCGCGAGGCCTTTGGCGGCACCCGGATAGTGACCCGCGCGGTCTCCTTCCTGTCAGGAGGAAGCCTGAGCACGGGGTGGTCGGCCGATGTCCATTCCGTCAGTTCGTTCTGAGTGCGACCAGCGGCGAAGGTGAATGTCCGTTTGTTGATGGAAGCCGCGGCGGCGTAGAGGTCGATGCGCAGCGGCACCCGGGACTTATTGCTGACCTCCACCCGCCGCTGAATGGTGGTACCCGGATTGAGATGATCGACGATGGAGGTGTACGCACGGGGATCGTCACGACGGATGACTGGCGCCTCGAGCAGTCGGAGTCCGAACTGCGCTTCCGACTCTCCGGATCCCTCGTCCCGTGTGTGTTCAGCACTCATCGACCGGGCATCGCTGCTGGCCGCGCCCTGAAAGAGCGCGGCCAGCAGCAGGACCAGGAGCAGCGGAACCGCTCGCCTATGTGGGAGTGACAGAATGAGTCACCGTCCCGGTGTAATCAGTGGCCGCCTGGGCTGTGTTGGGGATGACGATCGACATCGTTGGGGTCCATGTGCTTAGGCTGTTCCCAGTCCCCGCAGCGTGACTCGCGATCGGGTTGTTCACGCTCATGTCACCCGAGGCCTGACTGGTCGCCGTCCCGTTATTGGTGGTGACGGTCCCAGGGACGTATCTCCCCGCGGAGGCCGGGATGGAGTTCACCCCCGCTGCCGTGAATGCGGTCGACACGACCCTGCAGGTCCACACAAGATCGCCCGCTCGGGCGTCGGTGACAGTCACGGTGCCAAGCGACACGGGGGTGGTCGTGGAGCCCGGAGCACCGGCTCCGAGGTCGACGGGGCCGTCTGGCACCGAGATGAGGAGACCATCACCCGTCACATCGAACGTCACCGTGGTGGTCCCGCAGCCATCAGCCGGGGGAACGCACGGGGCCGCCTGCGCCGCGGGACCGGGGACGACAACCAGCGCGAGGGTGACCCCTCCCCCGGCGAGCAGCCCGAGGTATCTGTATCTGGATCGCACAGCAATTCCTCCGTCTTCGTGGCCGGACCCATGAGAGGGCGCGGTTCTGCGCACGACCTGGCCCGGCACCCAGATGCACAATAAGTTAACTTTCGATCACACTCAGTCATGGCGCGCTGGTGCGGCCGTCTGGAGGGAGGGCCTGGAGCAATGGTCAGGCCATTGGCCCGGGGTCGCACTCGGCGCAAGTGAAGCTGTACGCGGCCGCGGCGGGGATCAAAGAGAACAAATTCGCCTTCGCCGATGGGCGCACGCCGAACGAACCTGAGCTCAATGACGACAAGAAGGGGCCGCTCCTGTGGCAGTGCATGCCGTCCTGTCCACGACCCCGGACAGAGGGCATAGACGCACTCGACTCAAGAGAATCCTCGTCCTGCTCCCCGGATTGGCCTGGCTGGCGGCGGCCGTTCTGGGCCCGAGCCCCTCGTGCGCCGCAGAAGCCCGTAGCGCTGGGGACCGCTACCAGTTACGCGGTGCCGGCCGGTTCAACGGTCAGCAGTACGGGCGCCAGCGTCATCAACGGCGACCTGGGGCTGAGCCCCGGCACTTCGGTGACCGGCTTTCCGCCCGGACACGTCAACAGGGTGCAGCATGTCGCCGACGCCGACGCCGTCCAAGCGAAGTCCAACCTCTGTGGCCTGCAATCCGACTCTGATCGTCTCGGTGCCCGGCTTTGCCGTGGCAGGCAGCGACACCGCAACTGTGACGCACTCGGTCGCGTAGGCCCGTCAGGCCGTCAGGCCGTCCACTGGTCGAAGGCGAGCTTCGCGACCAGCGAGAAGACGACCACGAGCAGCACTCCACGGACGAACTCGCTGCCCTTCCTGAGCGCCATCCGGGCGCCGAACATGCCGCCCGCCAGGTTGAACACCGCCATCAGCGCGGCCAGCTGCCACATCACCGTGCCCTGGTAGGCGAACATCGCGAGCGCCCCGCCGTTGGTGCAGACATTGACGATCTTGGCGGTGGCCGAGGCGGTCACCAGGTCGAGATGGAGTACGGCGGTGAGCGCGAGGACCAGGAAGGTGCCGGTGCCGGGCCCGAACAGCCCGTCGTAGAAGCCGATCCCGCCGCCGACGAGGACGATCGCGGTGACGGCGCGGGCGCGGGTGACGGGGCCCTTGTCGGTGTCCGCGGCGGTTCCGAAGTTGGGGCGCAGCATCACAAAGGCCGCGACGCCGAGCAGCACCACCATGATCACGGGCCGGAGTACGTCGCTGCTGATGCCGGCCGCGAAGAACGCGCCGCCCATGGAGCCCGCGAGCGCGGCGAGTCCGATCCGTAGCGCCGTCTTCACCTGGACCGGGGCCTTGCGCACATAGGTGACGGCGGCGCCCGAGGTGCCGACGATGGCCACGGCCTTGTTGGTGCCGAGGATCTGAGCGGCCTGGACGTGCGGCAGGCCGAGCAGCAGGGCGGGCAGGAGCAGCAGCCCGCCGCCGCCCACCACGGCGTCGATCCAGCCGGCCGCCGCGGCGGCGAGGCAGAGGAGGACGAGTGTGGTCAGCGATATGTCGGGCATGGTCACGACCCTATGGACGAGATGAGTGCGCCGTCCATCAATCCCGGGAGACTTGAGCGACGTCTGAGGTTTCGGCGCCGGGTGAGTGGCCTGGGGCGCCCTCACATCCGGGCTCGCGCCGCGCTGAGCGCAGCGTTCCCCGAGGGAAACAGCAGAAGACCTGCCGGGTAACACCGACGCCGCAGGCTGCAGACATGGAATCGAAGATCGTGGTCATCGGCGGCGGAACGGCGGGCGTGCGGCTTGCGCGACAGCTCGGCGTGCACGGCGTCGACGTCACGGTCCTCGGCGAGGAGCCGCACGCACCGTACAACCGGCTGCTGCTCGCGGAGGTCCTCGCCGGGCGCTACGGCCCCGAGGTGATAGCCCTGCCCGAGGCACCGGTACGGCGCGGTGTGCGGGCGACCGCGATCGACCGGGACCTGCGGCTTGTGCACTGCGCGGACGGCACCTCGGTGGCGTACGAGCGGCTGGTGCTGGCCACCGGGTCCAACCCGGTGCTGCCGCCGCTGCGCGGACTGGCCGGAGAGCTTCCCGACGGTGTGCACCCCTTCCGCACCCTGGACGACTGCGCGGCGCTGTCCGCCGCCGTACGCCCCGGGATCCACGCGGTCGTCGTCGGCGGCGGACTGCTCGGTGTCTCGGCCGCCCGCGCGCTGGCCGCACGCGGTGCCCGGGTGGTGCTGGCCCAGCAGGGCGAGCATCTGATGGAGCGCCATCTGGACGTGTCCGCATCTCAGCTGCTGCGCGGCCACCTCGAGTCACTGGGTGTGGAGGTCCACACGGAGTGCCGGGTGAGGGGCCTGCGCGGTACGGCGGTCGAGCTCGCCGACGGGTATGTCCTCGACTCCGAGCTCGTCGTGCTCGCGTGCGGGGTGCGCCCCCGGGTCGGTCTGGCGCACGCCGCCGGTCTTGAGGTACGTCGCGGCATCGTCGTCGACGACGAGCTGCGTACTTCCGACCCGTACATATACGCCATCGGCGACTGCGCCGAGCATGACGGCCAGGTGTACGGCCTGGCGGGTCCGGCCCTGGAACAGGCCGATGTCCTGGCCTCCGTACTGACCTCGGCGCCGGACCCCACCTCGGCGCCGGACCTCACCTCCGCACCGGAACTCGTCTCGGCGTCGCCCCGGTACACCGGCACCCGCGCCCTCACCCGCCTCACGCTCACCGGGCCGGGACCCGCCACGGCCGGCCCGCTCGATCTCGCCGCCTTCGGCGATCCGACTCCCCGGCCCGGGGACGACGTCGTCCAGCTCGCAGACGCCACCCGGGGCGCGTACCGCAAGGTCGTCGTCCGCGGAGACCGGCTCGTCGGCGGGGTGCTGCTCGGGGATCTCGCCGCGGTCGGCGCGCTCGCCCGGGCCTGGGAGGGCGACGAGGCCCTCCCGGAGAGCGTGCCCCTGCTCCACCTGCTCACCAATGATGGAGGCCTCTGACATGCCTGCGATGTCCACCCCCACGACTCCCACAATCGTGGTCGTCGGCCATGGCATGGTCGGCCAGCGATTCCTCGAGGCTCTCGCCGAGCGCGGCCTGACCGGGCGGGCGCGGATCGTCGTGCTGTGCGAGGAGCCCCGCGCCGCCTACGACCGGGTCCGGCTCAGCTCGTACTTCTCCGGCCAGACGCCCGAGCAACTCTCCCTCGTGGAGGGCGACTTCATGGAGCGTCACGGCATCGAGCTGTATCTCGACGAGCCGGCCGAGACCATCGACAGGGAGGCGCGCACGGTCACCTCGCGCGCCGGGCGGACGTTCGCGTACGACACTCTCGTCCTGGCCACCGGCTCGTACCCCTTCGTACCGCCGGTGCCGGGCAAGGATGCCGAGGGCTGCTTCGTCTACCGCACCATCGAGGACCTCCTCGCGATCGAGGAGTACGCCAAGAACTGCACGACCGGCACCGTGGTCGGCGGCGGGCTGCTGGGCCTCGAGGCGGCCGGGGCGCTCAAGGGGCTGGGGCTCGCCACACACATCGTCGAGTTCAATCCGCGGCTGATGGCCATACAGGTGGACGAGGGCGGCGGCGCCGCGCTGCGCCGCACCGTCGAGAACATGGGCCTGATCGTGCACACGGGCGTCGGCGGGAAGGAGATCACGGCGGGCGAGGACGGCGCGGTGACCGCGATGGCGCTGTCGGACGGCTCGTCCATCGACACCGACCTGGTCATCTTCTCGGCCGGCGTGCGCCCCAGGGACCAGCTCGCCCGCGAGAGCGGGCTCACCGTCGGCGAACGCGGCGGCATCACGGTCGACGAGCAGTGCCGTACGAGCGACCCCGCGGTGTACGCGATCGGCGAGTGCGCGCTGGCCGCCGACGGCCGGGTGTACGGGCTGGTCGCGCCCGGATACGAGATGGCGGAGGTGGCCGCGGACGCCATCGCCGGAGAGGCCGGAAAGGCGGGCGGCTTCACGGGCGCCGACACCTCCACCAAGCTCAAGCTGCTGGGCGTGGACGTGGCGTCCTTCGGCGACGCGCAGGGCACGGCCGAGGGCTGCCTGGACGTCGTCTACTCCGACTCCCGCTCCGGCGTCTACAAGAAGCTGGTCATCGGCCGCGAGGGCGAGCTGCTCGGCGGTGTACTGGTCGGTGACGCCGACTCCTACGGCATGCTGCGCCCGCTCACCGGCTCCGTCCCGCCGCTCCCGCCCGAACAGCTCGTGCTGCCGGCCGGGATCGGCGCACCGGCCGCACTCGGCCCGTCCGCGCTGCCCGACGACGCGGTCATCTGCTCCTGCCACAACGTCACCAAGGGCACGATCCGCGGCGCGGTCACCGAACACTCCTGCACGACCGTGCCCGAGGTAAAGAAGTGCACCAAGGCCGGTACGGGCTGCGGCAGTTGTGTCAAAGTGCTGGGCCAGCTGGTCAATGCCGAGCTGGAGTCCTCGGGCGTCGAGGTCGACAAGGGCCTGTGCGCCTGCTTCGCCCGGACCCGCCAGGAGCTGTACGAAACCGTGCGCGCGCTGCGCATCACCTCGTACCAGAAGCTCCTCGACGCGCACGGACGCGAGGCGGCCCGCGGCGGCAACGGCTGTGAGATCTGCAAGCCGACGGTCGCCTCGATCATCGCCTCGCTGGCGCCGACGATCGGCGCCGACGGCTATGTGCTGGAGGGCGAGCAGGCCGCGCTGCAGGACACCAACGACCACTTCCTCGCCAATATGCAGAAGAACGGTTCGTACTCGATCGTGCCGCGTATCCCGGGCGGCGAGATCACTCCCGAGAAGCTGATCGTGATCGGCGAGGTGGCCCGCGACTACGGGCTCTACACGAAGATCACGGGCGGCCAGCGGATCGACCTGTTCGGCGCGCGCGTCGATCAACTGCCGCTGATCTGGGCGCGGCTGGTGGAGGCGGGCTTCGAGTCCGGGCATGCGTACGGCAAGGCCCTGCGCACCGTGAAGTCCTGTGTGGGCCAGACCTGGTGCCGTTACGGCGTGCAGGACTCGGTCCGGATGGCCATCGATCTGGAGCTGCGCTACCGGGGCCTGCGCTCCCCGCACAAGCTGAAGTCGGCGGTCTCCGGCTGTCAGCGCGAGTGCGCGGAGGCGCAGAGCAAGGACTTCGGCGTCATCGCCACGGCCAACGGCTGGAACCTGTATGTCGGCGGCAATGGCGGCGCGACCCCGCGCCACGCCGATCTGCTCGCGCAGGATCTCTCCGACGCGGAACTGGTCCGGCTCATCGACCGGTTCCTGATGTTCTACATCCGTACCGCCGACCGGCTGGAGCGCACCTCGACCTGGCTGGAGCGGATCGAGGGCGGCCTCGATCACGTACGGGATGTGGTCGTCCATGACTCGCTGGGCATCTGCGCGGAACTCGAATCGCTGATGGCGGACCATGTCGCGGGCTACCGCGACGAGTGGTCCGAGACCATCAACGACCCGGAGCGGCTGCGCCGGTTCGTCTCCTTCGTGAACGCGCCCGAAGTCCCGGACCCGACGGTGAAGTTCGTGCCCGAGCGCGACCAGGTCAAGCCCGATCTGCCGCTGCTGACCATCCGCCCGCTGGAAGTCCTGGAAGGAACCGCCACCCGATGACGATCGCACCCGAGCAGACCGCCCCCGTAAAGACGGAAACACAGGTCCAGCTCCGCCTGGGCCAGGAGTGGTTCGCGCTCTGCGCGCTGTCCCTGCTCACCCCGGGCCGCGGGGTCGCGGCCCTGCTGCCGGACGGCCGCCAGGCCGCGGTCTTCCTGGACCGCGAGGGCACTCCGTACGCCATCGACAACCAGGACCCCTTCGCCGGGGCCCAGGTCCTCTCCCGGGGCCTCGTCGGCTCGTCCTCCGGCGGCCCCTTCGTCGCGTCGCCGCTGCTCAAGCAGCGCTTCGACCTGGCGACCGGGCGCTGTCTGGACGACGATTCGGTCTCGGTGACGGCCTACGAGGTACGGCTGAACTGACCGCGGACTCCGCTCACACGTCGTCGGTCACTGCCCTGACTCCTCGCGACGCGTGAGCGGCCGGCCGGCCGGCGTGGGCCGTGGGGGGCGGCCCGGCCGGTGCGGCCCGACAGTCGTGAACGTCGGCGGAACCCGATGGGCCGGGCCGTGGCTCCTCGGCCTGACGGTTCGTAGGCTGGGCAGCCAACGTTTCCTAGCGAGGGGCTCAGCCATGGCGGGCTGGAACGCGAGCGACATCCCCGATCAGTCCGGACGCACCGCCGTGGTCACCGGTGCCAACAGCGGCATCGGACTCGTCACGGCCCAGGAGCTGGCCCGCCGCGGCGCGCGCGTGATTCTCGCGTGCCGCAGCGGGGTCCGGGGCGAGCAGGCCAAGGCCCGCATCAAACGCGAAGTGCCCGACGCGGAGGTGGAGTTCAGGTCGCTGGACCTGGCGGACCTGTCCTCCGTACGGGAGTTCGCGGCCGCGTACCCGTACGAGAACCTCGATCTGCTCATCAACAACGCCGGCGTGATGGCCCTGCCGTACGGGAAGACCGCCGACGGCTTCGAGACGCAGTTCGGCGTCAACCACCTCGGGCACTTCGCGCTGACCGGGCTGCTGCTGCCGAAGCTGCTGGACACGCCGGGCGCGCGCGTGGTGAGCCTGTCCAGCGGGCTGCACGCCATGGCCAACCTCGACATTGCGGATCTCAACAGCGAGCGGCACTACCGCCGTTGGGTGGCCTACGCCCGTTCCAAGACGGCGAACCTGCTCTTTGTGCACGAGCTGGCGAGGCGGCTGCGCGCCGCCGGGTCCGACGTCGTCGCGGCGGCCGCCCACCCCGGCTACGCCGCCACCAACCTCCAGGCGGCGAGCGCGAGGATGGAGGGCCGCAAGGTCAGGGAACGGATCATGGAGTTCGGCAACCGGATCGCCGCGCAGCCCGCCGAGTCCGGGGCGCTGCCGACGCTGTACGCGGCCACCGCGCCGGGCGTACGGCCCGACTCCTTCACCGGACCGAAGTTCCAGGGCTGGCGTGGCGCGCCCGCACCTTCCCGACGGGCCAAATGGACCCGGAACGATGTGGCGGGCGAGCGGCTGTGGGCGGCATCCGAGCAGCTCACCGGGGTGACGTACGAGGGACTCAAGGCCTGAGCGCTCGCGCGCCGGACGACGGGTGTGCACCATGGAATCCGGGGCCCGCGCCGCCCTTGGGCTGTTTGGCCGAACTTCACATGGACCATTAGATGCCCGAGGCATCTAATGGTGTTCGGCAAGGCGGACTCTCTTCGCTCGCGAGGTCACCATGACAGAACCACTCGTCTCAGCACCCGTCGACTCAGAACCCGTAGCGTTTCCTCAGGACCGCAGCTGCCCCTACCACCCGCCCACTCCCTACCAGCCACTCCGCGAGGCCCGGCCGCTCTCCCGGGTCTCCCTCTTCGACGGGCGCACCGTCTGGGTGGTCACCGGGCACGCGACGGCGCGCGAGCTGCTGGCCGACCAACGGCTCTCCACCAACCGCGAGAACCGCGCGTTCCCCATGCCCACGGAGCGCTTCGCGCGGCTGCGCGACCGCCGCACAGCGCTGCTCGGCGTCGACGACCCCGAGCACAACACCCAGCGGCGGATGCTCATCCCCAGTTTCACCCTCAAACGCATCACCGCACTGCGCCCGCAGATCCAGCAGACCGTGGACCGGCTGCTCGACGCCATGACCGAACAGGGACCGCCCGCCGAGCTGGTGAGCGCCTTCGCCCTGCCGGTGCCGTCGACGGTGATCTGCGCCCTGCTCGGCGTCCCGTACGCCGACCACGACTTCTTCGAGGCGCAGTCGCGGCGGCTGCTGCGCGGACCGGCCCCCGCCGACACGGAGGACGCGCGCAACCAGCTGAACGACTACCTCGGCGCGCTGATCGACCGGAAGCGGAAGGACCCGGGCGAGGCGCTGCTCGACGACCTCATCCAGCAGCAGTTGCACGAAGGCACCGTGGACCGGCACGAGTTGGTCGGCCTCGCCACGATCCTGCTCGTCGCGGGCCACGAAACCACGGCGAACATGATCTCGCTGGGCACCTTCACCCTGCTCCAGCACCCGGAACAGCTGGCCGAGCTGCGGACGGAGGAGTCGCTGATGCCCACCGCGGTCGAGGAGCTGCTGCGGTTCCTGTCGATCGCCGACGGGATGCTGCGGGTGGCCACGGAGGACATCGAGGTGGCCGGGACGACCATCCGGGCCGACGAGGGCGTCGTCTTCTCGACGTCCCTCATCAACCGCGACACCGCCGCCTACCAGGCACCGGACACACTCGACTGGCACCGCTCGGCCCGCCACCATGTCGCCTTCGGCTTCGGCATCCACCAGTGCCTGGGACAGAATCTGGCCCGCGCGGAGATGGAGATCGCGCTGCGGACGCTCTTCGACCGGCTGCCAGGACTGCGGCTTGCGGCGCCCGCCGAAACGATCCCCTTCAAACCCGGCGACACGCTCCAGGGGATGGTCGAACTCCCCGTGACCTGGTAGCCGCCATGGGTACCGACCGTAGAGACATCGGCATCACCATCGACAAGGACAGGTGCATCGGGGCGGGGCAGTGCGCGCTGACCGCGCCGGAGGTGTTCACCCAGGACGACGACGGATTCAGCGAGCTGCTGCCGGGCCACGAGGACGGCGCGGGCAGTCCGCTCGTACGGGAGGCGGCCCGGGCGTGCCCGGTGGGGGCGATCCGGCTCTCGCACGGCTGAGACCCGCGCGTCGAGCGGGCGCGATGGTGGCCGGGTCCGCCCGGCAGTCGGTTCGTCCTCCATCGCCGGACGCCCTGGAAGAACAGGCCCGTCCCGGGCCCCGGGACAAAGTCCGGGGCCCGGCGTCGCGACAGGACGCCCAGGTGGTGAAAGGCGCGCGCCCGGCGCGCGCCCGGGCGCAACCTTCCCTACCCCCGAGTCGGCGCGCTGGTCGACCGCTGTACGTCACCACTCGTTGACGTGCTGTCAATTCACGACTCCTAGGTTCCGGTACCGCGCCAACTCCGGGGCGTCGACCGGCGCCCCGGAGCAGTCACCACCCTGGAGTGACAGTGGAACGTCGCAACTTCCTGCGCGGAGCAGTCATCGGCACGTCCGCCGCCGCCTTCGGCGGCACTCTGATGCGCGGTGCCGCCTACGCCGCCCCGGCCCAGCCCGGCCCGGGGCCCTACGGGGCCCTCGGCGCGGCGGACGCCAACGGCATTCAGCTGCCCAGCGGGTTCAGCAGCCGGGTGATCGCCCGGTCCGGTCAGAACGTCGGCTCGACCTCGTACACGTGGCACAACGCCCCCGACGGCGGTGCCTGCTTCGCGGACGGCTCGGGCTGGATCTATGTCTCCAACTCGGAGATCAACCCGTCCGGCGGCGCGAGCGCGGTGAAGCTCTCCTCGGCCGGCGCGATCACCGGCGCGTACAGAATCCTCTCCAACACCCGCCAGAACTGCGCGGGCGGCAAGACGCCGTGGAACACCTGGCTGTCGTGCGAGGAGGTCAGCCTCGGGTACGTCTACGAGACCGACCCGTACGGCGTGAACGCCGCCGTACGCCGGGACGCCATGGGCAAGTTCAAGCACGAGGCCGCGGCCGCCGACCCGGTGCGCCATGTCGTCTACCTGACCGAGGACGAGACCAACGGCTGCCTCTACCGATTCATCCCCACCACCTGGGGCAACCTCGCCTCCGGCACGCTCCAGGTGCTCGTCGCGGGCTCCGGCACCTCCGGCTCCTTCACCTGGCAGAACGTGCCCGACCCGGACGGTTCGCCGACCGCGACGCGCAGCCAGGTCTCCGGCGCCAAGCACTTCAACGGCGGCGAGGGCTGTCACTACGCCAATGACACCGTCTGGTTCACGACCAAGGGCGACAACCGGGTCTGGCAGCTCAACCTCGCCAACAGCACCTACGAACTGGCCTACGACGACTCGCTGGTGGTCGGCGGCGGCGCGCCGCTGACCGGTGTGGACAACGTCACCGGCTCGTCCTCCGGCGATCTGTTCGTCGCCGAGGACGGCGGCAACATGGAGATCTGCATCATCACTCCGGACGACGTCGTCGCGGTGTTCCTGCGGATCACCGGCCAGTCCTCGTCCGAGATCACCGGACCGGCGTTCTCACCCGACGGTACCCGGCTGTACTTCTCCAGCCAGCGCGGTACGAGCGGCTCCTCGTCGGGCGGCATCACCTACGAGGTGGCGGGACCGTTCCGGGCATAGCCCGCGGCCTCCGCAGTGGCGCCGCCCCGCAGCAGGGCGGCGCCCAGCGGAGTGACGGTGTGCAGGACGGCGTTGCCGTGGCGTAGCGTCACCACCAGGCCCGCCTCCCGCAGGACGGCCGCGTGCTGGCTCGCGGAGGCGAGGGACACCCCTGCCCGGCGGGCCAGTTCGCTGGTCGTACAGCCGAAGCGGATGGCCTGCAGGACGGCGGAACGGGTGTGGCCGACGAGCTTGCCCAGCGAGGGGCCGCCGGCCTCGCTGAAGGCCGGCCCGCTGCTGTGGGCGGCCGGATAGACGAGGACGGGCGGGAGCGCGGCATCGCGGTAGACCACCGGTGTGCCGCGGCAGAAGAACGACGGCTGGAGCAGCAACCCCCGCCCGCCCAGGTGCAGTTCGCGCGTGACGGGATAGTCGGCCTCCAGGACGGGCGGCCGCCAGCGCAGCACCGGCGGCAGTGACGTGAGCAGCTCGTCCGCGCCGCCGTCGAGCAGCGCGCGGCCGCGCACGGCACGGTCCGCCTCCACCCTGGCCTGGATATGCGGCCAGTACGGCTCCACAGCGGCCCGGTGATAGCCCCGCAGCGCCCCCACGAGCCGTGCCAGCGGCTCGGGCCTGCCCTCGGCGAGGGCGACGAGCCGGCCGGGCAGTACGGGCACGGTGGCGCGGTCGGCGGCGGCCAGGGCGAGTTCGGTGTGCAGGCGCGCGGCCGGGGTGGCACGCAGCGCCTCCAGGCCCGCGTCCAGCCCGCCCTGCCCTTCGGGAGGCGTCAGGAAGTCCGGGAAATAACCCCGCGGCGGAACCAGTGCGGCAAGCAGGCGTGTTTCACCATTCAACCGGGCGCGGGTCTCCGAGCGCCATTCTCCGAAGACGAGCGCGCCGCGCCGATCCCGCAATCGGTGAAAGCTGAGAATCGTTTCCCACAAAGCATCCGGTCTGGCCCCCATCCGCACTCTGGCTAGGTCGTCCCCAGTGAAATGGATACGAAGCACCGAACCCCCACCTGTTGCATCCGCAATCGCCCCGATCACTGAGTATGCATGCCATCACAGGACGTTACCACGGTGTTTCAGCCACAGTTGAAACGCCTCGCGGGGGGTGGGTGCCAACCGAAAGGCTGTACGACGTCGGGCATGAACCTTCCGTCTCCGATGTGACGTTGCGAAGGCCGTGGGGGGCTTTGGAACGTCCGGCGGCGGGTGACGGAAGGTGCGGCTCCGTGTCCGGCACGGGTAATGGGGCGCGGGCCCCGGGTGGGGGGGCGGCGGGCGCCCGCCGCCCGGGATTTTTTGGCCCCCAATTTTGAGAAAATAAAT
>NZ_JBHWWF010000007.1:0-40906 GCF_042736455.1 Streptomyces sp. NPDC060064
CTCATGGCAGACGCCGGCATCACCCCGCACACCACCCACGTCCGCTCCGGCGAAGCCGAACTCAGCCGCATCACCGGCGCCCAGCCCCCCTCCGGTGTACCTGTCACCATCACCGCACCCGTGGCGGAGCGAGCGAAGCGCGGCGCCTCGTCGTCCCGCAGCCGGCGCAGCCGCCCCGCCCAGACCCGCCGCTCCCCCGCTGCATCCCAGGGGCGGACGGGCACCTCACAACGCCAGTCCTCGTTCAGAAGCGCCGCATGAAATCACAGCCCTGGCAGTCGCACTCGGCCCATTGATCCACCGAACACGAAAGGTGTCCCTTGACGCTGATTCTCACGCAGCCACGGCAGACGGCCCGCATCGAGCTGACTGCCGCCGACGCCATGACCACACCTGGACCGCAGGTCGGCGATGACATGATCGTCGACGTCGCCCTGTCCGTCCTCATCGGCGCCGGCGTGGGGCACCTGATCGTCCGCGGTGAGGACGATCGCTGTGCCGGTCTGGTCTCACGGGCCCAGCTCACGGCGTACCGCAGTGGCTCCTGGTACGCGGAGGACACGCGGTTGCGGGACATCGTCCACGACCGGGGACCGTTCACTCTGTCCGAAACGTCGCTGACCGAAGCGGAATACGCCATGCGGGCCCGAGAACTCGGCGCCTCGCCCGTGGTCGACGAGGACGGGTACATCCTCGGCGTCCTCGCCCTCGCACACTGATCTCCCCGGCCGGCCGGCCGTGTCCGCTCTTCCCTCCAACCCTGTTGAGGCACTATGCGCTGCGTCATCGCCCGCTTCCCCTTCGACCTGGTCAAGAGTGACGTGCAGCAATCGATGAAGGGCATCAAGCCCGAACCCGTCACGGGTGAGTCCGTGACCATCGGCCGCCGCACGTTCCCCGTCAAGCAGGTGGGCGAAGTGATCACGGGACAGGATCGCCGCGATTTCACCGCCGGTGAAGTAACCAGGGCTCTCACCCGCCTCGGCTTCACCTGCCACACGGCCCCCGCGCTCGTCCATCCACCCGTCCTCACCCCGCTGCAAACGGCCTCCGCACAGCTCGGGGCAACGGCGCACATATGACTGAGACCGGATAGCGCTGAGGGCTCCGACCGGACACCGCTCGGAGCCCTCTTCTCGCCGGCCTCAACGACGGCTTCGTCCGGACAGCACGCTCAGTGGCCCGCGAGGAGCTTCACGCCCACGACCCCTACGCCGATCGCAGTGTCCAAGAGGCCTGAAGTGAGCGCGCTCAGCGGCCCGTTGCCCATCCGCAGGCCGGTCCGCCAGCCCCACAGGAACATGGACGCCACTTCCACCCCGGCGCTGGTCAACAGCGCGGTGCCCAGATCCATCGCGCCCAGCGCCGACATGCCGATCAGCGCCAGTGGCCCCACGGCGCTCAGCAGCAACGGACTGGAGACATGCAACCCCGTCCGGATTTCTGCCCGGCTCGCGCCGCGCCCGGTCACGGCACGGTGCGCCTGCTCGTCGGCGACCAGCGTGGCCAGCCATACCCCGAGCGCTGTCACCGCCACGGTGAGCGCCGCCTCGGTGTGATCGGACTCCTCTGCCTCGGCAAGGGTCACCACGACGGCGGCCAGGGTGATGGTCGCGTAGATCCGCTCCTTCAGCCGTGCGGCCGCGGTGTCGCCGGCGCGGGCGGCGGTGGCGGGGGTGGCGGCGTTCTGCTGGGGGGCGACCGGTCGCGGTTTCGGGTCCGGTGTCGTCATGCCGACCCGGATTCGGGCACGCTGACAGCAGCGTCGGCCAGGATCAGGGTCATGCGCGCGCCCTTCCGCCGTGAAGCCACGTGCCCGAAGTACCGATTCAGTGACAAACGGTAGCCGATCGGACACGACACAGACGTGTCCACGAGCGTGCCGGTGTCGGGCACGGGTGCGTGTGCGGTGCCGTCGGCCCGCGAGGCCTCAGCGGATCACTCGACCGGCCAGGTATGTGCAGGTGCGTTGAGGTGCATGTAGTCGATGTACTGCTGTGTCATCCGCCGCAACGCTTCATGGCGCCCCACGTGGGTGGAGTCGTCGATGTGGTGGAACATCTCCTGCTGCCACACCGCGCCGTTGCGGCCGGTGACGCACCGCTGTTCGATGATCCCCAGCAGCGGTTCCCGCCACGCCGCATCCATGCCCCAGCGCTCCAGCCCCTGGTGCGCCAGCGGAAGAAGACGCCGCAGCACCAGTTCGGACACCGGCACCTCGCCCATCCCGGGCCAGTACAGACGCGCGTCCATCCCCCGCCGCGCCGCGGCGTGCAAGTTGTCCTCGGCTGCCGAGAAAGACATCCGCGACCAGACCGGCCGTTCCTCGTCGACCAGGCCGCGCGTCAGCCCGTAGTAGAAGGCGCCATTCGCGAGGACATCGGCAACCGTGGGGCCGGCGGGGAGCACCCTGTTCTCCACCCGCAAATGCGGTCTGTCGTGGGCGACGGCGTAGACCGGGCGGTTCCAGCGGTAGATCGTGCCGTTCTGCAGAGTCAGCTCGGCCAGTTCAGGCGTGTCTCCGCCGTCCAGTGTCTCCTTCGGGTCCTCGTCGTCGCACAAGGGCAGCAGGGCGGGGAAGTAGCGCAGGTTCTCTTCGAAAAGATCGAAGACGCTGTTGATCCACCGCTCTCCGAACCACACCCGGGGTCTCACCCCCTGCACCTTGATCTCTTCCGACCGAGTGTCGGTGGCCTGCTCGAAGAGCGGGATACGCGTCTCGTGCCAGAGCTCCTTGCCGAAGAGGAACGGCGAGTTCGCAGCCAGGGCTACCTGCACCCCCGCGATCGCCTGCGCCGCGTTCCAGTAGTCCGCGAAATCGTCCGGCGAGACCTGTAGATGGAACTGGGTACTCGTGCATGCCGCCTCGGGCGTGATGGTGTCCGCGTACGTCCGCAACCGGTCCACCCCGTCCACCTCGATCCGCAGATCCTCACCCCGAGCCGCGAACACCTGCTCGTTCAGCAGCTGGTACCGCGGGTCCTCCGACAGTCCCTCCTCGCTCACATCCGACTGCCGAAGCGTCGGCAGGATTCCCACCATGATCAGATGCGCGCCGACGTCCGCAGCCCGCTCCTCTGCGTGGTTGAGGGCGTCCCGGATCTCCTTCTCCCACGCATCGGGACCACCGGCCGTCAGGGTCCGCGGCGGGATGTTGATCTCCAGATTGAACCGTCCCAGCTCAGTCGCCCAGGCCGCATCCGCGATCGCCTCGAGCACCTCGGTGTTACGCATGGCCGGCTCGCCGCTCGCGTCCACCAGATTCAGCTCGATCTCCAGACCCACCTGCGGCCGCTCGAACTCGAATCGTGCCTCACGCAGCATCTGCGCGAACGCGTCGAGGCACTCCTGCATCTTGATCCGGTAACGGCGGCGGTCCTCACGGGTGAACACCATCGCCGGAACATCTCGACCCATCGGCCCTCCCGAGTCCCCTCGGCAGACACCCCCGCTCCGCTCCAAGCGTCCCACTCCCCCGCCGCCCGGACCAGCCAAGACGGGCCCGTGGGCCACCCGTATGCCCCGTGACGTGCACCGTGACCGCACGCAGGGCTGCGGACACCAGCAGTCCCCCTACGCGACGAGGTGCCGTACCTGTCGAGCCATGGTCATCATGGAATTGCCCGGCCGCAGGAGCGCGGGGCAGGAAGGGGAACGCGATGGAGCTGTTCCCGCCAATGCCGCTCGCGGAGTGGCAGGAAACCAAAGAAACGCTGCACCGATTCGCGCAAGTCGTCGGCAAGATCCGTCTCGCCGCGAGCGCCCGGCGCAACCACTGGTGGAACGTTCCGTTCCATCTCACCGGACGCGGCGTCACCACACGTCCGATGCGAGAGGTCGACGGCCATACGGTTTTCACGATCGACTTCGACTTCGTCGACCATCAACTGGTCCTCGCGACCTTGGACGGCAGAGCAACGTCCGTCCCGCTCCTCGGCCAGTCGGTGGCGTCCTTCCACAACAGCACCCTTGAGGCTCTGGCCGCGCTGGGCATCCGGGTGAGCATCAACATTCCCCGGCCGTTCGACCTGCCCGATGCCGATCGGCCGTTCGCCGAGGACACTGAGCATGCGGCCTACGATCCCGTGCTCGCCAACCGCTACTGGCAGGTACTCAGCCAGGTGGCATTGGTGCTGGAGGAATTCGCAGCCGGCTTTTCGGGAAAGGTCAGCCCCGTACACCATTTCTGGCACACCTTCGACATCGCCCACAGCCGGTTCTCCGGGGGTCACATGGACCAGCCGCCGCAGGTCGATCCCGTATCACGGGAGGCGTACTCCCGGGAGCTGATCAGCTTCGGATTCTGGTTCGGTGACGATGCCTTCGCCGCGCCCGCCTTCTACTCCTACACCGCCCCCGAGCCTGCGGAACTGACCGGGGAGCCGCTCACGCCCGCTACGGCACATTGGGTTGCTCGCAATGCCGGCCACCTGGCCGTGCTGCCGTACGACTCGGCCCGCGCCGAGAGCGATCCTCGCGCCGTTGTGCTCGCCTTCTACGAAAGCGCGTACCAGGCCGGAGCCCGACGCGCCGGCTGGGACATCGCCGGCTTCGCCGCACCGGGCGGTATTACGGACCCTCAACTGCCGGTCCCACGTCCGTGAAGGCCTGGGCGGGACTGCTCGGGGGTCCTCGAAGCACCGCAGTGTCCGGCGCCCTCAACAGCAACGTCAGCGCAGGTGTTGCTGCCAGTCCGCGGGGACCTTGCCCTGCGGGCCCGGGGTCGGCTGGGAGGCCGGGTGCGAGGTGGGCGGGAGCAGCTGCGGACCGTCGTAGTACTGATCGGTCTCAGTGTTCCAGAACCAGTTCTCTCCCGGCTCGAAGCTGGTCAGGAAGGGGTGCCCCGCCTGGCGTGCATGCTTCGTACCGTGTTGCGAGGGGGATGAATCGCAGCATCCAATGTGCCCGCACGCGGCGCAGCGCCGCAGGTGGAACCACCATCCCGGTCCGTCGCCTGCCTGGCAGTCCGCGCAGCCGTCGCCGCTCGGAGCCGCTGTTGGATCGATGCCTGGAATCCGGTCGTGTGCCATGTGACATGCCTCTCTGGTGAGGCTGAGCAGGCGTCCTTGGGGACCTGTTCCGCGTGCTGAGGTCAGCAACCTGCCTTGTTGCATCGTAACCGGCCAGGCAGCTGTGAGCGCTTCCATCGCCGCTGCCACGCACGACGCCCGGCCATTCAACGGTCCCGCACAGGTTCTCAGCAGCGCTGTGCCGGACTCCCGCACCACGGTGGACCCGGCACGGCGTGACATCCGCCGTGCCGGGTCCCGGGCGTCAGCCGCACCTACGGCCGCTGTTGATGCAGCCCACTGCCTTCCTCATCAGTGATGCGGACATCACGTTGATGAAGTCACCGTGGTCCGTCACCGGCTTGTGCAACTGCTCGGGGAAGCTGTCGACGGCGAACAACGAGCCGGGCGCAATCTTGTACGTGATCCGCTGGACCAGCTGAGGGATGGCCCGGAATCCCTGGGGGCAGGCGCCGTTGGCGCCGGCGAAGGCCACATGCGTGCGGTGATTCGCGCTGTCGGTGTTACTGCCGTCCCAGCAGCTCTGGAATTTGAACGTACGCACCACGTTGCTGCCCCGCGGGCACAGCGGGTACTTGTCCTTCAGCTGCCGGTTCTCGAAGCCGGTGCAGCTCCAGGAGGCGTTCGCGTTGGTTGTTCCGTTGGTGAACGCCTTGGCATCGCCGGTGATGATGCGCAGGAACGTGGGCATCGCGGTGACCTTGCTGACAGGGCTCCCGCGGAAGGTGAGTTGCACCGAAGCCGGCTGGAGAATGCGTCCGACGTTGCCGTCCTTCCCCCCACCGGGGAGGTTGGCGTCGCCCTCGTTCTTTCCGTTGCGCAGTCGCAGGACCGGCCAGTAGTGGGTGGAGCGGTCACCGTTGGTGCACGTCGTGCCGGCGGCGGCGAGGTCGTCATTGGTGGCGAAGGCGTCGGTCTCAAGATTCCCGACATAGTCGTGCATGTGGTGGGCACCGTTGCTCACACCCGGAGCGACGATGACGTTGTCGGGGTTGAAGTGCTTGTTCTCGTTGCGCCCGCAGCGCGACTGGAACGTACCGCGGGAGGCGTTCGACTGCAGACGGGGATTGGCGGCATTGGGTCGTACCTTGCGAATGTCCACGAAGTCCGACCTTTGGGGACCGGTCTGCGCCGGGCTGCCGACGGCCGGAGCGGAGGCACCCGCAGCAGGGGGGTTCGCAGCTGCATCGACGGAGGGCGACGCGGAGGCGGAAGCGGGGGCCACCTCGTCCCGCTTGACCGTGCAGGACGCCAGCGAGTCCAGTTGCTCCGGCCGGTTCGACACCCGGTCGATCTCGGCGGCGATACGGTCCAGTGTGAGGCGGCGCTGGGTCGACAGCGGGTCCAGCACTCGCGTGCGCACCCACCCCTGGTCAGCCTTCCCGCCGGCCGCGGCGAGCTGCCCATAGGCATCCGCGACCTGACTGTCCAGCTGCGCCAGCTCGTTGTCCACGGTGGGCCGCGCCTGCTGCGGCACCTGCGACAAACGGACGGCGACGTCCGGACAATTGATGGTCATCGCAGCCGCCGCGGCCCACTGCGGGCGCGCGGATCCCCGCGCGGCCTCGGCGTTGTTGTCGGTCATCAGGAGAGCTCCGCCCCCCACCGCCATTGCTGCCACCGCGGCGACCGTCATGCCGATCCATCTGGACCGCTTGTGTCTCTGCCCGTACCTCACAGGCCCGCCCCTCTTTGGTTGCCATGTCACACCGGGGACTTCATGCCCCTCGGCCGAGTCGGACCGTGCCGTGCCCTCACCCGCTCGGGCGCAAGACACAGCACAGCGCAGTGAGATACGGAAACCAGGGCTGTTCTACTCAGTACGAGAAAAAGAAGTCACCGCCCGCGGCTCTCGCGGATTGACGCCCCCTGCCACTGAGCTGGGCCCCGCGTGGATCCCTGTCATCCCATCGTGCCGCCGCAGGTCAGGCCCTTCGCCCGACGGCCTCGCGCGGATACTACGCGGCTACAGGGCCTGGATGCATGCCTTGGCGACGAGCACATCCTGTTCGGCCGTACCACCGGAGACACCCATTGCTCCATTCGATGCCATAAGCCGGCCCGCCCGGTTGCGAGACCTCGCCCAGGGCAGCGCTGGGCATGCGGAACAGCTCCGCGACCTGTACACGGACTGGGATGCCGTAGCTGCCGAGGCAGTGGAGCGGCTGCGCATGGATGCCGTCCACACGCCCGGCGACCGTCGCCTGGCCGACCTGGTCGGCGAACTCTCCTTCCAGGACGACGACTTCTGCCGCTTGTGGGGCAGTCACGGCGTCCGCTCCGCGAGCACTGGACGCAAGTGTTTCCGTCACCCGCGCGTCGGACCTCTCGAACTGGACTGGCAGGCCATGGCGCACCGCACCCCGTGGCACCCCGTCTCACGACGCGCTCCGCTTCCTCGCCGGATGGACCGACAGTCTCCGGGCATCGGCCACTGACGAGCCCGAGCCCGAGCACGCGCACGGCCTGTGACTCCCGGTGGGGATCCGGAACGGCCGCCGCACGTGGAACTGCGGTACCGCACCGGCCCTCGAAGACCTTGACTCGGTTACAGGGCGGCACCTTCACGGACTTCACTCAGGTTCCGTGCGTAGGAAAGTCCTGCGCGTCCGCCCAGCAGGACCTCTCCAGTGGGTTCGAATCCTGTACGGGCCAGCACGGCTCGCGAACCCGCGTTGTCGAGTGTCGTCGAGGCCCGCAGCGAGGTCAGACCGTACTCCGCAGCGGCAAGGGCGCATATCTGACGGACGGCGGTCGTAGCCAGGCCTTGACGGGCGGCCTTCTCGGCGATCCGGTACCCGAGCTCGGCAGAACCGTCCGCCACATCGATCAGGTTGACCCGCCCCAGTATCTCGCCACCGCTGCCCACCAGTACGTGGAAGAAGTGCAGCCCAGCGGCCTGCTCGGCGAGCAAGTCGCTGTGCCGTGCGTCGAAATGGGTGAAGTAGTCGTCGCCACGATCCGGAATCGAGGCAGCGAAGTAGGCCCGATTCTCCTGCTCGAACGCGAGCAGGGCTGGGGCGTGATCGAGGCGAAGAAGTTGAAGTTCGGTCATGGGAGAACATTACGCATCCCGGCACCTGGGGACGGATCTGTCCAGCTGAGAGGTGCTTCAAGTGGGCTCGTGAGCAATGCGGTTGATGTCGCCGGAAGTGTGGGGGCGGCGGTGGGCCGGTCAGCCCGCCCCTGCCTGCGGCTTTGTGTACAGCTCCTCAACGCCCCGCTGGGTTTCACGGAGCCGGCCCGGGAAGGTGTCCCGAGTGGCAACCGTCAGCGTCAGGGGCGTAGATGAGCCAGTAGCCCGCCCCCGGCCGGGAGGTAGGGACGAGTCTTCTGAGCGAGCGGTATGGCAATGGCCGCAGGTGCTGATCACGCTCGGGATCCCACTGAACCTGCTCAGACAGGTCACCAGTGGTGATGGCGCTTCTTGAATCGCTACCCCTGCCGGGCCGCGACGCTCTCAACCTCGTAGTCAGCCGGGTTGGCCGACCGCCCGCAATGGGCATCCAGTGCCGACACGCGTGGCGAGTTCGGCCCGCAGGATGGTGAGTTCGGCCATGCGTGCGTCGATGACCTGGATCTTCTCCTCGAGCAGCGCGGACAACGCCTCCGCGGCGTCCGGCGCCTCGCTCAGTTCCTCGCCGTGCCGCGCGATCTCCGCCAGAGAGAATCCGAGGGTCTGCGCAGTCCGGACATACTCCAGCCAGGCCACTGCCTCGGGCGGGAAGTCACGGTAGCCATTGGCCAGGCGCCGGCCTGTGACGAGGCCGACCTTCTCGTAGAACCGGATGGTGTCCCTGGTCATGCCCGCCTGCGCGGCCAACTCTCCGATACGCATGACCCTCCGTCGGATGATGGGCTTGACCTTGGAGCGTACTCCACTGTTTACCGTGAGGCGTCGCTGTCGTGAGACCACCAGGAGCCTCATTGTGATCCGCCTCTTCGCCCCCGCACGCCCCACCTATCTTCGCGTCGTACGCGCGAGCGCCTGGTACGACCTCGTCGTCACGGCGGGATTCGCGACGCCGTGGACGTACGCGCTGGTGCACGACGCGCTGTCATCGTTGGGCAACACACTCGGGCTGGGCGTCATGCCCGAACTCGACCCGATGCAGACCCTGTACGCGAATCTGATGGGTTCGGTCGTGGTCGTCTGGGCCGTCCTGCGTATCGTCAGGCCGCTGCCGGTGCACGGACTGCTCGACGGCATCGCGCGCACACTGTTCGCGGCATGGCAGGCGTACGCGCTCGCCCACGGCGCCCCGCAGCTGCTGTGGCTGTTCTTCAGCGTGGAGGTGGCGTTCGGCCTCGTCCAGCTTGTGCCGTGGTGGCGGAACCGGCACACGAACCTGTTGGACCACGAAGCCGGCTCGACCGATGGGCACCCGCTCAGCACTGCGAGTCAGCGAGGCCCGGCTTGAGGCACATGCATCGGCGGCCCTCACACGTGCTCCTGCTCGATGACTGCGCCGATGGACTACCGGTGAACCGGCTCGTCACTGGGACCCGACCAGGAGACCCATGTCATTCGATCACCCTGCCAGGCAGGGGGAAATCGGTTGTGGCGAGCCGCGGTCGGGCCGATGCCAGGCCCACCACTCATCTGAGGCGGCGCTGTCAGGCAGCGAACCCGATGTTGGTGACGTACTCGTACTGGCCCCATTGCGAGCCGAGGTCGACGATCTGGTCGATCCAGGCGTCGTCCAGAGCTTGGTCGTCGTTCGCGGCCCAGGCCTCGACGATGCGGTCCCAGTGCCGGACATTGAGGGTGCGGCACTCCACCACGCGCTGGTGCGGGCGGGGGACTTGCGACTGGTTGAGCGGGTGCAGTTCGACCCGGGTGCCGCCGCGGGGCGTTCAAGCGGCCGAGGAGGTAGCGGGCCACGTTCTGCCGTCGCACCGTGTGGTAGGCGGTGTCGATGCGCTCGAGGTTCTTGCGGGACGGGCTGCGTTTGCCGTCCAGCCAGGCCTTGAGGGTGCGGTCGGTGACAGCGAGGCCCGCGTCGCGGGCGGCCTGGCGGGCGTGGTCGGAGCGGGTGAGGTAGTGCAGGCGGGCCATCAGGCCCCGCTTGGCGGTGACGGGGGTGGCGATGTACCCGGCCAGGGCGTCGAGCCGGCGGGCCACGGCCTCGTGGCCCTTGATGCCGCGAGCACCGAACTTGCCGAACTCGATGTTGCGCTCGGGCATCCGCTAATCCTCCCCCACGTCAGTGCCGCTGTCGTCGGCTGCCACCGAATCGAACGCGGTGCCGGCGGTGTAGTGGTCCTTGACCTTGACCTCGGTAACGCCGCGGCCCTCGGCAAAGACACTCTGCCAGTCGCCGATGACATGGAGCTCATCGGTGCCCATGGCCCGTACGACGGTGAGGCCCTCCTCGTGAGCCTTCAGAGCTTTCATCCACAGGTTGGCGAAGGCCTGGGAGCGGATCAGGTGCATCCAGTCCGGGCGGTACAGCTCCCGGTTGTAGTTCGACTCCCCCATCGTCGAGACGAATTTGGAGTACATGGCCTTCACATACTCCAGGGTTACGTCGTCACCGTCGGCGATGGCCTGGTCGCGGGCATCCTTGAGCGTGTTGCGGAACTTCTCCAGCAGGTTCTCGGTGGCGCCGGAGGTGTAGGACTCGTGGATCTCCGGCGGGTCGCACAGCCCGTACCTCGGGCCCGCCAGGCGCAGCAGCAGGCGTAGCGTCGGCTCGGTGACCCACAGGGGGCCCGGCTCGTCGCGGTTGCCGATCGGGTTGGGCAGCACGTCCTCGTGCTCCCAGTCGGGCGGCGTGATCAGGTGGACGCCGGCCCGGCGCCGGTCGTGCTCGGAGCCGGTGGAATGCTCGAGCTGCCCGATGGGCAGATGTGTTTTCAGGGCGGACAGATAGGCACCGTTGATGTCGAGCGCGGTGACCTCGTGGCGCCCGGGCGGGAGATCGATCCGCGGCCACTTGGGGCGGGCCTCCCAGATGTCGTCGGCGCCTTTCGATGTTTTCTTCCGCAGGATGTCCGGGATCCAGGGGTGGGCGATGATGTCGTAACGCGCGCCTTTGCGCGTCTCGTCCAGCAGGACCATCGCGTCCGGGATCGCCCGCTTGAGCAACGCAGCGGCAGCGGAGACGGGAGGCGGTCGACGTCGTCGGGCTCCGCACCTGGCGTGCTGGTGTCGGCCGTCTCCTGTGCCGCAGGTACCTCTTCCGGCAGGTCGGGCCGGTCCGCCACCGCGGCCGTCGCTTCGTTCTGGGCATTCAGTTTCGCCTGCGCGCCCTGCAGGAAGTAGGCGTACTTCTCACGGATTTCGCCGCCGGGATCGCGGCCCGCTTCCCAGCCGCCGACCGTCGACGGGCTCACCCCCAGCACGCCCGCGACCTGAGTACGTGACAGTCTCAACCCCTCCCGCAGGGCGCGCCGTTCCTCGGCGGGCGGCAGCTGCACCTCCTGCCGGACCGAGGCCAGCAGGGCGTCGATGGACTCGAAATCGGTCATCGTCCGGCCTCATCGTGCGAGAACGTCGGCCTGCCCAGCCGCGCTCCCGGAACCGGTCGCGCTGCAGCAGTCTCCGTCCCGCGCCCTGCGCGTGCGCCGCGACGCCGGTCGGCCGGCACCAGCTCACAGGCCCGGGTCGGACCGGCCAGCAGATCCAGCACGGGAAGCCCGAAGTGAGCGGCGAGCCTGTCGCAGTCGTCCAGCGTCCAGGCGGTACGGCCCGCCTGACGACGCGACACCTGGGTCTGCGTCAGCCCAAGAGAGCCGGCCAACTCGCTCTGCGAGTCCCCCGTGGCTTGCATCAACGCCGCCACCGTCAACTGCAGCGCCTCTCTCAGGGACATCGGCATACGCGAATACTAGCAACTTCAAGCATAGAAGGTCTTGAGAATGCATAAATCGCATGCGTTCAGTCCGAACGAAGTACGCAAACCTCGGGGCGGCCACTCACGATCTCCGGGGCAGCCCGGCGCGCCGGTTGGCGCCATTTCTGTTGGACAGTCCTGTAGTCGGTCACGACGATCCCCTCCTGCTGCAGGAGTTCGCCGGCCTCCGGCGATGTCAGGAACTCGTAGTCGGTCCGGCGCACGCGCCAACCGCCGGGCTCGATCGCTTGCGACTCTTCGTTGCCCAGGCCGGGATGCACCGCCCACTCGCTGAGACCGGCCTGCAGGTCGCGCAGCAACTCGGCGTATCGGGCCGACTTCCCGTCGATGCCGAGAGCGAAGCTGTCCAGGAATACGTACTGGCGATCCCCTTCTCGATCGAGTCGATGACCGCGACGTTGATCGCGTGGTACATCCCGAAGTCGTCGCCATTGACGATGAGCACCCGGGCACCGGGAGGGAAACCCAGCAGTTCACTCGACTGAACCGAGGGCGCGGCGGCGGCGGGCTCGAAGGCATGTCCATCCATGCCCGCAGTGTGGACTCCCGACGACCACTCGCTCCCGGGAACTATGCGCCCGGGCATGATCTCCACGCCGCCGACCGTTGCCGTGTCGTGCCGTCGAGGTGCCGATGGGCACCGTCGGAGGCGTCAGTAGCGCTCGACCGTCGACGCCCCACCGTATTCGGAGCCGGACAGACCAAGCGTCGCGTCGTAGGCGTTCTTGTGATCGCCATTGCTGTCGTGCGCCTCGATGGCGTCCGAAACCGCTTCGCGCAGCGCCTTGTCATCCTTGTTCATGCCGACGCCGTAGGGCTCCTCGGTGAACGGGCTGCCGACGACCCTCAGCTTGTCCGGGCGCTGGGCGGCGTAGCCCATGAGGATGGCGTCGTCCGTGGTGACGGCATCGACCTCTTTGCCGATCAGTTTCTCGACGCACTCGTTGTACTTGGACGTCTCGACGGTCTTGGTGTTGTACTCGGGCTTCTTGATCTCCCGGAGCGCGGTAGAGCCCTTGACCGAGCAGACCGTCTTGCCCTGCAGAGAAAACGGCCCACTGATCGTCCTGTCGTCCTTGCGGACCAGAAGGTCGGCGCCCGCCGTGTAGTACGGGCCGGCGAATCCCACTCGCTTCTTGCGCTCGTCGTTGATCGTGTACGTGCCGATGTACAGGTCGACCTCGCCGTTGGAGATGGCGGCCTCGCGGTTCTTGGTGTCGACCGTTTTGAACTCGATCATTTCAGGGGAGAACCCGAGGTCGGCGGCGACCATCTTCGCGATCTCGATGTCGAAGCCGGACCGCTTGCCGTTCGCGTCCTGGAAGCCGAGGTACGGCTGGTCGTTCTTGGCACCGATGACGAGCTTGCCCGCCCTCTGGGCCTTCCGCAGGGTCGGGGAGTCGAATTTGACGTCCTTGGCGACCTCGTACGTGGGCAGCCTCGGCTTGTCCCAGCCGCCCGAGCTGGCGCTGGGCTTGTCAGCGGCATCGCCGGACTGGCCATCACAGGCGGTTGCAGTGAGGGCGACCGCAAGCACAGCGATCGCCGCGGCTGCGGCGGACGTGCAGGGCTTCATGGTGAAACATCCTTATATCAACAGGTTCGGCAGATTCGGCGGTTGGAGACAGGGGCGTCGCCACACGGAGTCACGCGTCAGGGGTGCAGGATCCTCGCAGGAGGTCCATGCTCGGTCGCTGCGCGGGCTGTCGCGGAACTCATGCGGTGAGGCCGCTTCGACGATCTTCCCGTCGGCAACGAACACGACCCGTTTCGCGGCGGATCATGCGAAGCCCATCTCGTACCGAAGGCCAGGCCGACGACAGCGCGCAGCCGGGCCCGCTGCTCGCTCTCCGGGGCAGCGACTTCCCGCCGATCCAAACCAGGCCGACCCGCAGCAAGGACGGCGCCCCCGGCCACCGAAGTGCCCGTCATTCGGCTCTTTGCTCCGTCCTCGTCGTTGGGCAGGACAATAGGGACAGGGCTGTCTCGCCGTCACTAGATCTGAGCAAAACTTGAGCATCACGGTCCGGCTACGTATACCTCCAGTTCGTGCGCGGTGAGCGGACCCTTGTTGACGGATCACCGTCATAATGCTCGGATGACTGCCGCCTCCTCCCCTTCCTCTTCTGCGTCGGTACAGCGCGCCCGCGTCGTCATCGTGGGCGCAGGACCCGCCGGTCTCACAGTCGCCAACATCCTGCGAGCCGCCTCCGTCGACTGCGTACTGCTGGAAACGGAGAGCAGAGAGTTCATCGAACAGCGGCCCCGCGCGGGCTTCATGGAGGAGTGGGCGGTACGCGCCCTTGAACAGCGCGGGCTGGCCAACCGGCTGCTGGAACACGCACAGACCCACAGCGAGTGCGAATTCCGTTTCGCGGGTGAGCGCCACCGGTTCCGGTACGGCGAGCTGTCCGGACACCGTCATTTCGTCTACCCGCAGCCACTGTTGGTGACAGATCTGGTGCGCGAGTACGCGGACGACGGGGGCGGCGACGTCCGCTTCGGCGTACGCGATGTGGGACTGCACGCCATCGACACAGATCGGCCGTCGGTGTCCTATACGGACCCGGAGACGGGCGAGCGCCGACGCATCGACTGCGATGTCATCGCGGGCTGCGACGGCGCACGCGGCGTGACGCGCACCTGCTTGCCGCCGGAACACACCACCGTCGCCCGGCATGAGTACGGTGTCGGCTGGCTGGCTCTTCTCGCGGAGGCGCCGCCGTCCTCCGACTGTGTCGTCTTCGGCATCCATCCGCGCGGCTTCGCCGCCCATATGGCTCGCAGCCCCCAGGTCACCCGCTACTACCTCGAGTGCCCGCCCGGCGACGACCCGGAGAACTGGCCGCACGAGCGGGTGTGGTCCGAGCTCCGCGACCGGCTGTCGGCGGATGGGGCCCGGCCGCTCGCCGAGGGCCGTCTGATCGAGAAGCGGGTGCTGGACATGCACAACTACGTCGTGGAGCCGATGGCATACGGACGGCTGTATCTGGCCGGCGACTCGGCCCACCTTGCGGCACCGATCGCCGCGAAAGGCATGAATCTCGCGCTGCACGATGCGCTGCTGCTCGGCGACGCGCTCGTCGCGTACTGCGGCAAGGGCGACGACAGCGGTCTGAGCGACTACTCGGCGGCCTGTCTGCGGCGCGTGTGGCAGTACGAGGAGTTCTCGCAGTGGCTCTCCGACCTGCTGCACGGAGCCTCGTCCGGCGACCCCTTCCGGGCGGGCTCCGCGGCTGCCCGGCTGCGACGGATCCTCGGCTCGCCCGCCGCCGCGGCCGCTTTCGCCGAGTTGTACATCGGCAAGGACATCGATTACTGACCTGGACCGGCGGCTGGGCCGGCTGCCTCTCGTACTCGAAATCGCCACAGCTGACTCAGCGCACCACAGCTTCTTCCACCAGCAGCCGTACGGCGGCCGCGATCGACTCCGCGTCGATTCCGGACGCGTGCAATTGCTCCTCCGGCTCAGCCGATGCGGGCATGTTCTGGACGGCGAGCCGTACCAGTCGCGGTACCGGGCGGCCGTCCGAGAAGACTCCCGCCACCGCGTCGCCGAGGCCGCCCTCGGGGCGGTGGTCCTCCACCGTCAGCAAACAGCCGGTCTCGTCGGCCGCCTTCTGGAGCGTCTGCGCATCGACGGGCTTGACGGAGTAGAGGTCGACGACGCGCACGCCGATGTTCTCCCGGTCCAGCAGCTCGGCTGCCGCGAGCGCCTCATGGACCGTCACTCCGGCGGCGACGACGGTGACACGGTCCCGCTCCCCCGAGCGGAGCACCTTGGAACCGCCCACCGGGAACTCCTCGTCCGGACCGTAGACGACCGGCATCTCGCCCCTGCTGGTGCGCAGATAGCTCACATTCGGCAGGTCGGCCATGGCCTCGACGAGCCGGGCCGTCTGGTTGCCGTCGCACGGGTAGAGCACCGTGCTGCCGTGCACGGCACGGAACATCGCCAGGTCCTCGAGACCCATCTGGGACGGCCCGTCCTGGCCGATCGCGACCCCCGCGTGCGAGCCGACGAGATTGATCGAGGCGCGGCTGACGGCTGCCATGCGTACGAAGTCATGGGCGCGGGTCAGGAACGCCGCGAACGAGGAGGCGTACGGGACGTATCCCCGTGCCTGCATCCCCACAGCCGCCGCGACGAGCTGCTGCTCGGCGATGTAACACTCGAAGAAGCGGCTCGGGTGTGCCTTCGCGAAGTATTCGGTACGCGTCGAGTCGCTGACCTCCCCGTCGAGCGCGACGATGTCCCCGCGCACCGAGCCGAGTGCGGCGAGCGCCTGTCCGTACGCCGTACGGGTGGCGACCGAGTCGCCGATGTCGAAGCGCGGCATCGGAAGGTGCACGCCGCGGGCGCCGTGCAGCACCCGTCCCGCGGGCGGGGACTGGACCTCCACCCGGATGAAGCGCGGCCCGCCGAGTTCCTCGATGGCCGCGTCCGCGTCCGGCAGCGGTTTGCCGTGCATGCCCTCCCGGTCCTCGACGGTGGAGACGCCGCGTCCCTTGTGGGTCCGGGCGATGACCGCGGTGGGCCGCCGGAAGGTGGAGCGGGCTTCCGCCAGCGCCGCATCGACGGCGGCGACATCGTGCCCGTCGATCTCGATGGTGTGCCAGCCGAAGGCTTCCAGCCGCCGCGCGTAGGCGTCGAGGTCCCACTCGTGGCGGGTGGGCCCGCGCTGGCCGAGCCGGTTCACATCGATGAGCAGCGTCAGATTGTCGAGACGCTCGTACGCCGCGTGCTCGACGGCCTCCCACACGGACCCCTCGGCCATCTCGCTGTCGCCCGACAGCACCCACACCCGGTAGGGGATCTGGTCGAGTTTCTTGCCCGCCAGCGCCATGCCGACGCCGATCGGCAGACCCTGCCCGAGGGACCCGGTGGCTACGTCCACCCAGGGCAGCCGGGGCGTCGGATGCCCTTCGAGGCGGCTGTCGAGACGCCGGAAGGTGAGGAGCTCCTCGTCGTCGACGACGCCCGCCGCCCGGTAGAGGGCGTACAGGAGCGGCGACGCATGCCCCTTGGAGAAGATCAGCCGGTCGTTGCCGGGGTGCTCCGGCCGGTCGAAGTCGTAGCGCAGATGGTTGGCCAGCAGGACGCCGGCCAGGTCCGCGGCGGACATGGAGGACGTCGGATGCCCGGAGCCGGCCGCGTCCGCGGCGCGGACGGCATCCACGCGCAACTGCTGGCCCAGTTCCGTCAGTAGTTCGGTTCGCATGTCACTCCTCCTCGACGGTGGGATCCGGGACCCAGGACCCGGGCGAATCCGTACCGGGACCGCCATGCGCGGGGCCCGTCATGCGTTGGCAGGGGAAAACGAGGGCTACGGGCGGGGACCGCCGTCCCCGCCAGGAGCTGATGATTCCTCCCTATTTATCCCATGGCCGCTCGGTCGATTCGTCGAGTCCCCTGCCCGGACACAGCCAAACCTGCCGTTCCACGTCGAGGCATGGGGCGGGCGACTTCGGGTCCGCCGGGTCAGCGTGCATCTCGCTGTCGCAGAGATCGACGGGTCGCCCGCGCGCGTCGTGACCTGCAGGCTCGTGAGGCATCCGGCGCGCAGGAGGCGGAGCGGGCGCGCCCTCGCGGCTCGCGAGTACCTCGCCCCCGGGGCACGATGAGGAACGAACCCGATTTCCCCTTTACTCCCCGTGACGCGCTGAGAACCATTCGACCGGGACACCGAGTGTGATGGACAAGGAAACGAGAGCGGCCAAGTCCGCAGCAGCTGCAACCTCGAGCGCCGCCGCTTTCGGCGCGCCCTGCTGGGTCAGTCTCATGGCCCGTGACCTGGAGGCTGCCCAGGATTTCTACGGAGCGGTCCTGGGGTGGCGCTTTCGCAAGGGCAGACTGGGCGACCAGTTCAGCGTCGCCTTCCACCAGAGCACACCGGTCGCCGGCATCGGGGCCCTGGCACCTCAACTGCAGATCGCCGTCGCGTGGACTCCGTACTTCGCCGTCACCGACACGGATGAGGCAGCAGCACGTATCCGGGAGCGCAGCGGCACGGTCGCGGTCGGTCCGCTCACCTTCTCGCTGGGGCGCGGAGCCCTGGCCGCCGACCGGGACGGCGCCGTTTTCGGCATCTGGGACGGCGAGCTCATCCCCGACTGGCACAGCTGGCGCAAGCGCACGCCCACCTGGCTGAGGCTGCGGACCCGGAACGCATTCGAGGCCGCCATCTTCTACGGCGAAGTACTCGAGTGGGAGTGCGAGCGCCCTGGCTGCTGCGAGGTCAGCTACGAGGAGGACGAGGTCGTCCTGCACAGCGACGGGCACGTTCTCGCGCGCCTCAGCTCGGGGGCGGAGGAAGCCGTGCCGGATCCCATGATCCAGCCCCGCTGGCACATCCACTTCCCGGTCAAGGACGTGGACGCCACCGCCGATGCTGCCGTCAAGAACGGCGGCTTTGTGCTGGTCCGGCGATCCACACCCCATGGACCTGAGACGACGCTGTGCGATGCCGACGGCGCCCTTTTCACGGTCACCAGCCGTCAGTTCCTCGAGTGACGTTCCCCGACTGATCTGCGCCACGTGCGCATGGTCGCCGAAGCGCCACGCCAGCACGGGCGGCCCCCACTCCGGGGCCGCCCGCACACGCTCACCGGCCGGCGTCCGGCCGGCAAGCGCCGCCTTGCGCCCTGACAGCAGCTACGACCGGCGCGACACGGCGTCCACGATTTCCCGCGCGCTGCCGTACGCCCCGTCCGCCGGCAGGCCGTTCACCAGATCGATCAATCGGTCCGGGGCGTGGCGCTCGCTCAGAATGTGCACCAGGTCCCGGCGCTTCGCCGGGAAAGCCGCGCGGCCCAGGTGACGGGCCAGCTCAACCCTCAAGTGTTCATCGGCTCCCAGCGAGCCCACCGCAGGCACCGGGCCCGACGCGATGTCCGGGTCGTCATCGGCGCCCGGCTCCGGGTCGTGCCACTCCTCTACCCGAGTGGGGTGTCCTGAACGGAGCAGTCCCTGCAATTCGTGCTTCATCTCGTCGTCCTTGCGGACGCTGAGGCGGTCGCTGCCTCGCTGCATGTCTCCTCCTCGCTCATGCGGACTGTGCACGTACCCGATCCGTCCTCCCCGACACAGGTAATGGAGGAGCGGGATGCACAGTTCCAGCATGCGACTCCGGTGCAGCACGTTTCCATGCGGTTCAGCCGGGCACGTGCGCCTCCCCGAACACTGGACGCCGCGCAGCAGGCGAAGGCATGGATGAATCCGGTGCGCGTACCGGGCCGGTCCGCGACGCCCACGACCCGCTCGTTCGTTCGTTCGTTCGTTCGTTCGTTCGAGGTGATGGTCCCGGTCAACGGGCCGCGCTGCGCCTCGATCGCTTGTCGCGCACCCATCGGCGTACGGCGGCGAGCTGAGGGTGCCGTTCGCGCTGTTCGCGTGCGCTGCGGTCCAGCTCTTCCATCAGGCGCTTGGAGCGATGGGCGATGTCCAGCTCTGCCAGGATCCGGTCGATCTCCGTGAGCAGCGCGCCAAGAAGCTGCCAGTGGCGCGGGTGCCGCTGAACGCCCTCAAGCAGCAGCTCCGCCGCCCTCTCGCGGGCCGCGGCGGCCGCGGCGAGCTCGCCGGCCAGCCGGGACTCCGCCGCATCGGCGCTCTCGCTCACCTGCGTGGTCACCAGTACGGCGAAGCTGACGAGGGCGTCGGCGACGTGGGCCAGCAGTTCCTCGAGGGCGACCCCCTCCTCCGGCGGGAACAGATCTTCCTCACCGCGCGCCTTGGCGAGGTCGGTCATCGTGCGAGCAAGTACCCGCAGAACCACCGCACAGATCTCCAGGGTGTCGAGCCCGGTGCGCAGCACCACTCGGCGCAGCAGTCCTTCCTTCACCCGCGGATTCAACCGAAGGCTGTCCTCCGCCTGGCGCAGCGCCGCGTCGACGTCGGCAATGTCGTGGTCGAGGCGGCGTGCTTCATGAAGCCGCGCGGCGGCTCGCTCCACGGTGGTGTGGCTGCTCAGTTCCTCCCCGATGCGCAGAAGCAGCCGGCGCATCCGCCGGGCCAGGTCCTGGATGGAATCACCGGCCGGCCCCACCCAGACGGGAGGCGCGAGCAGAACGTTGAACAGGAGGCCCACCCCCGCGCCGATCAGTGTCTCCAGCACACGGTCCCATGCGGTGTACGCAACCCGGCTCACGCCGAGCACGAGCATCGCGCTGATCGCGACCTCCGGGACGAACTCACCGACCCGCACCAGGCGCCCCACGACCAGGGAAGCCAGGATGATCAGTCCCAGGCTCCACCACGTCAGGCCGACGAGAGCGCTGAAGCCGCTGGCGATCAGAACACCGGCGATCACGGAGTTCACTCGGCGGATGCCGGTGGTGAGAGTGGAGTAGAGAGTCACCTGGACTACGAGGAGCGCGGTGAGGGGAGCGGTGAGAGGAGCGGGTTCGCTGGTCAGCCACAGAGCAGCGACGTAGGCGAGAGTCGCGGCCGCCGTCGAACGCAGCGTCTGGACGACGGTGGCTTCTCTGCGCCGGCTGACGAACTCGACAATCGGCTCTCTTACTGGATTAAGAAGATCAGGCACCCCTTGGTCCTTCCCGCGCTCGAGCGGGCCAGACGTAGTCCAGGTGTCCGGCCCGCCGCCGCGGTCAGTGTTTCCCCGGCGCCGCGCGTTTCTCGGCGGGCCCGTGCTTCGGCCGGCCTCGCGCGACGTAGCGTTCCGCAGCGAGCACGGCTTCTCTGGCCGTGCGCTCTCCCATCAGTACACACAGGGTGTAGGCGGTGTCCTCGAAGCGCATGCGCGCTTCACCGTCGTGGGGGGCAGCCAGATAGCGGTGCTCATGGGCCCGGTAGCGGGCCATCAGTCCGGCGATGACAGCGAGGTCAGGCATCAACATCAGTGCCCTCCTTGAGTGAAAGCACCAGCGGGGTGCGCACCCAGCGGTCAGTCCGGGCCAGTGTTACCCGGGGCAGCGACAACCGCCATTCGCGTGACTACCCTCAGTGAAAACCCCAGGTCAGAGCCGGAGCTGGACTCGCTCAGGATTCGCTACTGGAGCTGCGCGAGGGGGCTGCCTTCGAGCTGCTCCAGGAGAGCAGCAGGACCCTCGTAGACCGCTGACGCGCCGGCTTCCTCGAGCTCGGCGCGGGAGATGCCTCCGCAGAGAAGACCCAGGCACGTCACATGTGCCTGGGTCGCGGCCTCCATGTCCCACCGTGAGTCGCCGACGAACACCGCGCGCTCGGCGGGCGCCCCGGCCAGTTTCAGGGCATGCTCAACCGGATCGGGAGCGGGCTTTCCCCTCTCCACGTCGTCGGCACTGGCCGTCGCGCTGATGGCGTCGTCGGCGTCGATGGCCCGTCGCAGCGCGGTGAGTTCCGCGCCCCCGGCGGAGGTGACCAGGACGACCGTCCAGCCACGGTCGGCCAGGGCCCGCAGCAGGTCCCCTGCCTTCTCCTGCGGCGGCAGCCGGTCGGAGTACGTCCCGTACAGCGCCTTGTGCGCCTTGCTGATGACGTCGTCCCGGCCGGTGTCCCGGCCCTCCCCGAGCAGATGCGCGATCAGGTCACCGCTGGGCAGTCCGAGCGCCCGATGAATGTCGTGCATCGCCACCCGGTGCCCGGCCTGCCGGAAGGCTTCCCACCACGCCGTCACATGGAGGTGATTGGTGTCGGCAAGTGTGCCGTCGACGTCGAAGAGAGCCGCACGTTCCATAGGGCAGGTTCCTTCTACCGGTATCCGGTCGTGCCGCACGTCCGGACGGGTGAATGTGGAGTTCAGTCCGCGACGGGGGCCCCGGACGCTGCAGTCCGCGACGAGCGCTCGGATGCTCTCGATGCGGCAATGCCTGATCTCAAACCTCTATCAGGCATTGACAACTGTCGCCGTCCGAAAGGCACGGCCATGCTCCGGACTCCGCTCCCATCACCTGGGGAGCAGCGGCCCCAGCGGCCCCAGGTCGATATTGAGGTCTTCGGGCTCGAGTCCGAACTTCTCCCTCAGGACGTCCATCCGGTCCTCCAACAGCATCAGAGTGAGCCCGATCCGCTCCTCCTGGTCCTCCGTCAGGTCCCCCAGGTCCACGCGGCGCAGTGCCTGCCGCTCCATGAGCTGGCGCAGCAGCTCCACCACCGTCAGAACCAGCTTCGCCAGATCGCGTTCGACAGTGTCGGGGTCCAGGTCGACCCTGCGCCTGCCGCTCATCCGGGCTCCTCCCAAGGGGATGCGACCCGGGCGTTCACCGAGCTGACCAGTGCCTTGAGGTCGATGCGTACGAGATCGACGTCGGCTATCCGCAGGGTGACGTCGCCTGCGATCACGACACCGCCCGCGAGCAGTCTGTCTAGCAGGTCGACCAGCGCGATTTCGCGATGGGCCAGCGGCGCGGGGGCAGTCATCGGTCTCCCACCTCGCCCGTGAAGGAGTACGGGGCCCACGGGCCGGTCAGCTCAACCCGTATGCCCGGCTCGTGCGGTCGCAGCTCGTCCAGGTTCTCGACGAAGACCGCGCTCTCCTCGCGCGGAACGAGATAGGCCGCGTTGAGGACATTGTGGCCGGCTGCATCGGAGAGCTGTGCCTGCTGCGGGCGGTGCAGCCTCTCCGCCTCCGCATGACGGGACAGCTTCTCGTGGAGTCGCCGCGACACCGCGTCGGCGCGCTCCCATATTCCTTCGTCGGCACGGCGCTCCTGGAGACGCCTGCGCAGGTAGTCGCGGCCGGTCGATGCAGGGGCGGCGGGGGCGGGGGACGCTGCTGCGGGTTCCGGCGTTTCCGCGTACACCTTGACGCCCCATTCGACGCGCCCGTCGAGCCTCTCCAAGGTGCGGACGAACCGGTCGTGGCCCGAGTCGAGCAGTCGTCGCACGCCGTCTTCGTCCCGGCATACGGTGGCGAGCCGCAGCGGCAGCGGACAGCTCAGCGACGTGAGCGCCGCGATCACGGCCTGGTGGGCGTGGGCGGTCTCGGTCAACCAGTCGAGTTCCTCGAGATGGGCGCGGAGCGGGATCTCGTTGAAGTCGTCGGCGGACACCGCGGATACGACGGCGACCAGGTCGCCGTGGTGCAGTACGTACGGCCGCGTGTCCGCGACCCCGCGGAGATCTGCGGCCAATGGCCCGTCGAACGGGTGGGTCACGGCGTACACATAGCGCAGCTCATTCATGCCGACTCCTTGCGCTCCTCACTGGTTCGATGAGCCGATTCCAGTTCCGCGATGCGGCGCTGCAATCGCTCGTTCTCCTCGGCCAGTTCGCGGCGGCGGGCACCGGAGGAGAGCGCCGGGTCGTCCTCCCACCAGTCGATCCCCATGTCCTTGGCCTTGTCGACGGAGGCGACGATCAGGCGGAGTTTGATCGTCAGCAGCTCGATGTCCAGAAGGTTGATGCGGATGTCTCCGGCGATGACGATTCCCTTGTCGAGCACGCGCTCCAGGATGTCGGCGAGATTCGCGCCGCCGGAACCGCCGTAGGGGTCTGGGAGCCTGCTTGCGGTGGTCATCGGCGCCCGCGGTTTCCGGTCCCGGCGTACTCGGCCTCGTCCTCATCCAGGCCCTGGTCCTCGTCGTCGTCCTCGTCCTCGTCCTCGTCCTCGTATTCGTACTCGTCTTCCGGTTCTTCCGCCGCTTCGTCGTCCTCGTACACGATCTGCTCGTCCCGCTCGTCCTGCTCATCCGCTGCGGCGTCATCGTCGCGGCGCACCACTTCGCCGTCCCGGATCTCGCCGCGCCACCCGTCTTCTGCCTCACCGCGCATCGAAATATGGCGGGCGAAGTTCTTGAGGTCGAGACGGGCGCGCCGGCCCTGGGCGCGCCAGAGGTTGCCTGTCCTCTCGAACAGCCCCTTGGGGTAGTACTCCAGGACAAGCAGCACCCGGGTCAGGTTCTCGCCCAGTGGATGGAAGGTGACGACACCGCTCACACTTCCCTTGGCTCCCTGCGACGTCCACTGGATACGGGTGTCCGGTATCTGCTCGGTGACGTGGGCCTGCCAGCTACGGCTCGACCAGAAGACCTTCAACTGCCAGTCCGATGTGGCGTCGTCGGCGATGCTCACGCTCTTGACGCCCCTGGTGAACGTGGAGAAGTCCTGGAAGAGTGACCACTGGTCGTAGGCCTCGCGCACCGGGACTCCGACATCGACGGACTCCATGATGACAACGGGCTTACTCCCTCCCCTGGCCTTCTTCCGCTTTCCGCCGAAGCCCTTGAGGGTCTGGGTGACATTTTCCTTGATCCGCGAGGCCCCCAGTTCGACTGCACTGCGGAGCGGGCCCTTGCCCTGGGCGGCCTTGCGGCCGCCTTCCACAGCCAGCTTGGCGAGGCCGGGGCTGCGGCCCTCCGCGATGTCGTTGAGCTTGACCGTGGTACGGCCCAGGGTTCGGCCGACCGAAGTCATCTTCTGCTGGGCCTGCACGGCCAGATAACTCAGCAGCTCCTCTTTCAGTTTCTGGGCAGCGGGGTTGTCTGCGCTCAGCAGGCTCGGTTTCTCAGCCATGGCTCCGGCCTCCCCTCGAGGTGGCCTTCTTGGCAGCCGCCTTCTTCGTGGTGCGCCGGCCGGTTCCGGTCGCCTTCTTGGCCGGGCTCCTGCGCGTGGGCGTCGCTTTCTGCGCCGTCTTCTGCGCCGTCTTCTTCGTCCGCTTTCCCGACGTGGCTCGTTCCTGCGGCTCCTTCTCCTCGTCCTCCTCCAGGTCCTCATCGCCCTCGGCATCGTCCTCACCGAGCACGTCGGAGACAGCGCCGTCGATTCGGTCCTGCGCATTCAACGTCCGCTCGTGCAAGCGGTCGGCGATCCCTTCGAGCTGACGGTTGACCAGCGCCCCGGTGGCCGCCCTGCCCACCCCGCGCAGGTCCTCGCGCAGTTGGTCGCCCATCTCCTTGAACTGCGGGTTTTTCCGCAGCTGTTGACTGACGAGGTCACCGAGCGCCCTCGGGTTCAACTGCAGCCGCTTGCCGGCCACCATCGTGCCGATGGCGAACGCCAGCTTCGCCTTTCTCGTGCGCCCGAGCACATACCCGGCGCCCACGGCGAGTCCCATCACCAGCCGGTTGTTCAGCTTGTTCATTGCTTCTGCTCCCTGTTCTGCATGATCTGCAGCCGCTCCAGGAGTTCGTCCTCGCGGCGGTCGAACTCGGCCTCGTCGATATCGCCCGCATCAAGTTGCTCCGCGAGACGGGCAAGTTCGGCCTGGATGGCCGACGGGTCGTAGTACTGCCGTTCCGCCTCGTCCACCACCTGTTGCAGCACCCAGAGGGTGCCGCGCACGGGTGCGACGGGCAGCAGCAACAGCTCTCCGAGCAGCCCCATCCCTCACTCCACGAAGCTGTACGGAGGGAGGGGTCCGGTCACGGTCAGTGCCAGGTGCGGCTGTTGCCGACGCAGCTCGTCGACGGCATTCAGGAAGTCGGCACCGCGCTCGCGGATCACGAGGAAGGAGAGATTCATCAGCCATCCGGTGCTCTGCGGCCCGGCGCTCACCTCCTCGGCCGATCCTTCGAGCGTCGCCCGCACCAGATCGGCGTCCCGGGTCTCGCGCAGCTGCACGGCGGCCGCAATGCGCTCGCCGAGCTGCATCTTCTGCTCGTGCGAGGCGCCCTGGGCGGTCCGGCCTGCCTCGGCCATGGCCCGTAGCCCGGGATCGTCGGCGAGCACCCGGTGCAGGACAGCCTCTTCGTCGTGCGTGGCCTTGACGTTGTACTCGGTCTTGCCGTCGAGTGCGCTCAGCCGGTCGAGATAGTGGTCCTCACGTTCCGCGAGCACGGCTGTCAGTGTCTCGTCGTCCGGCGAGATGCCACCGAAGCGCAGGGGCAGTACGGTGCCCTCCTCGCCCGCTTCGCGCAGCACGTTCTGGTGCGCCAACAAGTCGCGCCGCTTGGGCTTCAGGTCTTCGGGTGCATCGCTGACGAGAGCCACGAGCCTGCCCTGCCTCAGGATGCGTACAGGCCGCGGCGGGTCGCCCACTCCGGTCGCCAGTTCCGGGAGGCTCGGGTGCGAACTCCGTGCGATGCCGTAGACATACGTACTCACTCCGTCTCCTCCTTCTTGCTGCGGGACGTCGTGCGCCTGGTGCGCGGCCTGGATTCGGCCTTCTCCTTCTCGTCGTCACGGCCCTGCCGGAACGAGTCCGAGATCTTCTCCGCGGCACCTTCCAGCACGCCCTTGGACTTACCGCGCGCTCCGGACTCCGTGATCTCGCCGACCAGATCGGGCAGACCCGGGTCCTTGCGCGGCCCGGCCTCGAGGTCGAGCCGGTTGCATGCCTCCGCGAAACGCAGATACGTGTCGACGCTGGCGACCACGATCCGGACATCGATCTTCAGGATCTCGATTCCTACGAGAGAGACCCGCACGAAAGCGTCAATGACGAGCCCACGGTCGAGTACGAGTTCCAGGACGTCGTAGAGGCCACTGCTGCCTCCGCCCCTGCTCTGCTGTGCCGGCACAACGGTCATCGATACCAGTCCTCCTTTGTCGGTTTTCGGTCGACTGCGCGGCGGACCTGTTATGTGGGGTCGGCCCTGCCGCGCTCGTAGCGGCGAACGCGTCGGTAGCCGGTCAGCTCGCCCTGGGCGTCGAGGGTCACCTCGTACGTCGCGAGGAGGCTTGTCGTCGTGGGGACGCGGGCCAGTTCGAGCACCTCGACCTCCAGCGACCAGCCGTCCTCCGTCTGGACGAACGACGAGACCGATTCGGCCTCCATGCCGGTGAGCTCCGTCAACTGGCCACGCGCCTGCCGCAGCAGCTCCATCGGGCCCGGCCTGTCCGCCGCACTCTCGTTCTTCTTCGGTGTGTTCTCTGATGAATTCGCCATGGCTCCTCCTTTCTGCGGGTAACACGAACGCGCGATTTCAAACACCAACATGCGAGGAGCGGCGTCGAGTTGGTCATTCCGGACATGTGCGGAGGTTTGCCGAGACAGGAGGGGGAACCCGGAGAGGAGTTCCCAGGAAAGGACAGGGCCATGGAGCTCATCGCCGTGCTCGTTCCGATAGCGATGCTGGGCATCGTCCTCGCGCTCGGCCGCTATGAAGAACTGCTGCTGCCGCCCCACGAAGAGGCAAACGTCGAGTACGCGACCGGCCGCCACATGCAGCCGCTCGGCGTGCCCTCGCTTCCGGAAGGCGCGACAGTGGAAGGAGCAGCCGGCGGCCGCCCGGGTCGCGGGTAGTGCCCCGCGCCCGGCTCCGCGGTCGCCGTCGCGGTGCGAAGGAGCTGAGATGCACCCTGTGGAGGCGCTGGAACGGATCGCGTTTCTGCTGGAGCGCTCCCTCGCGGAGACCTACCGGGTCCGCGCCTTTCGCACCGCCTCCGCCGTGCTGGCTCAGATGTCCGACGCCGAAATCCGCCGACGCGCGGAGGAGGGGTCACTCGAAGCCGTCAAGGGCATCGGCCCAAAGACAGCGGGTGTCGTACGGGAGGCGCTGGCCGGGGACGTACCGCGCTACCTTCAGCGACTGGAGGACGAGGCGTCCAAGCCGCTTGCCGAGGGCGGGACCAAGCTGTGTTCCCTGCTGCGCGGCGACTGCCATCTGCATTCGGACTGGTCGGACGGCGGCAGCCCCATCGAGGCGATGGGGCGGGCGGCGATCGCGCTGGGCCACGAGTGGGCCGCCCTCACCGATCACTCTCCCCGGCTGACCGTCGCGAGTGGGCTGTCCGCCGAGCGGCTGCGTGAGCAGTTGGAGGTAGTGGCGGAGCTCAACAGTCAGTGGTCCCCCTTCCGGCTGCTGACCGGCATCGAGTGCGACATCCTGTCGGACGGCTCGCTCGACCAGGAGCCGGAGCTGCTGGATCAGCTGGATCTCGTGGTCGTCTCGGTCCATTCCGAGCTGCGTATGGAGTCGGCGGCCATGACACGGCGCCTGGTCAAGGCTGTTCAGAACCCCTTGGCCGATGTGTTGGGCCACTGCACGGGCCGACTGGTCGCCGGCAAAAAACGGCCCGAGTCGCAGTTCGACGCGGACGAGGTCTTCGCGGCCTGCGCGGCCCACGGCACGGCCGTGGAGATCAACAGCAGGCCCGAGCGACGGGATCCCCCCAAGCGCCTGCTGCGCCAAGCGGTGGCTGCCGGAACCTGCTTCGCCATCGACACGGACGCACATGCCCCGGGGCAGCTCGACTGGCAGATCATCGGCTGCGCCCGGGCCGAGGAGTGCGAGGTGCCCGCGGAACGAGTGATCAACACCTGGAGGGCGGCGGACCTGCTCGACTGGACCGAATCCCGCGTGCGCCCGGCCTCCTGACCCGAAGCCGTTCGACTACCTGCTTCGACTACGTGCGGGCCGGTGCTCGACGCGGGCATACGGATCGGATCCCAGCCCTCGACACCGGTAGCGCTGTGGGGAGTTCCGGCGGGTTTGGACTCCGGTGAGCCGCGCCGGCGAAGACGGTCTCGGCCGACGACGGGCTCACCGAGCTCGGCGCCGGTCGAGCGCCGGACCTCACGTCACCCCCGACGACCATGTCGGTCGTGCCGTTCAGTCGATGCGGGAACACTCTCCGTCGCGGCTGTACGCAGTCGAAGGCAGGACCGCGGCCGGCGTCGTTTCGCTGGGCGGCCTGTCGATCGAGCGCGGCCCGCCCGCCCGGAGAGACATCCGCGACTCCGCTCCCAATAAGTGACCGCGCGGACACTGCGCGCGAGCGAAACGAGACAGAGTTATTCTGCCCGTGATGCCCCTTTTCGACCGGGACGCTGAGTGCGATGGACAAGGAACCGACACGGGCCGCGTTCAACAGGACGTCGAGCCACGATGTCTACGGCGCGCCCTGCTGGATCACTCTGCTGGCGCGCGACCTGTCACAAGCGCAGGCCTTCTACGGCGCGGTACTCGGATGGCAATTCCGGCGCGCCAAACTCGGGGACCAGTTCAGTATCGCCATGCTCGAGGGCATGCCGGTTGCCGGCCTCGGCACACCCGACCCCGCTCTGCGGGCACCGGCCGGCTGGACGCCGTATTTCGCGGTCGCCGACGCGGACGAGACCGCGGCGCGGATACTGGAGCGCTGCGCCACGGTCGCAGTGGGCCCGCTGACCTTTCCCGTCGGCCGTGGCGCGCTGGCCGCGGACCGGGACGGAGCCGTCTTCGGCATCTGGGAAGGACAACTCGTCTCGGACTGGCTGAGCTGGCGCAAGAACGCGCCGGCCTGGCTGCGTCTGCGGACACGGGACGCGTTCGATGCCGCGATCTTCTACGGGCAGGTCCTCGACTGGGCATGCGAACGGCCCGGCTGCTGCGAGGTCGAGTACGAGAAGGAAGAAGTCGTACTGCGCCACGACGGGCACATCGTGGCCCGCCTGAGCTCCGGTGCGGTCGAAACCGCACCGGACCCCATGATCCGGCCGCGCTGGCACGTCCACTTCCCCGTCGCCGATGTGACCGCCACTGCCGAGGCGGTACGCCGTAACGGAGGCATGGTTCTCAGACAGCGCGACACTCCCGATGGCCAGGCAGCGACCGTGTGCGACACCGAGGGCGCCCCCTTCACGGTCACCAGCCGCACATTCCCCGACTGAGCCACCACCGTGCCCACCGCGCCCACCGCGCCGACTCCTGGCGGCGGCCATCGCGGCGAGGAAGGGCTGCGCGAGCATGGCCAGGGTGATGTGCCGGACGCAGCCCGAGGTGCCTTCGTTGCCCGGTTGGTGACGCTCCCGCAGGTCGATGTCAGGGATTCGTGCGCCCCGAACCTGCCCCGAAACGTCGCGGTTGGGGCAGCATGCAGAGGGGACCGGTGCCCAGGGCCGCTTCCGGCTTCGGCCGGATTGTCGTTCCGGGCACGGGCCGGAGCTGCCAGCGCGTGCTGATGGCGGCGAGAGCGAGGGTCGCCTCGGCCAGGCCGAAGGCGTCACCGATGCATTTGCGGCTGCCGGCGCCGAAAGGCACCATCGCGCCATGCGGCACTGACGCTGCCCGTTCAGGAATCCAGCGATCGGGGTCGAAGCGAGCGGGATCGGGGAAGAGATCGGGATTGCGGCCGAGGACGTAGGGGCTGTACAGGACGATCGCGCCCGGCTTCAGCTGCTCCCCGGCGAGTTCAGTCCGGACGGTGGCTGTCCGGCTGAGCAGCCAGGCCGGCGGGTAGAGACGAAGGGTTTCGGTGACGACGCGTCGGGCGTAGTCCAGGGCGGGCAGGTCGGCGAAGGCCGGCAGTCGTCCAGCGAGGATGCGGTCGGCTTCGTCGTGCAACTGCTTCTCGACCTCGGGGTGTCGGCTCAGCAAGTGGAGGGCCCATGCCAGGACGCTCGCGGTGGTCTCGGTGCCGGCGATCAGCAGGGTCATGACCTGGTCGCGGATGTCGTCATCGGTGAAGCCCTCACCGCTCTCCTCGTCCCGGGCGCCGACCAGGATCGACAGCAGGTCTCCGTTGTCCGCCCCCGAGCGCCGGCAGCCCTGGATCGTCTCGTCGATGACCGCACGCAGCCTCCTGCGTGCCTCCTTGAAGCGCCTGTTCTCCGGGGTGGGAAGTCTCTCCAGGAGACCGACCGGCGAGGTCATCCGCCGGTAGATGCCCCGGAGGATGACGGGGAGACAATGCTGTACGTCGGCAACGGCACGACCTCCGATCGTGGTGGAGAACATTGTGCGCGTGGTGACCCGGACCGTCAGCGCATGCAGCGCGGCGCCGAGGTCGATGGCACGGCCTTCCTCCCATGAGCCGAGCATGGACTCGATCTCTTCGCACATCACTGCGGCGTACGACGCCGTGCGGCTGGAGTGAAAGGCAGGCTGCACCAGCCGGCGCTGCAACCGGTGCTCCGCCCAGGCCGAGGTGAACAGGCCGTTTCCCACGAGGGGTCGGACCTTGTCGAACAGCGGGCCGCCCTTGTCGTAGGTGCGCGGGTCCAGCAGCACCTGCCGTACGAGCTCGGGGCGGCAGGCCAGGTAGGCGCGCTGGGGGCCAAGACGGATCTCGACCAGGTCACCGTGCGCGGGCAGGGCAGCCAGGAACTCCAGCGGACGGCGCCGCAGAGGGATCGCATGGCCGAGAACGGGGAGCCGGCCCGGAGCGTTGCCTTTCGTCGGCGGCACAGCCATGCCGGTTGTCGACAGGCGTGTGCTCGGCCGTATGCGTGCAGTCCCTGCCACTCTTCAACTCCTCGTCATGCACGGTGTCGCTGCCCGCGACCCGCTGCTCTCAACATTGGTATCGGTATCGGTGTTGGGCCGTGCCCGGAATCGGGTGACGGGTGCCGTGAGGCTGATCCAGCCCGAGGTGGAGCCGTCCCAGACATAGCCGTCGCCGAAGTAGCGAGGCGTGAGGTACTCGAACTCCGCACTGCCACCGATCAGGTGGTCCAGGCCGTTCAGATAGGCACGGATGTCCGCGCGCGTTCCGTGCGGACCGTTCAACATCCGGTCCCGAGCCACGATGTAGGCCTTCTCGTGATGATCGACCAGCCCATGAAGCCGGTCGACGCACTGCTGCAGACCCAGTCCCCCACGCTCGGTCAGCACGCGAACCACCGTCATCTTGTCGCCCTGAGCGTGCTCCTTGCGCCACGAGAGCAGGTCGTTGACGATGATCATCTGCCGCATACAGTGCGTGTGCACGTCCGCGAGCAGCCGATCGAGTCCGGTCATGTCGACGCCCGCCGCATATTCGGTCATCAACCGGATGAAGTCGCAGCCGAAACTTTCCAGACGCACGGTCATACAGGTCTCGTAGTCCGGCACCCGCTCCGTCAGCTTGAACCGGATCTCGGTGACGCACCCACGCAGAAACGCTTCGAGAGCACCGGCGAACCGTCGGATCTGACCGGGAGAGAGCCCAGGGCTGATACGACGCCACAGCTCCTTGCCCGCTACGCCGTAGGGAAAGTCCTCTCTCCCACCGCCGTCACCGTGGAAGTCGTCCATGATCTCGGCGAACACATCGCGGGCACTGGCCTCATCGGCTCCCAGCGCCGAACGGTCCGAGGCGAAGCTGTCGATGACGGTGACGTACTGGTACCAGTCCGCGACATCGAGCGCACGCTGCTCATCCGCGTACGGCACGGTCAGTGGCCCGTACAGTCCGTTGCGTTGGCGTAGGTAGCACAGCAGGTCTTCCTCGCTCGCGAAGCAGTCGCCGAGCCGGCTGCGCACCCAGCCGTTCGACCGGAACTCGATCTGCGTTGCCTTGGGGTGGTAGGCAACCGGCAGCAGGCGAGGCAGCTCGGGCAGGAAGAATTCGGTCATGACGTCCTCACGGAAGCGGAAGGCGTGGGCGAGTTGACGCAAAGTTTCGACGGCCGCCTCCGCGAAAGGGGCGAGCAAGTCAGGGCGGGGATCAGGTGCTCCCCCGTCCGTTCGCCCTGGATGCTTCACCTCTCGACGCATAGGGAAACCGACGATGCTGCCCCTGGCGCACCATGCCCCCACGATGTGGTGCACGGCACGGCGCGCGCGAGCTACCGTGCGCCGTTGACTACGCGGATGGTGCTCCGCTAAGCGGCTCGTGCCGCACCACATCCAAGCGGCGAGGCCTCAGCCCCGCCGCGACCAGCTCGTCGCGCGCCCGTGCCGCAACACCCCCGGCCCCGCACTGACCGGCCAGATCCACACCACGGTACAGAGGCTCGGCCGCTTGCGAGAGAAGTCCGGCACGGCGCAGAGCGGTGCCGAGCTCGACCAGAGCGCCCGCGAGTTCGTACGACGACGGCGACAACTCCAGCGTAGTGACGGCACGCCGCAGCAGAGCAATTCCCTCGGGCCCGTCCGTCACCCGGGCGAGCACAGACAGCGCCTTCCCCACTGCCGTGGCCGTACCGAAGCGCTCGGCGCGGCGCAGTGCCTCCTGCGCCAGATCCAGCGCCCGCCCGGCATCCATCGTCCGGGTAGCCAGCGCGAGTTGGGGCAGCCACGGGCACCAGGCCGGATTACGCATTCCACGCAGGTCGAGGCGGCGGCCCACCGCGGACAGCTCTTCAGCGGCCTCCTTGTCCATGCCCCGGGCCAACAGCAGTTCGCCGTGGACAGTCTCGGCGTCGGGAAGCGTCACGGCCGACGGGAACGGTTTGCCGAACCGGCGGGCGACCGCCAACTCCTGGGCAGCCGCGGTCTCTCCGCGGGCCATCAGGATTTCGATCAAGGTGGCCATCGCGTACCACTGCGCGTGAATGCCCGCGGGCCCCAGGCGGTCCGCGAGTTGCAGCCCGGCGCGTACAAAGTCCTCGGCGTCGGTGAGCTGACCTTTCCAGAACCGGATGTAACCGAGCAGGCTGTAACCGAGCGAGAGATGCACCCCGCGCCAGCCCTGCTGTTCGTACTCCGCGATGGCTCCCGCGTACAGATGCTCCGCCCGGTCCGGGCGGTCGCAGTACAGGAAGGTGAGGGCCACCAGCGACGGGACTTCGAAGCCCCACCGCTCGTCCGTCCAGCTCATCCCGCCGGAACCCAGCGCCCGCTCCGCGAACTCCACCGCGGTAGCCGCCGGTTCGCCGCGCACCATCGCATCCCATGCGCGCAACCCGTAGAGGTAGCGCTCGGTCTGGCTCTCGCCGGACAGCCGCTGCGTGAGGTGGCTGAGCCGACGGGACAGAGCCGGGGCTTCCCGGTCGTCGGAGGTGAACGCGGACATCCTGAAGTGCTCCATGAGCATGCGAAGGCGTTCTCGCGAGTCCGTGGCCGTACGGAATTCCTCCATCGCCAGGTCCGCCGCCTCCGTGAGCCGGTCGCAATGCGACAGCGCCCGCCCGAGACGGATCACGATGCTCTGCCGCAGTGCCGGCTGCAGATCCGGCTCCTCCAGCGCAGCCCGCAAATGGTTGACCGTCACGGCCGGATCGTGCAGGAGCGCCGGGGAACCGAGTTCGTGCAGCACCGTGGCCCGCAGTCCCGCGGGCGGAGGCTCGCGCAGGGCGCGGCTCAGGCAGCGCCGGGCAGCGTCGGGAGCACCGCGGCGCACATACTCCCGGGCCGCGTCGCGTAGCTGCTCCGCCACCCGGACATCCCCCTCCGGCTGTGTCTCCAGCAGATGTCGAGCCGCCGCAGCCGGACCCTTGCCCGCCTCCACGAGCTCCCAGGCCGCCTTGCCGTGCAGTGCCACCCGCATCGCGGGCGGGATGGCCCGATAGACCGCCGTCGCGATCAGCGGATGGACGAACTCCGGCTTCATGCCGTACGTCAGAATGCGCTCGGTCCGCAGCGTATCCGTCGCTTGCGCGGCCTCGGCCGGTCCCTGCGCCGCCAGCGCCGCAGCCATGCTGAAGGTCGCCTCCGAGCCAAGGACGGCCACAGCCCAGGCCAGCCGCACGGCGAGCGTGCCCAGCTGCTCCAGCCGGTCCACCAGGCCGCCGCCCCTGGTCTCGGCAGCAAGGTCCCGCAACGCGCAGGCGTTCTCCCTCCCGGGGACCAGCTGACCGTCGCGTACCTTCGCCGCCAGCTCGACCGTCTCGAAGGGATTGCCGCCGGTGACCAGCCAGGCTTCACGACAGAAGTCGTCGTCGGCCTCGGTGCCCAGCGCCTCGCGCATCAGATGGGCGACCGCGGCCGGCGTCAACGGCGCCAGGTCGAGCGGACCCACCCGGTTCCGCTCGACCATGTCGCTGAACGTCGTGGCTTCATCGGGCAATTCCTCCGCGCGGTACGCGACGACCAGAAGTACGGGCAGTTCCTCGACCCGTACGGCAAAGGAGGTCAGCCACGCCAGGGACTCCGCGTCCGCCCAGTGCGCATCGTCGACGACCAGGACCAGTGGGCCGCGCTGTACCGACACATGCGTGACCACCCAATCCAGACCGTCCCGCACACCTTGCGGATCCGGTACCACGCCCTCCACGGCGGGACTCAAGCCGACACAAGGGCCCACGATGCCGTACCAGTCGCCCAGCAGCTCCCGGCGCTCGCTCTCGGAGTACGAGGCAAGCAGCGGCTGGAGCAACTGCCGCACCACATGGAAGGCCAGACTTCGCTCCTGCTCGCCGCCCTTCGCGAAGAGCCCGGTGCACTCCCGCTCCGGCGCAAGGCGACGCACCTCCTCCAAGAGGGTCGTCTTGCCCGCTCCGGCCGGTCCTGTGAAGGCCAGCAAGCCACCGCGCCGTGCTGAGGGGATCACCGCACCCGTCGTCGATCGGCCGCTCACGGCGTCCAACGCCGCCTTGACGATGACCAGTTCGGCATCTCGCTCAAGAGCTCTCGGCACGATCCGCATGTCCCGCTCGCGCTGCTCCTCGTCCGGTGCTGGACCCACGGCTCGCTGCGTGTCCGACCAATCCGTGGCCACCCGTTCCCCTCCTGGCACGACGAGCATGCACGTCGGCGACCCCGCCCTTGACGTAGCGTATCCCCCAAATCACCGTCAGCGAGAGGGCGGCGGCGCAGATACATCCTCATGAGTGGACACGCCATGGCGATGTCCCGCTCCTCCGGCGCATTGGCACTCCGCGGATGCGGTGGTGTGGGGGTCAGCCGGGCCAGGTTCCGGTCAGGCGGTGCACGGCGCCGGCGCCGGCGCGGTCGACCGCCGCCTTGACCGTGGCAAAGATCGCACCCTGCAGGCCGGCGGCGATCAGAACTTCCCGCCAGCTGCGATCTCTGTCGGTGGCGTCGGGAGCAGCCTCGTCGTGGCCGGTGGCCTTCCATACCTGCTTGAAGACCGCGCCGGCGAGAGCACCGCTCGTGGCGCCCAGCACCAGGCCGACCGGCTTGTAGGCAACCTTGGACGCTTTCATCAGCTCTTCCTCCTGCGGCGGGCGAGGACGACGACGGCCAGGGCGGCTGCACCGGCGATGAGCAGATTGCGGTTGCCGCGCACGACCTGCGCCGTCCGGGCGACCTTGTCGGCAACCGGCTCCGGGGTGTTGTCCTGGATCTTCTCTCCGAAGACGTGGGCGGTCTCGGCCAGATGCTGCTTGGCGTACGCGGCCTTGTCGCGTACCGCCTCCGGAGTCTTGTCCTGCGCAACGTGGAGGGCGTGGGCTGTCTTGTCCTGCACCTGGCTCTTGACCCTCGCCGCCTTCTGCTGTGCCTGGGCCTTGACGTCGGCCTTGGCGGCCAGCGCCTCGACTGTCCGACCGAGTTCCTCGCGGGTTCCCTGCGCCTGCTCGCGCAGTGCTTCAGTGGTGCGTGTGGAGTCGTTGTTCCGGGACTTGTCCGTCATCGGTGTGCCCTCTCCTTGATCTCGGCGACGTCGTCCTTGACGCCCTCGATGGCTTGCTCGGGGCTGGGCGGGGCGGCCAGGCTGATCTGCTTCCTGCCCACGGCGGCGAGCACGCCGGCCACCGCGAGGAGGACGGCGGTCACGGCCAGTGCCGAGATCCACAGCGGCCAGATCAGGTCCAGAGCCACGATCGCGGTGGCCGCAAGGGCCTGTAGGGCGATGAAACCGATCACGCCGGCTCCGCCGTACAGGCCGCCACCCCTCCCGAACCGTTTGCCCTTTTGCCGCATCTCCGCCTGCGCCAGACGCAGCTCCTGCCGCATCAGCCGGGATATCTGCTCCGATGCCTGCTTGACCAGGTCGCTCACGGATTCCCCGGAGTCGTGGCGCGGCGGGTGGTCCAGTGACCTGTTCATCGTCGTGACCCTCCGTTCGGTTCGTGCACGGCTTGATCTCCACGGCGAGTACCCGAGCCCGGTCGGCCCATTCGGCCGACCACCGCCTCGACTGAGGCAGTCGCAGCAGGGTGCGGAGCAGCGGCCGGGTGCGTGGTGAATGCGGGCGGGTCAGCGGTCGCCCATCTCCTTGCGTTCCTCATCGGTCCACGTGCGGGTGTCCCGCGGCTCCACGTAGGGCTCTTCCTCCTTGGGGTGGCCGCCGATGATCGCGCGTTCGCGGACCATCTCCGCGTCGAATTCCAGGCCGAGCAGGATCGCCAGATTCGTGACCCACAACCAGACCAGGAAGATGATCACTCCGGCCAAGGTCCCGTAGGTCTTGTTGTAGGAGGCGAAGTTCCCCACGTACAACGCAAAGCCCGCCGAGGCGATCATCCAGATCACCAGAGCCAGAAAACTCCCCGGAGTGATCCACTTGAATCCGCGGCCCTTGGCGTTCGGTGACGCCCAGTACAGGATCGCGATCATGATGGTGACCAGCACCACCAGGACGGGCCACTTGGCGATCGACCACACCGTCAGCGCCGTGTCCCCGATCCCCAGCGCCGTACCGACCTCCCGGGCCACACCGCCGGTGAACACCACCATCAACGCACTGACGCAGGCAAGGGTCATCAGCACCAGGGTGACGCCCAGCCGGACCGGCAGCACCTTCCACACCGGGCGGCCCTCAGGCACGTCATAGACAGCATTGGAACTGCGAATGAACGCCGCCACGTACCCCGACGCCGACCACAGCGCGACCAGCAGGCCGACAATCGCCACCACCGAACCGGTGCCACCGTTGCCCTGGAGCTGTTCGATCGCATTCGAGACGACATCCCGCGCGGGGCCGGGGGTCATCTTCTTGATGTTGTCCAGAACCCTTTTGGTCGCCGACTCACCGGCGATGCCGAGCAGCGAGACAAGGACCAGCAGCGCGGGGAAGAGCGCCAGCACCCCGTAGTAGGTCAGCGCCGCTGCACGGTCAGCCAGCTCATCGTCCTTGAACTCCGCCACCGTCCGCTTCAGCACCGACCGCCACGACTTTTTCTGCAGCGCTGTCGGATCATCCGGAGCGTCACGCTCCACCTGCGGATCCGGCCCTGGCCGGCCGCCGTCCGGCTCCGAATCCGTCCCACGAGCCTCACGCCGGTGCTCGCCGTCCTGCCGACGTTGCTCATCCCGCTTGGCCTGCCACATTGGTGCCATACCGTGCGGGTGACCGCAAAACACTGTCCTGAAACTGGCGCCTGGTGGATTGTCCCTGGCGCCTGGGCGCGTGGCCCCCCGGAGGGCGCCCACAGGGTGCTGACATGACAGCGTCACTTCGCCTGGAGAGGTCACTCCCGACAACGTTCTTGCCGCATGCCGCTTGGCGGTCCGCCCCGACCAGGAGCGTTTCGTGGCCCGGTGGGCGAGGACGAGCTCGTCGGCGAGCTGGATCCGACCGGGGCCTGAGCGCACCGGCCCGTAGCCCCGGCATGATCCACCGGAAACACCCTCGACGAAGCAGGACCGCGTAGGCGCGAATTCAGCTGCGCGGAAGAAGGGTACCGAGTGGTCCGAGGTCGAGGTTGAGGTCTTCGGGACGCAGCCCGTGCTGGTCGCAGAGTTCGGTCATGCGTTGCTCGAGCAGCATGAGTGTCGTACCGATCTCGTCGACCTGTTCGTCAGTGAGATCGCCCAGTTCAACACGGCGAATCGCCTGACGTTCCATCAACTGTCTGAGGAGCTCCACCACGGTCAGAACAAGCGCGACGAGATCATGTCCCATCTGGTCCCGGTCCAGGTCGAGTCGACCGGCCGTCATAGGGGGCCTCCATCCGCCCAGGGTGCGGGAACTCGCTCGTTGACGGACGACAGCAGTGCGTGCAGGGACAGCCGCACCAGTGGAACGTCGGCGATCGCGATGACCAAATCACCGCTGATGACCACGCCAGTGGCCAGAAGACGGTCCAGGAGGTCGACGAGCGGAACTCCGATGGGGCCCGACAGGGGCTCCGGAGCATCCCAGGGCACCACCTCGTGCGTCATGGCTTACACCTCGCCGACGAAGGAGTACGGCACCCAGGGCCCTGAAACTTCGATCTGCGCCCCGGTCCGCTGCCGCAGCGCCTGGGCCAGGCGGCCGAGTTCATGAACCCGGTGCTCGGCCACCAGGTAGGTGGCGTTGAGGATCTGAATACGCCGATTGCCCGCCGGCTCTTGCGCGTGGGACCGTAGCCGACGGAACGCGGTTGCAAGGGTCCGGAGTTCGGCATCCACTTCGTCCGCGATGCGCAACGTCTCTTCTTGGTGGCGTTCGCGCCGTTGCTGAATACCTCGCTTGCGATCCAGGTAGGCAAGTCCGGCACCGGGGGCCGGGGAGGCGGACACAGCAGGAGGGGTGGTGGGGCGCGCGGTGTCCGTCGGGGTGCTGGGGGCGTACACCTTCACTCCCCATTCGGCGTGATTCGCAATGCGTTTCAGAACAGCGTGGAAACGGTCCGCTTCGCTCGTCAGAGCTTTCCGTGCGCTCGCGTCGCTGAGGTACAGAGTGGCCAGCGGAAGGGGAATCGTAGGGCCGCCGACGGAAACGGCGGAAACCACTTCATGGTGAGCGCGTGCACATCGCTCGAGCTCATCGCGGTCCGAGAGGCGTTCCTGCCAAGCCTCGTCGATGAAGTCAGCGGCGGGCACGTGCTGGACGACAGCGGTGAGCGTCCCGAACGGCAGACTTCGCACGGGCGCTTCGCCCGAGAGGCCGGGCAGCCCCGTCACCGTGGCCGGCTCCAGGCTCCGGCAGACAGCGAAGACGTAGGTGGCGACGGCGGAGTCGGGGACCTGCTCCTTCATGTGCCTCGTTTCTCCTTGGTCCGTTGCAGGGACGAGGTGTCGTCGTACCCCTTAGATTCCAGCGCCTCCAGGCGATCACGCAGCTGGCGATTCTCGTCCTGCAAGGCACTGCGGGACGCGCGGGAGCTCAGTGCCGGGTCCGTCTCCCACCAGTCGATGCCGGCCTTCTTCGCCGTGTCCACGGATGCCACGAACAGACGGAGCCGGATGGTCAGGAGCTCGATGTCGAGAAGGTCGATCTTGATGTCACCGGCAATGACGATCCCCTTGTCGAGGACGCGCTCAAGAATGTCGGCGAGGTTGGTGCTCTGGGGCCCGGCGACGGGATGGGAGCCTTGTCTGAAGTCAACGTCGGTCACGTGGCCGCCTCATTCCTCTCTCCTCGTCGTCAGGTTCCTCTTCCTCTTCCTCTTCCTCCTCTTCCTCCCACTCACCGTCCTCGTCTCCCTCGTCTCCCTCGTCTCCCTCGTCTCCCTCGTCGTCTTCCTCGTCTCCCTCGTCGTCTTCCTCGTCTCCCTCGTCTCCCTCCGAGTCCTCGGCCTCTTCATCTGCTGCTTCTTCGTCCTCCATGGCCTCTTCATGGGACACGACAACCTCGCCGTCACGGATTTCGCCGCGCCAGCCTTCGGGCTCCTCGTCGGTGAGGGTGACGTACCGCTGGAAGTGTTTGAAGTCCAGTCGCAACCGGCGACCCTGCGCGCGCCACAGGTTGCCGGTCTTCTCGAAAAACCCGGATGGGTAGTACTCCACGACCAGGACGATGCGGGTCAGAGTCGGCCCCAGCTCATGAAAACTGACGGCTCCGCGGGTGGTGCCCTTGGCACCCTCGGACGTCCATACGATGCGGTCGTCGGGAATCTGCTCTTGTACGGTCGCTTTAAAGCTCCGTGAGGAAGGCCCGACCTTGACCTTCCAGTCACTGGACATCTCGTCCTCCATCGAGACGTCATGGACCCCCTTGGTGAAACTGCTGAACTGGTCGTACTGCGTCCAGTGGTCGTAGGCCGTGCGTAGGGGCACTCCTACATCAAGGACCTCGATGATATTCATCGACTTGCCGCTGCCCGCCTTGCCCTTCCGCTTGCCTCCACCAAGGGCTTCTTTGGCTTTGTCCACGACGTTGTCCTTGACGCCTTTTGCCTTCTCGGTGACAAAGGCTTTCAGCGGTGACTCTCCCTGCAGGACGGAGCCGACCGCAGGCATGAGGGATCCGCCGTTCTCGGCGACATCGGTGAGCCGATCTGTAACATCGGTGAGCTTGTCGCCTGCCTTCTCAGCAAGTTGCCCCATCTGTGCGTTGAGGAAGTTCGACAGCTCTTCGCGGAGACGGTCGATACCCGACTCTTCTGCCTCGGGCTCGTCTCTTTTCGTCCTGGCCATGGTTGGCTACCTCCGGCGATCGGCGCGGTTGGTTGTCTTCTTGGCGGCGCGCCGCGACGACGTCGTCTTCTTGGCCGCGCTCTTCTTGGCCGGAGCGGTCTTCTTCGCCGCGCTCTTCTTGGCCGGAGCCGTCTTCTTCGCCGCGGCCTTCTTGGCCGGAGCGGTCTTCTTCGCCGCGCTCTTCTTGGCCGGAGCGGTCTTCTTCGCCGCGCTCTTCTTGGCCGGAGCGGTCTTCTTCGCCGCGCTCTTCTTGGCCGGAGCCGTCTTCTTCGCCGCGCTCTTCTTGGCCGGAGCCGTCTTCTTCGCCGCGCTCTTCTTGGCCGG
>NZ_JBHWWF010000007.1:41004-84442 GCF_042736455.1 Streptomyces sp. NPDC060064
ACGTCTTCTTCGCCGCGCTCTTCTTGGCCGGAGCCGTCTTCTTCGCCGCGCTCTTCTTGGCCGGAGCCGTCTTCTTCGCCGCGCTCTTCTTGGCCGGAGCCGTCTTCTTCGCCGCGCTCTTCTTGGCCGGGGCCGTCTTCTTGGCCGGGGCCGCCTTCTTCGCCGCAGCCTTCTTGGCCGGGGCCGCCTTCTTCGCCGGGGCCGCCTTCCTACCTGCGGCCCTCGTGGAGCGCCCTCGGGGCGTCCGCGTCCGTGCGGATTGAGACCGCCTTGCTGCCGCTTCTCGAGAGCTGCGGCGCCGTCGCGGACTTACCTCCTCCGGCTCTTCCTCTTCTTCCTCTTCCGGCTCTTCCTCTTCCGGCTCCTCCTCTTCCTCTTCCTCTTCCGGCTCCTCCTCCTCTTCGTCCTCGTACTCTTCCGGCTCTTCCTCTTCTTCCTCTTCCTCTTCCTCTTCCGGCTCCTCCTCTTCTTCGTCCTCGTACTCTTCCGGCTCTTCCTCTTCGGCCTCTTCCTCGTCCTCGTACTCCTCCTCGTCCTCCCCCTCGCCGAGGCGGGCTGTACGGTCACTGATCGCGTCGGCCAACGAACTCATCCCTCGGTTCGCTGTAGCTGTCAGCGCCTTGCGGCCGGCGTCGAGGACCTCCCCCTTCAATTGCCCCTGCAGCTCGGCGAATTGTGGGATCTCACCCAGCCTGCGCATCCCTTCAGTGGCAAGCTGACGCGGTTCGAGGCCGAATCGCCTGCCCGCGAGATACGTCGCCACGGTGAGGGCCAGCCGGCCCTTCTTGGTACGGCCCAGCAGGTAGCCGCCCACGACTGAGACGGCGAGGGCCAACTTGGTTTGCTCGTCCATGAGTGAGTCACCTTCGTTCATTCGGCGCGCAGAACGCTTCATGGAGTCGGTCGAGCAGCCGTTCCTCTTCCCGTTCGAACTCCTCCTGACTGATGTGTCCGTCTTCGAGCTCCTGGTTCAGCGCCACCAGTTGAGCGCGCAGTACGGCGGGGTCATGCAGCTCGCGCTCGGCGGCTTCATTGACTTTCTCCGCTACCCAGATCACTCCGCGGACCGGCGCGAGAGGGAGTGTGAGCAGTCCCGTGATGAGTCCCATGTCATGCTCCGGCCGGCACGGGAGGGCAGTCGTCGGCGACGAAGCTGTAGCAGGGCAGCGGGCCCGCAATGCGAAGCTCAACTCGTTCACGGTGCGCATCACCAAACCGCTCCGCCGTCTTTCGGAAGTCGTCGCTGTCGCTCCGGTTGACGAGGAAGGACACGTTGAGAGCGCACCCCTGAACTTCCGGTCCCGCTGCTGCCGCGCGAGCCATGGGCGTGAGCTCGCGCACCAGACGCTGGCCGGCCTCGGCCGCTCTGCGGGACAGCGCCACAGCCACGGCTTCACCCAGCCGGAGCGTGGCGTCGTATCCGGGACGGCGACGTACGTCCTCGCGCAGCCGTCGGATGTTCCTGTCCTCGGCCACGAGGGCGGCCAACCCGTTCTCGGCCGAAAGTGCCTTGATGTTCACCTCGACCCCGCCGTCGACGTGCTCCAACGCCGCGATGTGGCGCGTCTCGGCGACGGCCAGTTGCTTGCGCACGGTCTCCTCGTCCGGTGCGACCATTCCGAAGCGCATGGGCAGCACTGGTCCGCCGTCAGCCAGGCGCATCAGAAGATCCTGGTGTGCGAGCAGATCGCGACGGCGTGCACGCAGCTGCGGGGGCGCATCGCTGACGACGGCGGTGACAGGCCCCTGCCGGACCACTCTCAAGGAGGCAGGCGGGCTGCCCACGCCGGAGGCGTCCGTCGGCAGCGGTTTTCCGGTCCGGATGATCGCGTAGACGTACACACCATTGTTCGTCACCGGTCATGCCTCCACACGTCGGCGTCGGCGGGCCCCGCTGCCGGCAGGCGCGCGTCGACCCGGCCGCTCCTGCTGCTCCTCGTCGGCCTCATCGGACTCTTCGGAGTCATCGTCGTCACGGCCTCCGACCGCCTTGCGCACGGTGTCACCCACGGATTCCGCGGCCTTCCTCACCTTGCGCTTGCCGACGGACTTGGCCGCACCGCCACCGAACAGCTCCGGGACGGTGGTGCTGCGCGAGTCGCGCTCCAGGTCCAGTCGGTTGCACGCTTCGGCGAAGCGCAGATAGGTGTCGACGCTGGCGACGACGATGCGCGCGTCTATCTTGAGGATCTCGATGCCCACCAGGGAGACCCGGACGAACACGTCGATAACCATGCCCCGGTCCAGGATGAGTTCCAGCACGTCGTACAACGTGCCGGCGCGTGGCGGGCACGCAACCTCGTCGGAGTACACGGTTGTGGGCATGGGTGCGTCCTCTCAGCTGGTCGGGCAGCGCAGATCACTCGTCGGCGGAGCCCCTTCGATAGCGGCGGACCCTGCGGTACTCCAAGAGCTCGCCGCCCTGATCGAGTTGCACCTCGTACGAGGCGAGCAAGCTCGTTGTGTCCGGAATTCGAGCCACCTCAAGGACGTCAACGACGACGCACCATCCGTCGTCCGTACGTCGTACTGCCGACACGCCCTCTACGGGATGGCTGATCAGCCCCTCCAGCCGCTGGCAGGCATCGCGGCCAGCTTGCTCCGGCCCCCGGGTGGAGGAGGCTCGTCGGCCCGACGTCTTTGCCGAGGGCCGCTCCCGCGTGCGCCGCTGTTCTGCCATAGCAACAAGTCTCATCGCTAACAGGAATGGCGCATCTTGTGCTGAGCCGTCGGCGTGGCCGCTGCGCCCCCGTGCGTGCACCGGGGGGCCTGCCACGCGGTTGCAGGGAGGGTCATGCACGGGTCGCGTAGCGCGCGGCTGTCGGACCGGGAGCGGTTGCCGCCTTGACAGCCGAGGAGCAGAGTGATTTGGAGATCTTTAGGCGAATCGGGAGGTCACCGTGATCACTCTTGGCGTCATTCTGCTCGTCATCGGGTTCGTGGCCGGTATCAGTATCCTTTGGACCATCGGGATCATCCTGGTCGTGATCGGGGCAATCTTCTGGATCCTGGGGTCGGTCGGGCACGCGGTCGGCGGGCGGCGACACTATTGGTAGAGGACCGCGCTTATGGGGGCGCTCGCGTAGTCCCCGTAACCGAGGGCATCTGGCAGCGAGTACGGCCCGGTGACACATTCGCCACCAGGGTTACCCAGATACCAGCCTGATTGCGGCGTGCTGCTCTCCGGAGCGGCGATGTCACCGGTTTGCTCACAGCGGTGACGATGGTCGACGTGTCATTCTCCGGGCCAACCCCACCCCGTGCGCCGGCCGGCGTCGGCCCCTACCTGCTCGGTCCCGGCTCTCGTCGCAGCGATCAACACGACTACGCCCCCCGCAGAGCGTGCCGTCGACGCGGACGCCGGCATCCCGGACGTGAATACGCAAGGAGGAAGGAACGTCGTGGACGAACGATCGCACCTGCTCGGCATCTACCTCAACGACCATCTTGCGGGCTCTTTCGCCGGCACCGATCTGGCCCGTCGCATGGCGAAGACCCACGAGGATCCGGCAGTCTCTTCGACCTTGGAGCCCATTGCGGCAGAGATTGCTCAGGACCGTTCGGCTCTGCTGGAGATCATGAGCAGGCTCGACCTCCCGGTCCGCCGTCACAAGGTCGTTGCGGGCTGGCTGTCCGAAAAAGCCGCCCGCCTCAAAACCAATGGCCGCCTTGTGCGTCGTTCGCCGCTCAGCTCCCTGCTGGAGCTGGAGATACTGCGACTGGGCGTGGAGGGCAAGGCGGCGGCATGGAAGACGCTGCGGCTGCTGGCTGACAGCGAGCCGCGGTTGGAGTCGCAGAGGCTGGACACCCTCCTTGAGCGTGCGGGGCGTCAGCTGCGGACGCTCGAGGAGCTGCGCCTCCAGCAGGCGGGAACCACATTCCGGCACGCATAACGTGCCCTCTTGGTGCTGCGCGCGACAGTTGCTTGAAGCTCCTCAGGCATGGCCGTCCACGAACATTGCGGCATGGCGCCCCCAGTCTCGGTGGCTCAGCCGAGCATGGCGGTATCCGGCCTCCCCGCCGAGCCCGCCGCGCCCTTTCGGCCCGCGTCCACGGGCTGGTGGTAGACGTCCGCACCTCTGCGCTCTGTTGCTGCACGCGTCCGCCCCCCACAGCGCCGCCTCCGGCCGGCCGCAGGTCAGCCGGGTTACCCCGGTCACCGGGGTGAGGCTGTCCTGCGAGTAGATCCTCACCAAATGGACCGTACTCGCCCCCGACCATCGCGGTCCCGTGTCGGCTCGCGTGCCAAAGCCTGTCCGTGGGGCCAGAGTGGAAGAGATGCCCGAGGACCGGATCCGGGAACGGCGCAAGGGAACGGTCCCCGCGGCCGGCTCCGGCGGGCGACGTAACGCAGTACCTGGAGCGCTGCGACCCCTGCGCCCCTGCCCGAATCGACGGCATCACGTAGTTGCTTCCCGGGCGGGTAGCAGGTACTGGACGAAGTGCAGACGGGAAGGAAGTCCGATGAGCGACGCTGGAGGCAGGCACAGGGGTGTGGGGCCGGCAGATCTCGACGACCAGCAGCTACTGCGGGAGCTGGAGACCATTCACCGCACGCGGCACGACGCACTGCTGCACGGCTCACAGAACGCGCTGGTAGCGCACAGCATCCGCATGACGGAGCTGGAAGCCGAGTATCTGAAGCGCCATTCCGACCGCCCCGTGGCGCCCGGCAGGACACGGGAAGGCGCCCGCGCGAGGAGCGAGTGAGTGGTGCCATACGTCGCGCCCTCGGCGCACTCGGCCGATGGAAGTCCGTTCACGCACGACGCCGTTGGCCAAAGGACAGAAGGGGAAGACGGCAATCATGGCTGCGGAACGCCCAACAACCGACGAGTCGTACTGGATGGTCACCACCCCCGGTACCGGCTACCCACCCGCCGGCACAGATGTGACCGCCGAGGTCGCCGTCATCGGCGGGGGCATCGCCGGCCTGTGCACCGCATGGGAACTGGTCCGGGCGGGTCTGGACGTCGTCATCCTGGAGGCGGACCGGATCGCCGCCGGAGTGACCGGATACACCACAGCCAAACTGACGTCCCTGCACGGTCTGGCATACACGCGGCTGGAGGCGAAGCACGGCGCCGACAACGCCGGTTTGTATGCGCTCTCGCAGCAGGACGCGGTCGAGCGGACAGCGGCTCTCTGTGCCCAGCTGGGTATCGATGCCGACCTGGAGCGCGCCCCTGCCTACACATACGCAGAGGATTCGAAGCGCGCGGGCGAGATCAGGGACGAGGCGGAGGCGGCCCGCAGGGCAGGACTCGACGCTTCCTTCGTGACCGAGACGGAACTGCCCTTCCCGGTCTCCGGCGCGGTGCGCGTCGAGAGCCAGCTGCAGTTCCATCCGCGGAAGTTTCTGCTCGCCCTGGCCGAGAAGTTCGTCGCCGCGGGCGGCCGCATTCACGAACGCAGCCGTGTCACCGCACTCCATGACGGCAGCCGCTGCCGACTGTCGACGGAGGGCGGAGTGACGGTCCAGGCGCGCGATGCCGTCATCGCGACGCACTACCCGGTATTCGACCGCACCCTCCTCATCACCCGGCTCAAGCCCCGTCGGGAACTGGTGATCGCCGCGCCGGTACCGTCCGATGCCGCGCCCACGGGCATGTACATGAGTCCCGAGGACAGGGTCCGTTCGGTGCGCAGCGCGCCCTACGACGAAGGACGCCGGCTGCTCATCGTCACCGGTGAATCGTTCGAGCCGGGGGCCGGAGGCGTACGGCAACGGTTCGCGCGCCTCGACTCCTGGGCGCGCGAGCGGATGCCCGGCTTCGCAGAGGCCGACCACGCCTACCGCTGGGCGGCGCAGGACAACGACTCGAGCGATCACCTGCCGTACGTCGGACACGCCCACCCGGGCACCCAGCACGTCTATGTGGCCACCGGCTTCGGCGGCTGGGGCATGAGCAACGGGGTGATGGCCGGCCGCCTGCTCGCGGCCCACATCGCAGGCGGGGGCCGACCTGCCTGGACCGACCTGTACGACCCGAGGAGGCTGCCTCGGGTGAGCGAGACGGCGGAGCTGGTGAAGTTCCAGGCTTCTGCCGCCCGGCACTTTGTCGGCGACCGCTTGCACACCAGCCACGTCGACTCGGTGAACGATATCCCGCCCGGCAGCGGAGCAGTCGTACGACTGGAGGGAAGGCGCTGCGCCGTGTACCGCGACGAGTCGGGCCACGCCAGCGTGCTCTCCGCGCGCTGCACTCACCTCGGCTGCCTGGTGCAGTTCAACGATGCCGAGCGGGTCTGGGAATGCCCCTGCCACGGCTCCCGCTTCGCAACGGACGGTTCGGTCCTGCACGGACCCGCCACCCGGCCATTGGAATCTCGTGAGGCGCCCGGAACCGGGGGATGAACAGGTGAGAGGTCCATCGGTCTTGGCTCCGATGACCTCATCGCGCATCCGCTCGGCATGGACAAGGGAAGCAGCAGCCAAAAAGACAGCTCTGAGGCCCCGCTACTGCGGCTCGGGTAACCGACGGCGGGGATGCGAAACACCCCCAGCGCTTATGACGGAAAGTAGCGGCCTGGCACTCATGAGGCACACCTCGTGCGGGCGCGGGACGAATCGCATTCGTTGGATTGCCCACCAAGTGGAAATAGCACGCTCATCACGCTGGGCACGGGCCGGACACCGCATCCTGGTCCGGTTCCGGCCTCCCAGCGGCCCGCCCGGAAGACGGGTTCTGAAAGTTTGGGATATGCCGCGGCAATGTGGGCACTCGCGGTTGAGATGGACGGGGTACATATCGCCGCGCATCGATGGAAAGGACGTGAGTCCCGTGCGAGTCGCTTTTCTCATGGCTCCCGAGGGTGTGGAACAGGTCGAACTGACCGACCCCTGGCAAGCTGTCGTCGAAGCAGGTGGTGAGCCGGAACTGCTCTCGACAAAGTCCGGACGCGTGCAGGCTTTCCACCACCTCGACAAGGCCGACACCTTCCCCGTTGACCGGACGGTCGCGGAGAGCAATGCAGAGGACTATGCCGGGCTGGTGCTTCCCGGAGGCGTCGCCAATCCGGACGCACTGCGCATGAACAAATCGGCCGTCGCCTTCGTCAGGCTGTTCTTTGACCTGGCCAAGCCGGTGGCGGCGATCTGTCACGCCCCCTGGACGCTGGTGGAGGCCGACGTGGTGCGCGGGAGGACGCTGACCTCTTGGCCCAGCCTGCAGACCGACATCCGCAACGCGGGCGGCACGTGGGTCGACGAGGAGGTCGAGGTCTGCCGTGCCGCCCCCGCCACGCTGATCACGAGCCGTAAACCCGCCGATCTGAAGGCTTTCTCTTCGACGTTCATCCCGGAGTTCGGCAAGTGAGCGGCAGCACCCTGGAGAGAGTCGAATGGTTACCGTAAGCAACAAAATGAACAATAGGCATCCACATGCGCACTCTGGGTGATGAGCGCAAGATGGGCATGCCAGCCCACTCCCCACATGAAAGGGCAACCGTCATGAGCAAGGCAAAGGCGAAGGCAAAGCAGGTCAAGGGAAAGATGAAGGAAACCGTCGGCAAGGCCACTGACGACCTGAGCATGCAGGCGGAGGGCCGTGGCGAGCAGATCACGGGCAAGACCCAGGAAGTCGCCGAAAAGGCTGCCGACCGGGCGAAGAAGTCCGGACGGTAAGCCGGGATCACTCGAGGACTGGACCTGAGGCGGTACCCACCGCGTCAGGTCCAGCACCTTTAGCGTCAACCCCTGCCGCTTTTGGCGTCAACCCCCACCGCTCCGCCTCTTTCAGGGCTTGAGCGGATCGTGCCCGAGGGTCATGAGGCTGTGACGCGCCTGAACGTCCCCGGCGTCACGTACCCGCTCCTGCTGCGTTTCGACGGCTTCCACGACGTGGTGCATAACCTGAACGTCGTCGTCAGTGAGGTCGGCACGCCGCTTCAACAGAATCGACAGCACATGCCGGCCCGCCTCGACGTCGGCGCCCGCCGGCCAGGTTTCCGCGCTCTCGGCCTCCTCGCGGGTTTTGAGCCATGCGCTCAGTTCCTGGGAGGTCATGTTCACCAATTGGTGAAACTCATCCCAGAGAGCCTCGGTCTCGACTGCGTCCATTTCACCCATACTCGGCTCCGTACATCGTGCCGTCTCTGCAGGCAGGCAGCCGCGCCGGCCATCGGGCGCAGCGTCTTTACAGCCCTGCCGATGCCTCTCGGGTGACCAATCGGCAAGGACTCCAAACCTGCCGAACAAGAGCGAGCCCCGACAATCAGGAATCCCCGGCGGACAGCTTCAGGCCGGGGAGCACGTCAACGGCGCTCCAGGGAGCCCCGGACGAATGCTGCCTGACCAACGTGCTGCAGGTCGTCGGCGATGACGCTGATCAGACGGACGCCCAGAGTGACGGGCGGGGACCAGGTCTCGTCCACGACTCTGTCGAGCGCTGCGTCGTCGAGCCCGCGCACGAATCGCATGGTCTGCTCGTGGACGGCGTCGTAGTAGCCGAGCAGCAGCTCTGCGGACTGGACCTGTACCGCGGCGACCTGCTTGCTGGAGTGGCCGAACCCGGTCGCCCTCTTGGTAAAGGGCAGCTCGAAACGGTCCGCCCAGTCCTGGGAGAACCACACCTGCTCCCACGCGGCTGCATCAGCCACGTGATCGTCCTGGATGCGCGACAGATGCCATACGAGCCAGGCGATCGAATTCGCGTCGGCATCCAGCCGGGCGTTGAGGTCATCCGGTGAAAGCCCGTCGACCGCCGCGTGTACTGCCTCCCGGACGCGCTCGAACGCATCCGCCAGCAAATCCGAGCTGTTCATGCATCGATCCTTGATCCTGGGCCGTCCCGGCAAGTGGCTGTGTCTCCGGAACCACCATGAACCCTCTACCGCCCCGGCCAGGCGTTCGACACGAAGTAGCGCGGCAGACACAGGGGATCGCGCCCCAAAACGCGCACCAACACCTCGGGCACATGCCAATCCGCTCCTCAATTCGTCCCGCGGTGCCGCCGGGGGCGTAACGTCTCGGCCATGACCGGCGCGCGACTTCGGCGAGGACGGCGATGAGAAAGATCATCTTGATGATGTCGGTGTCCCTTGACGGCTTCATCGAGGGACCGGACCGCCAGATCGATTGACACATGGTCGACGACGAGCTGCACAGCCACATCAATGAGGAGCTCAAGGTGATGGGCGCCTTCCTCGGCGGACGTGTCACCCATGAGCTCATGGCCGGGTTCTGGCCAACCGCCGACTCGGACCCCTCAAGTACCAGGCCCATGGTGGAGTTTGCCGGTATCTGGCGGGACATGCCCAAGATCGTGTATTTCCGGACCCTGGAGCGGGCCGACTGGAACACCACCATCGTGCGCGACGTCGTCGTCGAGGAGGTCATGGCGCTCAAGGCGCAGCCGGGCGGAGATCTCGTTCTCAGTGGTGCCGACCTCGCCGCGACCTTCATGCAGCACGATCTGATCGACGAGTACCGGATCTACGTTCATCCGATCCTCATTGGACGGGGCAAGCCCCTGTTCCAGCCATCGGACGCCAAGATCAATCTTCGGCTCGCCGAGACCCGGACCTTCGGCAACGGAGTCGTCCTCCTCCGCTACCACTGTGCCGAGACTTCGTCCTCGGGATGACACAGACTGCGCGATCACAGCGTGGTGACCGGCGCGTCCGGCGGCAGCCGGAAATGCGTGCGCGCGGCCGACTCCAACGTGCTCGTAGCGTCCCAGTCCTCGTGCCGCACCACCTCCGCGCCCCCCTGCGAGAACGAACGGCCGATCCACTCGTCATAGCCCACGCCGTCGGGCGGACTGTCCTGGCGTCGTACGTGGTAGCCACCCTTCCCGTCCATGGACAGCTCCACCAGCCACGGCGCGCGGACGCCTGTTCCCTCGACAAGGGTCCGGCCCCGCGCTGCCAGTTCGGAGCAGCGCGTGACCAGACCCACCTTCAAGGCCCCGCCATCCATCTCGCGGATCTCGACGACCTTCTCCGCACAGAACCACCGGGCCGTGGAGGCCAACGAGGAGTCGGCCAGCATGCCGCCCTCCTTCTCCAGTCCGGCGACCAGTGCGTCATGCACGACCGGCTGGACGGCCTTCCTCTGCATGGGATCGACATCAGGCGCGAGTGCCGTGCAGCCGGCGACCACCACCGCCAGGACTCCATACGCACCCGCATAGCACCACACCCGCGCGCCGCTCATCGTCTCCCCCGCCCCCACGCTGCCGCGCCGTGAACTATACGTGGGAGCACGATTGTTCAGGTCCTGATATCAACTGGCTCTTACACGTGCGCCCCAGGACGCAACGGCACTACTAGGTCATGTCCGACCAGGCGTACGGCGGCCGGATAGGTCCGCTCCCCGATCCGGCGCCCGCAGCCTCCAGGTCACGATCGGCCACCCTCATCAGCTGCCCGGCGATGTCTCTCATGGCCCGGCTCGCCGCCAGTTCGTCGCCGATTGCGGGGACGTCCACGTCCTGGGGATTGCAGTGGGCCACCCCGTGCCCGGTGAGCGTCGCGGTCCCAGTGTCCAGCACCGCCTCGGCCTTCGTCGTGCCGTCCTCCTCGGTCAGGCGAACGCGGACCTTCCACTCAAGTGTCCGAGTCATGGCGCACCTCCTCGCCCGCGGCCGCAGTGCGCCGCCGCGACGCAGTCCTGCCTTCAGGATCCCCCCGCCGGGGCCAGGTCGCGCGCCACCCGGAAAGGGGGACCCGCCAGGCGAGGGGGGCTGGCCATCCGGGGGATCTCCGGTCCCCCACACGACGCGTTGCGCTGGGCGGGGCAGGGGACCCGTTACGTTCCGGGGACGAAGGCACTGCGCGGGGTGACCAGGCACCCGGTGACCGCCGGGTCCGGGAGGTGAGCGGTGGGGCACACGAACGGGCAGGCCCCGGTGCGGGCGCGCGGCGAAGCATCGCCGCGACCCGCGAGCCGTGGCGCCGCACGGCGGCTGCGGTGCCTCACCGTGCTTCCCCTACTGGCCGGACTGCTGACCTCCTGCGGCTCTGACGAATCCGGCCCGGTCAGCCTGAACTGGTACAACTTTCCCGACGATTCAGGTGCCCTGGCCGGCGCAGCGAGCAACTGCACCCGCTCCTCGGGCGGGCGCTATCGCATCGCGTACAACAAGCTCCCGCGCGGCGCGGACGGCCAGCGTCAGCAGCTCGTCCGCCGGCTCGCCGCGCACGACGACACCCTGGACATCCTGGGCCTCGATGTCACCTGGGCTGCGGAGTTCGCCGAGGCCAACTGGATCCTGCCCTGGACGGGCGGCAATCGCCGGAGTGCCACCGCGGGCACCCTCGAGGTGCCTCTGCGAACGGCGACGTGGAAGGGCAAGCTGTACGCCGTCCCGTACAACACCAACACGCAGTTGCTGTGGTACCGAAGCGACCTCGTGCCTAAGCCCCCCAAGACCTGGGCCGAGATGCTGGGCATGGCACGCAACCTCGCCAAGGAAGGCAAGCCCCACTACGTCGAGATCCAGGGCGCCCAGTATGAGGGGTTGACGGTCTGGTTCAACACGCTCGTGGAGAGCGCGGGCGGCTCCATCCTCAACGCCACAGCCACTGCACCCTCGCTGGGCCCGCCCGCGGTCCAAGCGGCCACGATCATGCACAACTTGGCCACCTCACCCGCCGCAGACCCCTCCTTGTCCAATCAGATGGAGGATCAGAACCGGCTGGCCATGGAGTCGGGCAGCGCCGCCTTCGAGCTGAACTACCCGTTCGTCTATCCCTCGATGAAGGCGAACAAGCCCGGCCTGTTCAAGAGTTTCCGCTGGGCGCCCTACCCCGGCGTGGACCCCGGCCGGCCGTCGAAACCCACCATCGGAGGCATCGACCTCGCCGTCGGCGCCTACTCGCGCCACCCTGACCTCGCGTTCGAGGCCGCGCTGTGCCTGCGCAACCGTCAGAACCAGATGACCGCGGCGCTCAAGGGCGGGCTGCCGCCCACGCTGCGCGCGCTCTACTCCGACAAGACACTCTTCAAGAGCTACCCGTTCGCCTCCGAAGTGCTCTCGGCCCTGGAGAACGCCAGCGTCCGTCCCCAGACCCCCGCCTATCAGAACGTGTCCATCGCGATCTCGCACACGCTCTCCCCGCCATCGGCGATCAGTCCCCGGAGCGACATCGAGAACATCGGCGACCAGATCGAGGACGCCCTCCAGTCCAAGGGGCTGATCCCGTGAACACCCCGACCCCCGCTCCGTCGACGGCTCCGGCCCCCGCCCCCGCCCCCGGCAGGAGCGGAGCGTTGTCCGAGGGCGCGCGGCAGGAGCGACGGCTGGGCTGGCTGCTGTGCGCGCCCGCGGTGGTCGTGATGCTCGCCGTCACGGCCTACCCCATCGGCTACGCGATCTATCTTTCTCTGCAACGCTACGACCTGCGCTTCCCAGGTCAAGCGCGCTTCGTGGGCCTGAGCAACTACGCGGCCGTGCTCTCCTCCGAGTTCTGGTGGGAGGCGTTCTGGGTCACCCTGTTCATCACCGTCATCTCCGTAGCCGTGGAACTCGTCCTCGGCTTCGCGCTGGCCCTGGTCATGCATCGCGCCATCTTCGGCCGCGGGACCGTGCGTACCGCGATCCTGATCCCCTACGGCATCGTCACCGTGGTCGCCGCCTATTCCTGGCAGTACGCCTGGACCCCGGACACCGGCTACCTCGCCGCACTCCTGCCGCCCGGCGATGCCCCGCTGACCGAGCAGTGGCCGGCCATCGGGCTGATCATCCTCGCCGAGGTCTGGAAGACCACCCCCTTCATGGCACTTCTCCTGCTGGCCGGACTCGCACTCGTGCCTGAAGAGACGCTGCGCGCCGCCATGGTCGACGGTGCGTCCGCCTGGCAGCGCTTCATTCTGGTCACGGTGCCGCTGATGAAGCCGGCCATTCTGGTGGCTCTGCTGTTCCGCACCCTGGACGCCTTCCGGGTCTTCGACAACATCTATGTGCTGACCTCGGGAGCTCATGGCACCGGCTCGGTGTCGATCCTCGGCTACGACAACCTGTTCACCGCGCTCAACCTCGGCATCGGATCGGCAATCTCCGTGCTCATCTTCCTTTGCGTCGGCCTGATCGCCTTCGCCTTCATCAAACTCTTCGGGGCTGCCGCCCCCGGCTCACAGGAGGCGGGTCGCTGATGGCCGGCGCAGGCAAGCGGCACGTCACCGGCTGGGCCATCGCCAACACCGTGGTGATCGCCTATGCCCTGTTCCCGGTCTGGTGGATCGCAGCCCTGTCGTTCAAGGACCCCAGCACCCTCACCGACGGCAACTTCGTCCCGGACAAGTGGACGCTGGAGAACTACAGCGGCATCTTCCAGACCTCGGAGTTCACCCGGGCCCTGATCAACTCCATCGGTATCGCCCTGATCGCCACAGTGATCGCCGTTGTGCTGGGCACCATGGCCGCCTACGCCGTAGCGAGGCTCCGTTTCCCCGGCAAGAGGCTGCTGATCGGCATGTCCCTGTTGATCGCGATGTTCCCGCCGATCTCGCTGGTGTCCCCGCTGTTCAACATCGAGCGCATTCTGGGGATCTTTGACACCTGGCCGGGGCTGATCATCCCGTACATGACCTTCTCCCTCCCGCTCGCGATCTACACCCTGTCGGCGTTCTTCCGGGAGATCCCGTGGGATCTGGAGAAGGCGGCCAAGGTCGACGGGGCCACACCCGCGCAGGCGTTCCGGCTGGTGATCGCGCCGCTGGCCGCGCCGGGCGTGTTCACCACGGCCATCCTCGTCTTCATCTTCTGCTGGAACGACTTCCTGTTCGCGATCTCCCTGACCTCGACAACCAGGGCCCGCACCGTGCCGGCGGCGATCGCCTTCTTCACCGGGAGCAGCCAGTTCCAGCAGCCCACCGGTTCGATCGCCGCCGCGGCGGTAGTGATCACCATTCCGATCATCGCCTTCGTGCTGCTGTTCCAGCGGCGCATCGTCGCCGGACTGACGTCCGGGGCCGTCAAGGGCTGACCGGCAGCAGCCGACCGTCAGGACAAGGAGCACCGACCGTGGCCGAGATCGTTCTCGAGGGCATCACCAAGCGGTTTCCCGACGGCGCCCTGGCCGTGCGGGACGTCAACCTCGCAGTCGGCGACGGGGAGTTCGTCATCCTGGTCGGGCCCTCCGGTTGCGGCAAGTCCACCACGCTCAACATGATCGCCGGGCTTGAGGACATCACCGATGGCACCCTGCGGATCGATGACCAGGTCGTCAACGACAAGGCGCCCAAGGACCGCGACATCGCCATGGTCTTCCAGAGTTACGCCCTCTATCCGCACATGACCGTGCGAGAGAACATGGGCTTCGCCCTGCGCCTGGCCAAGGTCGACAAGACCACCATCCGGAGCAAGGTGGAGGAGGCCGCCCGCATCCTCGACCTGACGAATCATCTGGACCGCAAACCCGCGAACCTCTCGGGCGGCCAACGCCAGCGCGTCGCCATGGGCCGCGCCATCGTCCGCGATCCCAAGGCGTTCCTGATGGACGAGCCGCTGTCCAACCTCGACGCCAAGCTCCGGGTACAGATGCGCACCCAGATCTCTCGACTTCAGCAGCGTCTGGGCACCACCACCGTCTACGTCACCCATGACCAGACCGAGGCCATGACGCTCGGGGACCGTGTGGTCGTCATGCGCAGCGGCGTCGTTCAACAGGTCGGCACCCCGCAGTATCTCTACGACGAGCCACACAACCTGTTCGTCGCGGGGTTCATCGGCTCACCCGCCATGAACTTCCTCCACGCCACCCTGGAGGAGAACGTGTTGCGCACCATCGTCGGCGAGATCCCCGTGTCCGGCGAGGTACGCCAGAGCCTGGAGCGCCAGAACGCGTCCCGGGACCTCATTGTGGGTCTGCGGCCCGAAGCCTTCGAGGACGCCGCACTGGTCGATCCGGGCCGGTTGGGGACGGGGACCGCCTTCACCACCACCGTGGATGTGGTGGAGTCCTTGGGCTCGGACGTCTACGCCTACTTCACCGAGGAGGACTGGCAGCCGACCGCCACTTCGGAGCTGGACGAGCTGGCCGCCGATTCAGGCATCAGTGAGACGGGAGCCAGCGGCCATCAGATTGTCACCCGGCTCAGTACCGGGACGCAGGTCCGCGAGGGGAGCCAGGCCGAGTTGTGGGTGGACACCTCGAGGATCCATGTCTTCGACCCACGCACCGGCGCGAACCTCACCCACCGGGAGAACAGCGGCGGATGAGCCCGGACTGTCCGAGCGAGCCCGGCGTGCAGCGCCGACGTGGTCGCCCGGCATCGACGGACGGTCTCGCGCAGAGCGGCGGACTGCTCGCTCATGACCTTCACTCCTCGATGGCAGGGGCCAGGACAGACCCCGGAGTCAGCTGCATCGACGTTCTTGAATGCAACCTTTCGCACTGATTCGAAAATCTTCAACATAGAAGAATGTCGAAACAAGAGCGCATTGGCTGCTGCCCGAGATGATCGACAAGCTCGCGGCATCCTCACCCTTCCTGGATCACCACGGCTCCGTTCACGCACGCCACGCCTCGGATAGGGTGATTTGATAGAACCTGCACCCGGAAAAGCTTTACCCGAAGACGCTGCACCCGTGATTCGTCGGCAGCGCCCGGCCGGTAGATCGCCAGGGAGCCGCCTGCAGGCGGAGCGCCCCACACCCCGGGGTTAGGTCGTTGTGTTGGACACACACGAGTCGACGAGTGATGTGCCGGATCAGCCCCTGTCGGCGATCGGGTACGCGGGTGTGCTCCGCGAGCTGCTTCCCATCGCGCTGTGGAGGGCCGATGCGGACGGGCGCCTGGTGGAGTGGTCGCTCGCCGCGCAGGATCTGCTCGGTTACGGGCCGGAGGAGCTGCTGGGCCGGCACGGGGTCCCGATACTGGTCCCCGAGCCCGACTGGGAGCTTGCCGATCAGCTGATGCAGAAAGTCCGGGACGGTGAGGCGGTGGTCGGGTCCCTCCCGGTGCGGCACCGCGACGGGCATCTCGTGCCGATGGAGATGTGGATCTGCCCGGCTGCGGACCCGCAGGGAGGGACGGGCATCCTGGCCATCGCCGTGGAGACCTCCGAGGTTCTGCGCATGCGGGATTCACTGGCTGCTCTGGAAGGTCTGTTCACCCAGTCCCCCATCGGTCTGGCCATGCTCGGCCCCGATCTGCGCTTTCTGCGGGTCAATGACGCGCTGGCGCGGATGCAGGGCGTTTCTGCCGCCGACCACCTCGGCAAGCGGCCGGCGGAGGTCGCGCCGGGGGTCAACACCGCGGAGCTGGAGACGGTGATGCGGCAGGTTCTGGATCGCGGAAAGGCGGTGGTCGACGTGCGCCGCACCGGTCGCACACCGGCCGATCCCGATCACGACCGGATCTGGTCCTGCTCCTATGCTCCACTGCTCGACGGCGTCGGCCGGAGGCTGGGCCTGATCGCTTCGCTGATCGACATCACCGCGGGGCAGCAGGCGCAGGTCGAGGCCGGCCGGGCGCGGCGGCGCCTGGCCCTGCTGGCCGAGGCGGGCACGCAGATCGGGACCACCCTGGACCTGCGGCAGACCGCCGAGGAAGTGGTGCAGGTACTGGTGCCCCAGTTGGCCGACTCGGCCGACGTACAACTGCTGGAAGAAGTGCTCGACCCCGATGAGGCCGCCGCATCGACCCAAGGCGTGGTGCGGCGTCTGGCGGCCGCCTTCCCCGATCCCTCCGCCCCCACCGCAAGACTGGCAGTGGGCGCCACCTTCCAGGTCCCGATCGGCTCGGTGTACGAGCAGGTCATCGCCGACGGGCGTCCCATGAACCTCTACAAGGCCGATGTCCCGGCGCTGATCACCGATCCGCGCGCCGAGCGACTGCGTACCTACCTCGGCAGCCTGGGCTCCGCGCGACTGGTCCCGCTGGTAGCCCGTGGCAAAGTGCTCGGCGCCGTGGTGGTGACGCGTGCCCGCAGCCGCGAACCGTTCGACGAGCAGGACTGCGTGCTCATCGACGAGCTGGTCGCCCGAGCGGCGCTGAACATCGACAACGCGCGCATGTACACCAGCCAGCGAAAGGCGGCGCTCACACTGCAACGCAGCCTGACGAACAACGCGCTACCGGAAGTGACCGGCCTGGAACTCACCGGGCGCTACCTGCCCGCCAGCGACCACGAGGTCGGCGGCGACTGGTTCGACGCCATCTCGCTGCCCGACGGCAGGACCGGCCTGGTCATCGGAGACGTGATGGGGCACGGAATCCATGCGGCGGCAGTCATGGGACAGCTGCGCACAGCGGTGCGAACACTGGCGCGGCACGATATCCCCCCGGCTGAGATGCTCCGCTCCCTGGACGCCGCCGTGAGCGACCTGGGTGAGAATGAAATGGCAACGTGCGTGTACGCGGTCCACGACCGGGCTGCCGGCGGTTGTCTGATCGCCAGAGCCGGCCATCCACCTCCGGCCGTGGCCGACGCCCAAGGGACGATCGCGTTCCTCGACGGTCCATCGGGTACGCCCTTGGGGGCGGGTGGGCAGGACTTCCAGACCGAGCAGGTGCCGCTGCCCCCCGGCAGCCTGTTGGTGCTGTACACCGACGGCCTCATCGAGGCCCGCGACAGAGACCTCGACCAGGGCATGCAGCAACTCGCCCAGGCGCTGCGGCAACTCGACCACCCGTTGGAGGAGATCTGTGACCGCGTCCTCGGCCAATTGCTGCCCTCCACGGCCCAGGACGACGTAGCGGTGCTCCTCGCCAGAACTCCGCGTCCGCGGGGCTCGGTGCGGAGTCACCCCGCGCGGATCCACTCGCGCGGTCCCGCTGGGAAGGTGCAAGGCTGGTAGCGATGGACAGACCGGTGACGACGTTCAGCGAGGGACCGGAAGACCCCTTCGCGGTGCGGCGTGCGGCTTCGGCGGTGCTGGACGACCGCGGGACGATCGTCGGCTGGAGCAAGCGGGCCGAGGCGCTGCTCGGCTACCCGCCGGAGGAAGCCCTTGGGCGGACGGCGCTCGGTTTCCTGGTCGACCCCCGCGAGAACGACGTCGTCCTGGACGCCGTGGCGGCGTGTGCACGCGACCGGGGCTGGTTCGGGGTGGTGCCCGTACGGCACCGCGACGGTCATCGTGTGGAGCTGGGGTGCCGGGCCCGGGCGATCACGAGGGGCGACTCCCACTGCGAGTGGTTTCTCGTCGCTGCGCCGGCCGAGGAGGTCGTCCAGTGGGAGACGGACCGGTCGGTCCTGGACGGGTTGTTCCGCCGCTCCCCGATCGGTCTGGCCGTCTTCGCCCCGGACCTGAGCATCCTGCGGGTGAACCGGGCGATCGCGAGGTTCAGTCAGATACCGGTCGAGGCGCACCGGGGGCTCCGCACCGGCGACTTCCTCATCCAGCGGGACTCCGAAACAGTGGTGAACCAATTGCGGGAGGTACTGGAGACGGGCCGGTCCTCGATCTCCACCGAGCAGCCCTGCGTCCTGCGGCGGGACCCGGACCATGAGCTGTTCGTGTCGATATCGGCATTCCGGATGGAGGACCCCTCCGGACGGATCCTCGGCGTGACACAGACGGTCGAGGATGTGACCGACCGGTATCGGGCCCGCCATCGGCTCGCGCTTCTCAACAAGGCCAGCGCCCGCATCGGGACCACGCTGGACGTGGCGAGGACGGCGAGTGAGCTGGCCGAGGTTGCGGTCCCGGACCTCGCCGACTGCGTCTCCGTGGACCTGCTGGAGCCGGTGGCCCGCGGCGAAGAGCCCAGCCAGGAGGTACTCGGAACCGTGCGCCGCATGGCCATCCGCAGCATCATGCCGGACACGCCGGAGGTGATGTATCCGGTGGGCCGCACGATTCACATCCCGCCGGCGAGTCTGCAAGCGCGGTGCTTGGCCGCGCGGCGTCCGGTCATCGACGCGCATCAGGAAGGCGTTACCGGATGGCTCTCCAAGGACCCGGAGCGTGCTGACCGCGTCCTCAGCCTGGGTGACCCCTCGCTGATGGTGGTGCCGCTGGTCGCGCGGGGGCTGGTGCTGGGTCTGCTCAGTCTGTGGCGGTGGCGACGGATCGATCCGTTCGAGGAGGACGACCTCACACTCGCCGAGGAGTTCGCCTCCCGCGCCGCGGTCTGCATCGACAACGCACGCCGCTACACCCAGCAGCACGACACGGCGCTCACCCTGCAGCACAGCCTGCTCCCGCACGAGGTGCCCAGTCACCCGGCGGTCGAAATCGCCCACCGCTACCTGCCGGCCGACGCCACGACCGGCGTCGGTGGTGACTGGTTCGATGTCATTCCCCTCTCCGGGCTTCGCGTCGCCCTCGTCGTCGGCGACGTGGTCGGCCGCGGTATCAACGCGGCGGCCACCATGGGCCGGCTGCGCACTGCCGTACACACCCTGGCCAACCTCGACCTCGCCCCGGACGAGGTCCTCTCCCACCTCGATGATCTCGTGGACCGCCTGGCCGCCGAGCAGGAGCCGAAGAACGAACATTTCCCTCAAGTCATTGGCGCAACCTGCCTGTACGCGGTCTACGACCCGGTTTCGAGGCACTGCGCCCTGGCCCGCGCCGGTCACCCGCCGCCGGCGGTGGTGGACCCGGACGGGCAGGTGCGCCTCCTCGACCTACCTGCCGGTCCGCCGCTCGGTCTGGGAGGGCTGCCGTTCGAGGCCGCCGAGCTGGAACTGGCCGAAGGCAGCCTCCTGGCCCTCTACACCGACGGCCTCATCCAGGGCCACAAGCGAGACGTCGACGAGAGTTTGGCGGCTCTGTGCGGGGCGCTGAGCGTGCCTGCCCGCTCGTTGGAGGACACGTGCAGCGCGGTGGAGGACGCGTTGCTGCACGACCGGCCGACCGATGACGTTGCCGACGATGTGGCACTGCTCCTCGCCCGTACCCGCGTCCTGGCCAGGGAGATGGTGGCCGCGTGGGAGCTGCCCGTGGAGCCCACCGCCGCCGCTCAGGGCCGCATGCTGGTGGCATCCCAGCTGACCGAGTGGGGGCTGGAAGAGATGGTCTTCACCACCGAGCTGATCGTCAGCGAGCTGGTCACCAACGCCTACAGGTACGGGGAGGGGCCGATCGGCCTACGACTCATCCGTGACCGCCACCTCATCTGCGAAGTGTCCGACACCGGCAGCACCTCGCCGCACCTGCGCCGCGCCCGCACCACCGACGAGGGCGGTCGCGGACTCTTCCTGGTGGCCCAGCTCACCGAGCGGTGGGGCACCCGGTACACGCGTGACGGCAAGACCATCTGGGCCGAACAGCCGCTGCCCGCCCCGTCGGCGACGTGAGATCTCCGCTGATGCCTATCGTGGAAAAGTCGCACGATCGAAGCGACGCGGTACTAGGCGGGAAGCAATGATGCGGGAATCCGGGATCGACTATGAGGCCGTTTTCCATACCTTGCCCAGCGCGGCGGCGCTGCTCACTCCGCAGCTGGTGTACGCCGACGCCAACGAGGCGTACCTGCGCTTGTCAGGCCGCGCACGGGAACAGCTGCTCGGGATGCATCTGTTCGACGTCTTCCCCGACAATCCCGACGACCCCGACGCGTCCGGCATGCGCAACCTGAAGGCGTCACTGCTGCGGGTGGTGGAGTCGGGTACGCGCGACAGCATGGCGCTGCAACGCTACGACGTCGAGGCACCCGACAGGCCCGGCGTGTTCGAGGAGCGGTACTGGAGCCCGGTCAACGCCCCCGTTCTCGATCCGGACGGAAAGGTCGTGCTGATCGTGCACCGGGTGGAGGAAGTCACCGAGCTCATCCGCGCCCGCTCCCGCCAGGATGCAGGGGACCGCCATCAGCTGATGGAGGCCGAGCTCTACACCCGCGCCCGGGAACTGCAGGAGGTCAATGAACGACTGCGCCAGGCACACGCCCGCGAACGGCAGGTCGCCCTCGCCTTGCAGGAAGCGATGCTGCCCGCACCGCGGCCGGTCGGCCATCACCGGGCGGCGGTGCGCTACCGGCCCGCCGTCGGCGCTCTGAACGTCTGCGGCGACTGGTACGACCTGGCCGAGCTGCCCGGCGACCGCATCGCTGTCGCCGTCGGCGACGTCGTCGGCCACGGCCTGCCCGCAGCCGGCGTCATGGGACAGCTGCGGAGCGCCCTCAGCGCCGCCGTATGCGTCGCCGACGGACCCGCGACGGCGCTGGACGTCGTCGACCAGTACGCCCGCTCCATCGAGGGTGCCGAGTCCACCACAGCGGTCCAGGCCATCGTCAACTGGGACAGCCACACCATCACCTACAGCAGTGCCGGCCACCCGCCGCCCGCGCTGCTCCATCCCGACGGCACGGTCCGGTTTCTCGACCGGGCCACCGACCCCCCGCTCGGGGCCCGCCCCGAGCATGTCCCCCGCCCCCAGAGCGACAGCGCCTTCATCGACGGTGCCAATCTCGTGCTCTATACCGATGGACTGATCGAACGCCGCGGTGAAGACATCGACACCGGACTCGCCCGCCTCACCGAGTGCCTCACCCGGCATCCCGCAGCCGATGCCGATGCCCTCGCCGATTACCTGCTGTCGCAACTGATCCCACCCGGCGGGAACACCGACGACACCGCTCTTGTCGTCATCCGTCTCTGAGCCCCGGCCCTTCTCAGAACGGACGCCCGCCCCGCTGCGGGTGTCGGCGGGGCGAGCAGGCCGCCGCCCTATGCCCTGACACGCTCCGCGACCGCCTGTATCCGCCGCCTTCCCACGACGCTGCCCAGCCAGCCGAGCAGGAAAGCGGCCGGCATCGACACGAGGACGACCGTCTGGAGCGGGAACCAGTTGAGGTGCCAATTCGGGAAGAACGCCCAGGGGTTGCCCGAGAAGACCGGGCCGGATATCTGCAGCCCGATGGCACAGCACAGGCCTCCATACAGTGTCCAGAACAGCCCAGTTCGCGTGTAGCCGCTCCAGAAGAGCGAGTACACCAGCGCCGGCAGCAGGCAGGAAGCAGCCACCGCCAGAGAGAGAGCCGACAGGAAACCCATGTTCCATCCCTGGACCCAGACCGCCAGCCCGATGCTCAGGACTCCGACGCCGGCGGACGCATAGCGTGCGGCGGCCACCTCTCGCCCCTCGGTCGTGCGCCCACGGAACAGGACATGCGTGTACAGGTCGTGGGCGATCGCCCCGGCGGCCGCCAGGGTGACGCTCGCAACCACCGACAGCGTGGTGAGGAACACCGCGGAGGAGACCAGGACGACGAGGAGTGCCCCGCCCGTGTGGATCGACGAGCCGCCCGCCAGTTCGCCGGTGAGCATCAGCAGGCTGCTGTTGCCTCCCGGATCCGCGGCCAGGATTACCGGGGCGCCGATCAACGCGGCGGCCGCGAATCCCGTCATCGCTGTGGCGAGGCAGAAAGCGCCGACGATGCCGACGGTGTGGCGCACCGTACGGCGTGCGGTGGCAGCGTCGGGAGCTGCGTTGAGTTGCATGGCCACGTGGGGCATGCAGGCCACACCCAGCACGATGGTGATCATCAGGCCGACGAAGTCGAGTGTGCCTCGGGGGCTGGTGCTGCCGGCGAATCGGAGGCCGGGACGCATATAGATGGCCGGGCGGCCACTGCCCTTTCCGGCGGCGTCGATCAGGGAGTCGCTGCTCCAGTGAAAGCGATGCAGCAGCACAGCTGTTACAGCCACGGCCATGCAGAGCAGCACCACCGTTTTGATCACCTGAAGTGCCACGGTTCCGCGCATACCGCCGAACGCTGTGGCGCAGACGACCAGTGCGCCGATCATGACGATGGCTGTCTGTTCGGCGCCCGGCCCGGACAGCCCCAGCAGCATCGCGGTGGTCGCTCCCGCACCTGAGAGTTGCACGACCAAGTAGGGGACGCATGCACTCAAGGTCACGACGGCGACCGCCATCCGTACCGCGGGCCCTGGAGCCCGCAGAGCGAAAGTGTCGCCCAAGGTATAGCTGCCGCGCTCGCGCAGGGGGGCAGCCAGCAGGAGGAGCACGCCGAGTGAAAGTACGGTGCACAGGGCGATGAACAGACCGTCGTAGCCAAAGATCGCGACGCTTCCCGTGGTGCCGAGCACCGTGGCCGCGGACAGGTAGGCCCCGGACAGTACGAGGGCTCCCCGCACCGGCGGCAGCCGGCGGCCTGCTGTGTAGAACTCGTTGACACGGTCCCTCTCAGGGCCGCTGAGAACGCAGATGAACAGTATGGGGACGATCAACGTCAAGAAGCCCACGAGAACCAGGGAGCGCGTGTCCGTGTCCAGGGTGCCGGGCACAGCGAGCAGGACGTCAGAAGTCATCAGTACTCCACGTCCTGTTCGTTCGGTACGAGTTCACCGGCACGCCGGTCGTACCGCGCCGCCGTCCACAGCAGGAGGGCCCCCTGGAGAAGGACTGCCAGCACGCCGCGGGTGATCTCTCCCCAGACGCGGGTGGCCATGAAGTCGGCGGCAGAGCAGGCGAGCAGCAGATGTACGCCGAAGGTCAGTCCATTGATCACGGCGAAAGCGACACCTGGACGACGCGGCCGTGGTTGATGATGCAGCGGGGCGGCGTGTTGTTGAGCCATGACGTTCTCCTGGCGGGCAGGGATGAGGGCGGATCACCTCAGTGCGGGGCTCACCAGAACACGTGCGGCCATGGCCGGTCCACGCGCTGTGCTCGCCCTGTTGTCCGCTCCCAACGCCGGCAGGGGGTCACTGTGCGGATGCCCATTCAGCCATGCCGTGCGAGCCCGGCGCCGCCTGCGCCGACGCCCATCGCCAGGGACGAGCATCCGACGTCAGACGGACGGCAGCGGGTTCCCTTCGTACGGAGTGCCAAGTACGGCGGCTGGTCCGAGCAGGCGGTGCGCGTCGAGCGCGAGGGTGAGTTGCACCAGATCACGGGGGCGGGACAGAGCGAGTCCGGTGATCTGCTCGATGCGGCGGAGACGGTTGAGCACGGTGTTGCGATGGCAGAACATGTGCCGGGCGGTCTGGACGGCGGAGCCGCCGTTCTCCATCCAGATACCGAGGGTGTCGAAGAGCGTGTCGCGATCGGCGGGTTCAAGGTCGTACAGGGGCCGGAGCACCTGGTGGGCCAGTTCGGCGGACAGATCGGGCCGTGAGATCAGGAGCCCGTCGGGCAGGCAGGAGTCGAGCCGGGCTATGTCACCGTCGGCCCGGCAGGTGCGAACGGCGAGTTCAGCCATGTCACGCGCACGGGACAGGCTGTCCAGACCCTGGACGACCGGGCTGATCCCGATCCGCAGCCCGGGACCGGCGGCCAGACCGGAGGCGAACACGTCCAGGGGACGGTCCCCCAGGTGGGCGACGAGCACATCGCCCTGGGGGCGGGTGTGGCGCAGGATCCGGATGCCGCGCACCTCCGGAACGGTCTTGGGCGCGCGGCCGTACGGCGGTGTGGCCCGTACCGCCGCTACCGCGAAGCGTCCGCCGAGCGGCAAATCGAGGATCGCCGCTGCGTCCCGGGTGAACTCGGGTTCGCTGCGGTTCTCCAGCAGGGCGGCGAGGACCAGGCGGACGCGTTCACCGTGCCGGCTGGCGACGCCTTCGGCGACCTGCCGGTAGGCGTCGGCGACAAGAACGGCGTCGCGGTCGTTGCTCTTCCACACCAGCTCGGCCACGTGTACCAGTTGGCGCGAGTCGCCGAGTCCGTCCCGCTCCACCACGCTGATGATCCCGCCCCACACCTCCGAACCGGCGACACGGAAGGCGTGCAGCACCTCGTCGAGAGGACGGCCCTGTTGGGCGCGTCTTATGCCGAGCTCTCTTGTGTAGCGCTCGACGCCCACGATCCTGGTCGGATCCAGGCTGGCTTCCAGCCCGTGGCGCACGCCGGTGCCCACGGATTGCCTCAGGTCGGGCGGTGCCAGCACCAGGTCGGCGTAGTACGGCACCTCGGCGCGGATCTTCTCCACCACGCTGTCGGCGAATTCCGTGCCACGCCCCAGAAGGTGCCGGCAGGCACGGTCGAAGAGCTGGAGAGGAGAGGAATCCGTGATGCCATCGATCAGCGGGCCGCTGACGACTGCGTCGTGGGTGCGAGGACTGGTGTGCATGGACCCTCCAGGTGGACGGGGCGTGCGAGAACACCACGGCGAGCCGCCATGTCGTGAGCTGGACGGGCCGTGCGACCTCCACCGGGTCAGCCGCCGGTGCGCGGAAGCAGGCGGCACCTTCCAGGAAGCCACCATGCTAAGCAGTTGGTTAGCTCGGGGCGAGGGCTCAGCCAAACCGTGATGATTCCGCGCAGGTTGCGGCGCCGACGGAGGCCGGATGACCGTTCGTGTCGTGCTCGCCGACGACCAGCCTCACCGCCGGTCCGGCGACGACCCGCGTCCTGGTCCTGGCCACCTTCGACGAGGCCGAGCACGTCTACGGCGCGCTCCGCGCCGGCGCGAGCGGATTCACGGTCAAGGACATGACACTGAACGACATCCTCGCGGCGATCCGCGTGGTCGCCGCCGGTGACGCGCTGATCGCGCCCGGTGTCATGCGCCGTCTGATCGCGGGCTTCGTTCAACGCCCCGTTCCCGCCGCGGAGCGCTCCCGGCGGCCGGTCGCGGCCGTCACCGAGCGGAAACAGGAGGCACTGACCCTGGTCGGACGCGGCCGGTCGAACGACCTTTCGCTGTTTGCGATCCGCACATCGTTGGTCGGCAGCGCTCCGTTGCCCCAGGTGCTGGACGAGCTCGGCACCGCGGACCAGTATGAAGCCTGCCTCAGTAGCCACCCCGGATGGCCGCGGTGCCCATGAGTCATACTGCGGCGCGGACCGCCACGGACGCGGATGCACTGTGACACCCCGGGATGTCCTCGTCCTGTCCTGGCAGTTGGACCTTGCTCGCTCTCAGGAGGAGACCCACCAGCCGTGACCCCACACGACGAGACCATCGGCTCCCCCGGCGAGCGAAGGGTGCAGAAGCAGTTCGGCACCGCCGACCGCGCAGCCGACTTCTACGACCGGCAGCTGCATGACGTCCTCACGCCCCCCATGCGGGAGTTCATAGCCAGTCAGACCATGGTGTTCCTGTCCACAGCCGACGCTGGCGGCGCCTGTGACTCCACCTTCCGCGCCGGGCCGCCCGGGTTCGTCATCGCGCTTGACGACCGCACATTGACCTACCCCGAATACCGCGGCAACGGCGTACTGGCCAGCGTCGGAAACATCACCGAGAACCCTCATCTCGGTCTGCTCTTCATCGACTTCACCCGACACCACATAGGCCTGCACGTCAACGGGTCGGCCGAGCTGCGCACCGAGCAGGAGCAACGAGCCGAGTACCCCCGCCTCCCGAGGGACACAGCACCCGGCCGACAGCCGCAGATGTGGATACACATGACGGTCGAGGAGGCGTATGTCCACTGCTCCAAACACATCCCCCACCTGGAACCCGCTCCACGGCCGCGCGCCTCGGAAACGCATCGCCCCAAGGATGCCGAGTACTTCACCGAACGCGAGCCCGCTTACCCCGCGGCGTCCGGAGCCGACTCCGGCGAGAGCACTGCGGGATCCCGGCGGCTCCGTCGCCTGTGGCTACGGCACTGACGGAGGACGAGCCGGACCCTCTTGCAGAACGTTTTCGCCACGTCTTCGCAGTCGCGCCGGCCGGCGACTCACCGGTCAGGCACCTTTGTTGCCCCGAGGGCACGCTATGCGCCGGGCCACTGGCCGGCTGGACGGACGATGCCCAGCAGCAACAGCACCAGCTCGTCGACGACCTGGTCGAGCGTCGCGTCCACCCAGCCGGCCCTCCAGTCGTGCAGGAGACCGTTCACACTTCCGATGAAGGCCGCCGCGGGGACCCGGTAGTCACGCGGCGCGGCCTCACCGCGCTCGACCGCCGCCGCAGCTTCCGCGCAGATGAGATCCACCCAGCGGGAGCGCCGGGCAAGACGCTGCTCCTCCAGCCGCGGACTGACACCGATGATCTCGACGAAAGTGATCCGGATACGGCGTGGGTCGCCGGTGACGTTGGCGGCGTAGGCGCGGAAGGCCGCCGCGGCCCGCTCCGCGATCGGAAGACCGTCGACATCTGCGAGCGCGGCCAGGGCGGCCTCCTCCGCCCAGTCGTTGACCTGCAGGTGCAGAGCGGCGAGCACGTCTTCGAGGGTGCGGAACTCTTCGTAGAACTGACGCGTGGACAGTCCCGCGGCCTCGCTCAAAGCGGCCACGGTCGTGGCACGGTAGCCGGGGCTGTCGCCGAAGAGCTGGAGTCCGGCAGCGAGGAACCGCTGACGCCGCTCGGCCTGCCGTTCCTCAGCGGACCTGCCCGCGTAACGGCCAGTCGGTTGTCTGAGCCTGCCCGCCACTGACCCTCCCTCGTCGGTCGGCACCATTTTCTCGTGTCGTGAGCCTTGTGGAGTGTCCCGCCCCTCGTTACTTTCCAGTAGCCCAATCTGAATGGTCGCGTATTCAGATTGGGCGGGGCCCAGCTGTCCGCTCAAGCCGCGGTCGAAGCTCAACCCACCTCGCTCCACTGCGACGTCCGGCACCGCAAGCACCACTTCCGCACCACGAGGTCCAACTCGCCCCCCACGGAAGGAACGACGATGTCTCTGCCCACAAGGCGGCGTTCACAGCGGATCGTCTCCATACGTGTCCTCCAGCGCTCCCCGTCCCTGCGCTCGCTCAGCGCTCTCGCCGCGGCCTTCACCATGGCCGTCGCAGGCTCCGCGACAGCGGCCGCCGCGCCGACCGCCCCTCGAGCAACGCCCGGCACCGCCGCACATGTCGGCGCCGCCGACCTCAAGGAGGTGATGTTCGTGGGCAACAACTGGGACGGCACCGCCGACGTCATCGCGTCCCACGGCGACTTCGCCAGGATCGGCCGCATCAACGTCATACCGGACAAGGACCAGCGGCTCGCGGAGATCTACCTCAACCCGGTCAAGCTCATCTACTTCCTCGGCATCCGCAACGGCCCCGGCGAGGGACACGACCAGTTCGTCGACGACATGTACTCCACACCGGACGGCTCAGCGATGGTCGTCTCCCGACCGAGCTTCGCCGACGTCGTGTCGATCGATCTGGCCACCGGCCGGATCAACTGGCGCTTCCCCGTCTCCGGATACCGCTCCGACCACATGGCGGTGTCCCCCGACGGCACACGCGTCGCCGTCTCGGCCTCGACCTCCAATACCGTCCATGTGCTCGACATCCGGACCGGCAAGCAGCTCGGGTCGTTCAAGACCGGCGACAAACCGCACGAGAACATCTTCACCGACGGCGGCAAGTACCTGTGGAACATGTCGATCGGCGAGGTCAACACCGCCCTCGACGACCCCGTAATGGACTGGACGAAGGGCGACCGCCGCATCACCGTCGTCGATGCCACCACTTTCAAAGAGGTGAAGGTCATCGACATGCGCTCGCGACTCGACGCCTTCGGCCGCAAGGACCTGTCCGACGCGGTCCGCCCCGTCGCCTTCACACCGGACCAGTCCAAGCTCTACTTCCAGGTCTCCTTCTTCAACGGCTTCCTCGAGTACGACGTCGCATCCGACCGGATCACCCGGGCGAAGACGCTGCCGAAAAACCCCACGACCAGCGAAGACCGCACCACATGGGTCAACGACTCCCGCCACCACGGTATGTCGATGAACTCCGCGGGCGACAAGCTGTGCATCGCCGGGACCATGGACGACTACGCGACGATCGTCGACCGGGCCTCGCTCCAGGAGGGGCCGCTGGTGCCGGCCTCTAAGCCGTACTGGGCGACCGTGAGCGGCGACGGTGCATCCTGCGTCATCTCCGAGAGCGGCGCCGACCGCGTCACCGCGATCGACTTCGCCACCGGCAAGAAGGTCGCGTCCGTAGCGGTCGGCGACCACCCGCAGCGTGTACGCATCGCCCATGTGGCAGCCGACTGGGCCAGCCCTTCCACGGGCTGATCGTCAGCGCCGACGAGCTGGTCCGCGTCTGCCGTCCAGGCGGAACGTGGTCAGTTGGCCTGCTCCGGTTGTGCGCCCTCCGGGGTGGCCGTGACGGTTTCAATTGGAATGCGCCTGGTCAGCACATCGTCGAAGTTCGCGTTCTGATACACGTCGCTGTGGTTCTCCTGTGCCTCGTGCGCCGAGGGTGCCAGCCAGCCGCCGTGGACGGCGAGCGTGTCATGCGTCCCGGGTATCGAGAGGCTTCCCAGGCTCAGCCGACTGGATGCGCCGCCCACCCACTCCGGATGGCCCGGGTGTACCGGGTGGACTGCGAGTGAGCCAATGGGACGGCGCAGCCGTCGGCCGGCGGCTGCGCCGTTACGAACCCGATCAGGTCACCGATCTCGTCAGGGAGTTGCGGTGGGGTCGATGCCGAGCACCACAGTGCCGATGACACCCTGGCTGAGCGTGCTGCCGACCAGGGTGATGGTGAGCAGCGTCGACGACCCACCGTTGCGGTAGATGCCGTCCTGGGCGTTGAGCGTGCGGCGGGCGGTGTTGGTCCGGTACGGGGTGAGGGCGGCGACCTGGGTGTTGTAGTTCTCGGGGAAGTACAGCTGGCCGGTGTGGGAGACGTGGCCGCCCTCGTACGTGCCGCCGGAGACGGTGCCGCCGACATGCGTCTTGAGGTGGATGTGCAGGGCGCGGCCGACGTACCAGCCGGGGTAGATGGTGGTGAACTCGGCGACACCACTGGAATTGGTGAGCTGAACACCGCGCAGGAAGGTGGTGTCCGGGGTCGAGCCCCCGGCGACGTAGCCGGAGTAGATCCCCCGCGCGTCGCACTGCCATATGTCGACGGCGACATCCGTGAGCGGGGCGCAGGTTCTGGTGTCGATCACCGTGGTGCGCAGGGTCAGCGGCACTCCGGGTTTACCTTCGGTGACGTTCTTGCGGACCGTCTCAAGGTCCAGGTAGTAGGGGCCTTCTGTCTGTTCTGGAGTCAGTACGCACGCGGCTTCGAGCTTGGCGGCCGCCGGTGCCTGTTCACTTTGCGGGCTCGTCCCGAGCCCTTCGGGGGCCGCGAGTCCTGCGGCGGCCAGTGACAGTGCGGTAGCGCCGAGTCCGGTGAGAACTGCGCGACGGGATGCGTTCTCGCAGCCGTTGGACGGCTCGCTCTGGGGGTGGGGGGATTCACTCATGGACCGAAAAGGTAGGCGCATGCCGTGTGCATGACAAGTACGTCTTTTGGCCACAAACGATTTCTGCGGTACGGGCCCGCCGCCGACGTAGCGGTTGAGTGCGGACGCTGTGCGGGCGAGCCTGCCCGGCGGTGTGCCAGTCGTCCAGACCACATGGACGTTGCCGTCTGTCGGGGATCACCATTCGGCGTTGGGCTGCTCGGCCTTGAAGCAGGGACTGACCCGCAGAAAGGGGTGCCCGGTCGGCGCCCACCTATAATTCGAATCCGAACAGCCGCGATCATTCGGAGGAGGGTTCGTGCCTGGTCAGCGATCCATCACTGAGACCGAGCGGATGGTCCGGGCCAAGCTGGGCGACACGCCGATCCGGCACGAGCAGATGGCCATGGTGGGCAACATCCACCGCGCGGCCGCGGCGGTGCGCCAGCATGTGGAGAACTCCGTGCTGCGCGGCTCCGACCTGACCTGGACCGGCTTCGTCGTGCTGTGGGTCGTATGGATCTGGGGCGAGATGGAGACCCGCCAGGTGGCCGAGGAAGCGGGGATTTCAAAGGGAACGCTGACGGGCGTCGCGCGCACCCTCGAGTCGCGGGGACTGGTCAGGCGCACCGAACACCCCACCGACGGCAGGCGGGTGCTGCTGGCCCTCACCGACAAGGGCGAGGCGCAGATGCACAGCCTCTTCCCGGAGTTCAACGCCGAGGAGGCCTTTGTCGCCGAGCAGCTCAGCGACGAGGAGTGCCTGCAGACGGCGGACGCGCTGCGCCGCGTCGTCGTGCAGATCGAGGCACACGGCGAGGAGCGGCGGATGCAGCTGCTCGACGGGGCTCCCCCGGTACGGCGGCGCAGTGGGCGGCGCCCGAAGGCGTGAGCGCACACCCCCGGGCCTGAGCACGCACGCCCCCAGGCCACAACGTCCCGCAGTCTCACGACCCCCCGGCCTCACCGTCCCCCGGCCTCACCGCCCCTCCAACCTCACCGCCCCTCCGGCCCCAAGTGCGGTCGGCCCCTTGTCGGCGCAGGCCCAGGTCCATATCGTTTGAACTCAAACGGATGAGAGGAGTAGGGATGATGCTGAGCCTCACCCCTGACGAACTTCTGCGCCGGGCCAAGGAAATGGAGCTGCCCGCGCAGCACCACATCGACGGCGTCGACGAGCCCGGAGGCGGCTCGACCTTCCCGGCCGTGTCGGGGTGAGACGTGCACCGCGCCGTCCCGGCTGCTGGTGCACTCCTCCATCGCGGAGCAGATCACCGACGCCGTCGTCGAACGTGCGGAGGCTCTGCGCGTGGGCGACCCGCTGGACCCCGGCACCGAGATGGGCGCCCTGGTCGGCGAGGGCCACCTGGGCCGCGTCATGGACCACATCGGCGCCGGCGTCGTCGAGGGTGCACGGCTGCGCACCGGAGGGGCCCGCACCCTCGCGGCGACCGGTGGCAGCTATCTGGAGCCAACGGTCTTCGACCTGGTGCAACCCACAATGCGGCTCGCCCGCGACGAGATCTTCGGTCCCGTCCTGTCGGTGCTCACGTTCGACGACATCGACGAGGCCGTCGCGCTCGCCAACGCCACCGACTACGGCCTCGCAGCAGGCCTCTGGACCAGCGACCTCACCACCGCCCACCGGGTCTCGCGCGCCCTCAGGGCCGGCACCGACTGGGTCAACTGCTACGAGGAGGGTGATCTGACCGTTCCCTTCGGCGGGATGAAGCAGTCCGGCAACGGCCGCGACAAATCCGCCCACGCCCTCGAGAAGTACACCGAGCTCAAAACGACCTGGATCCGGCTGTGACAGCCCCAAGACCCCTGATCGCGGTCCCCGCCCGCTTCGCCGCCTCCACGTCCGCGCTGCGGTACGCCGCCGAGGTCAACGCCCGTGCCCTCGTCGAGGCGGTGTGGCGGGCGGGCGGGGAGCCCGTGACCATCCATCCGTACGCCCCCGGAGGCATCGCCGATCCGGCCGGGGTCGCGGCCCGACTGGCCCGGTTCGACGGCGTCCTGCTGCCCGGCGGAGGCGACCTCGCCCCGCACCGCTACGGAGACCCGGGCCGGCACGACAGCGTGTACGACGTGGACGACGAGCAGGACGGCTTCGACCTCGAGGTCGCCCGTCAGGCGCTGCGTACTGCTCTGCCGCTGCTCGCCGTCTGCCGGGGGCTCCAGGTCGTCAACACCGTGCTCGGCGGCACTCTGCACCAGGACATGGGCGGTCGCGAGCGCGAGCACCGCCATGTGGTGCACCCCGTAGCGCTGCGGCCCGGTTCGCGGATCGCGCAGATCACCGGTGTCGAGAAGACCGAGGCCTCCTGCTATCACCACCAGCGGGTCGACCGACTCGGTGAGGGGCTGCACATCACTGCCACGGCCGCCGACGGCACGCCCGAGGCCCTGGAACTCACCGGAACACAGGGCTGGTTCGCGGCTGTGCAGTGGCATCCCGAGGACACCGCACGCGAGGATCCCGTCCAGCAGCGGCTCTTTGACGCGCTGGTGCGGGCTGCCGGCGACTTTCTGTGAAAAAGTAAAAGATGTGGGGCCGGATCCCTGATGATCCGGCCCCACACCTCTTGCTCAGCGGCTCAGCCCCGCCTGGGTGGCCTGATGGCGCGGAACTCCCAGTCACCGCCGAGCGCGGTGGAGAGCACCTCCTCCGACTCGGTGGGCTGCGCGCCGACGTCCGCGCGGATCTCGGTCGGGCCGCTGACGATGTGGTTGGTGAGCCGGCCGAGGCCTTCGACCTCCACCTCGACGACATCGCCGGGCTTGACGGGCCGCGAGTTTGCCGGCGTGCCGGACAGCAGAACGTCGCCGGGGAACAGGGTGATCGTGCGGGCGATGTCGGCGACGAGATAGTGCATGTCCCACTTCATCTCGTCGGTCGAACCGTCCTGGACGACGTCGCCGTTGACGTATGTACGCAACCGCTTGCCGTGGAAGTCCCAGTCGGTGACCAGGCCGGGGCCGAGCGGACAGAGGGTGTCGGAGCCCTTGACGCGCAGCATGGAGCCGGCGTCGGTGTCGCGGAAATCGTGCAGGCCGTAGTCGTTGGCGACGGTGTAGCCCGCGATGTACTCCCCCGCCCGGTCCGGCGCGATGTTGCGGCAGGTCCGGCCGATGACGATGGCGACCTCGCCCTCGTAGTTGAGCCACTTGCAGCCCTCGGGGCGTACGACTGCGCCCTGGTGGGCGTTGAGCGACGACGTCGGCTTGTGGAAGTACGTCGGTGTGTCCGGGAGGCCGATCCGGAACTCGTCGACCCGGCTGCGGTGGTTGAGATGGACCGCGACGATCTTGGACGGGACGACCGGCGGCAGATGCTGAGCCTCGTCGGCCTTGACCCGGCGGCCGTCGCCGGCGACCAACTCGTCGCCGTCACGGACGGTCTCAACGACGGCGCCGTCGAGGAGGATGCGGCGGTACTCGGACGTCTCAGCCATGTCAGCTCTCCTGGTCGGCGTGCGGGTCGCGGTGGTGGTGCGGGTCGTGGCGCAGGCCGGGTGCGGCGTTGGGGGTGCCGGTCCCGGTCCAGCCGTCGGCCGGGCGGTCGAACCACAGATGCGCCTGGCCGGTGCCGATGGCGTTCTCGTACTCCCCGTACTGCCGGGCCGGGGCGATGCACTCACTCCCACCGAGGGCGCCCGCCATCATCAGATAGTGGAAGAACTTCGCCTCGGGCCTGTGCTTCCAGAACTCCGGCATGGTCTCAAGGACCTTGGCGTGGCGGCCTTCCTTGAACCAGGCAATGCGCTCGTAGTCGGCCTCCCGGGCCCCGGCGCTGAAGACGTGGGAGGGGTCGCTGGGCTCGTGGTCGCGCAGCTCCCGCAGCGGCCAGAAGGTGTGCGACAGGGCGCCGGAGGCGATCAGCAGCACCTTACGGCCGGGGGTCGCGGCGATGCCGTCGGCGAGGGCGCGGCCGAGCCGCAGGTGGTCCTGCATATCGCCGGTCTGGCAGACGCCTATGGTGACCCAGCGCTTGTCGGGCAGGCCTTCGCCCAGGTACTTCCACAGGTTGATGGTGGCGTAGTAGATCGGCAGATAGACGTCGTCGATGGCGGTGATCCAGGTGCCGTGCTTCTCGGCGAACTGCGCGACGTTGTGGGCGAGTTCGGGGTCGCCCGGGAAGTCGTACGGCATACGGCGCATCCCGCGCGGCAGCTCTTCGGAGGTGAACAGGCCGGCGCGGCGGTCCTGGGCGGTGATGACGAACTCGACGGTGGTTGCCCAGTGCGAGTCCAGGACGACGACGGTGTCGTAGTCGGCGGTCTCGAAGACGTCCCGGCGCAGCTGCTGAAGGCCGGTGACAAGGGTGATCTCCTTGCCGTCGTTCAGCTCGAACCGGTCCTCCTGCGAGAGCACGATGGTGGGGACGTGCGAAAGCAGTCCCGCACCGACGATCTCACCCATGGTCCTGCCATCCCTTCGGTGCCGTCACGCTGTTCTTGATGTCGCAGTAGAAGTCGAAGCTCCACGTGCCGCCCTCACGGCCGATACCGGAGTGGCGGGAGCCGCCGAACGGCGCCTGCAGGTCTCGTACGAAGAAGCAGTTGACCCAGACCGTGCCCGCGACGAGCTGTGCGGTGACGCGCTCGGCGCGCCCGCGGTCGCCGGTGACGACGGTGGCGGCGAGGCCGAAGCGGGTGTCGTTGGCGAGGGCGACCGCTTCGTCCTCGGTGCCGAAGGTCTGCAGAGTCAGGACAGGGCCGAAGACCTCCTCCTGGACGATCTCGCTGTCCTGCGCCACGTCTGCCAGCAGCGTCGGCCGGTAGTAGAGGCCGCCCAGCTCGGTGTTGGGGCCGCCGCCGATGACGGCGCGTGCGCCGGCCGCGAGCGCCCGCTGCACAAAGCCGTCGATCTTCTCCAGCTGGCGCAAGTGGATGTTGGGGCCGATGCCGGTGGCCTCGGCGCGTGGGTCGCCCTGCCGGAGCTGTTCGGCTTTGGCCACGAAGCGCCGGGTGAACTCATCGGCGATCGAGTCCTCGACGAGGATGCGGGTGGCGGCCAGGCACACCTGTCCGGCGTTGTCGTACTGCTCCACGGCCAGGTCGACGGCGAGGTCGAGGTCCGCGTCCGCGAAGACCAACAGGGGTGATTTGCCGCCCAGTTCGAAGCTGGCGGGTGTCAGGTTGACGGCGGTCGCGGCGGCAATCGTACGAGCCGTGGGCACCGAACCGGTGAAGCTGACGCGCCGCACGTCCGGGTGCGAGACAAGAGCGCTGCCGGCCTCGGAGCCGTACCCCTGGAGGATGTTGAGGACGCCGGCCGGGAGTCCCGCCTCGGCTGCGATGTCCGCGAGCAGGGATGCGGTGAGCGGGGACCACTCGGCGGGCTTGAGGATCACCGTGTTCCCGGCGGCGAGAGCCGGGGCGATCTTCCAGGTCGCGAGCATCAGCGGCGCGTTCCACGGCGTGATCAGGACGCAGGGGCCGGCCGGGTCCCAGGAGACGTGGTTGGTGTGACCGCGTGTGTCGAAGTCCTCGTGGCCGAGCCGCAGCAGCCAGTCCGCGAAGAAGCGGAAGTTGTGCGCGACGCGCGGCATGACGCCGCGGCGGTGGGAGCGCAACAGGGCGCCGTTGTCATGCGTTTCGACGATCGCCAGGTCCTCGATGCGTCTCTCGACGCCGTCGGCGATGGCGTGCAGGATGCGGGCGCGTTCGGCTTGCGGGGTGCCGGCCCAGGCGGGGAAGGCGCCCTTGGCGGCGGCGACGGCCGCCTCGGCCTCCGTCGCCGTGCCGCGGGCGATCTCACCGAGCGTGCCGCCGTCGATGGGCGAGACGTCGGTGAAGGTCTCGGCGGAGGCAACGCGCTCGCCGCCGATCCAGTGCCGGGTGTCGACGGCGACGCCGGCGACGGTGGTGATGTGTCCGGTCATGTCCAGGTGCTCCAGGTGCTCCAGGGGCTGCAGGTGCTGCACAGGTTGCGATGAGGAGTGCGGGCGCCGCTGGAAGAGGAGCCTCGCCGGTGTTTGAGGCGCGGGGTCCGGGGCGGAGCCCGTCCTGCGCGGCAAAAGAGGGGCGGGAGAGCTTGCCGCAGGCGCCTACTCGGCCCGGGACGTGCCGGACTCCAGCACATGCCCGCCGTCCCAGACCGCCCCCACCTGCCGGTAGTACGCCGCGATCGGCTCCCGTACCTCCAGCCGCGCCAGTTCCTCCGTCGGCGCCTCGAACAGCTCGAGCTCGGCCTCGCCCCGCCATGCCTGCCCTGCCTCGAAGGACGCGGCGCCGGTCTCGATGAGCTCGTCCAGCGCGAGCCCCTTGCCCTTCTCGACGGAGGGGAGCCAGCGGTGGTGGGCCATGGGGTGTCCGTTGACGAACCCGTTCGTCTCCGACTCCTCCCGCAGCGTCACCACGGCCTGCGCGAGGCGCCGGTCGGCGGCGGCGAGCGTCGCCCCGAAGCGGGCGCCGGCCTCGATCCGCGGGGCGGGCCCGTACGGATGCGGACGGGTCTGATGGATCGAGCCGAGCTTCTTCGGGTAGCCCTGGTGCAGCCCGCGGGCGATCGCGAAGTCCTTGTCGACCCAGATGTAGACGCAGCGGGAGTACGTTCTCCCCCGGTAGGAGCAGCGGACCACCGCGAAGGCCTCCTTGTACTGGGAGCGCACCGGGTCGAGCAGTTCCTCGCGGGAGCCGGAACAGGACTGCCAGTCGGCCCAGATGAGGGCGACCGCACCCGGGTCCTCGTCGGCGAGCTCCAGCGGTTCGGGGAGCAGTTCGCGCACCCGGGCGGGATCGGTGCGGTACTCGACGGTGAGGAGGTCCCCGGAGTAGTGCCATGGGGGCGAGGGAATGAGTGATGAGTTGCCCGTCGCCGTCTTGGGGTGGAAGTAACCGCGCGTCAGCGACACGATGTCTCCTCGATGGGTGGGGCAGCCAGACATTGAATTCGTTTGGATCCAAATAACAGTCTCACCGCACCCTCCGTCAACCCCGCCCATCACCCGATGCACTTCCGCCGGAACGGTCCGCGCGGGAGGCTTGCCAGGGAGGGCCCCACAGAATACGTTTGACCCCAAACGGAACGCGGGACGACCGGAAGGGGCACACAGTGTCCACCCACCCCTCCCCCACACATCCGGGCGCCACACCGGAGGAACTCGCCGCTCTCGCGGACGAGCTCTCCGCCCAGGGCATCGATCTCGTCCGGGTGCTGTGGAGCGATCTGCACGGAGTCGCCCGGGGCAAAGAAGTGCACGTCAGCGAGTTGTCGCGGTTTGCCGGGCCCGGCCTGTCCTTCTGCCAGGCCGTCATGGTCACCGACCTCGGCGGAAACCCGCTGGCCCTGTCCGAGAGCTCGGGAAGCGGCTGGCCCGACGCCCATGCCCGGATCGACCCGACCACGCTCGCGATCCCCGGCTACGCGCCCGCAACCGCGTTCCTGCTCGCCGACGTCACGGACTCGTCGGAGAACCACGCCCCGTTGCATCTTGACCCGCGCGGGCTGCTGCGCACCCAGGTCGACCGGCTCGCCCGCCGCGGCCTGAACGCCGTCGCCGCGCCCGAGCTGGAGTTCTATCTGCTGGCCCCGGATCCGGAAGCGCCGCACGGCTGGCGGCAGTACTCCGAGCACGACAGCGCCGGATACGTGGTCGGAGCTGCGTACGACCCCGACTCCCTGCTCCCGCTGCTGATCCGCGAATGCCATGCGCTCGGGCTGCGCGTCCAGACCGGCAACCAGGAGTTCAGCGGCGGCCAGTTCGAGATCAACCACACGCACGGACCGGCGCTCGAGGCCGCGGACCGGGCTTTCCTCTTCAAGTACGCCGTGAAAGAGATCGCGGCGGCACGCGGTCTGCGGGCCACCTTCATGGGCAAGCCCTTCGCCGACAAGGCGGGCAGCGGACACCACGTCCATGTGTCGCTCGTGGACGACGATGGCGGGAATCTCTTCGCCGATCCGTCGGGCGAGGGCGGTCTCAGCATCCTCGGACAGTCCTTCCTCGCGGGCGTGCTTGAGCACGCACCGGCGCTCACCGCCCTGCTCAACCCCACCGTCAACGCCTACAAGCGGCTTGCCTCGCCCGACTCTCTCGCGCCCACCACCGCCAACTGGGGCTACGACAACAGGACCGCTTACGTACGGATCCCGCCCGAGCGTGGCCCCGGCACCCGGCTCGAGGTTCGCGTCGCTGACGGCGCCGCAAACTCCTACCTCGTCATCGCGGCCCTGCTCGCAGCGGGACTGGACGGAATCGATCGCGAACTGGTTCCGCCCCCGTCCCTCACGGAGAAACCGCGCACCGAGGGTGTACCGCCGCTGCCGTCCTCGTTCGGCAGTGCTCTCACCGCCCTGGAGGAGGACAAGCTCCTCGGCGAAGCACTCGGGCCCCGCTTTGTCGAGGTCTTCATCGCCCTGAAGCGCCAGGAACGCGCCCGTTTCGAACGCGCGGTCACCGACTGGGAGTTCCGCGAGTACGCACGCATGCTCTGACCACTGCATGAAGGGAAACACATGGACCTGCAGCACTGGCTCCGCGAAGCGGCACGAGCCAACCAGGAGTGGTCGGCAGGCTTCGGCTCGTACACGACGCACCCGTCACTCGCCGTCGAGGACGATCGATTCGCCGAAGTTTTCGGGGAGTTCACCGAGCGACTGAAGGACAACTATCCCTTCTTCCACCCGCACTACGCCGGGCAGATGCTCAAGCCCCCGCACCCGGCCGCCGTGGTCGGCTATGTCACGGCCATGCTGATCAACCCCAACAACCACGCGCTGGACGGCGGTCCGGCCACAGCAAAGATGGAACGCGAGGTGGTCCAGCAGCTGGCCAAGATGTTCGGCTTCGGCACACATCTCGGCCATCTCACCACCAGCGGGACCGTCGCCAACCTGGAGGCACTCTTCGTCGCCCGCGAACTACATCCCGACCAGGGCGTCGCCTACAGCGCGGAGGCCCACTACACCCATGGCCGGATGTGCGGCGTCCTGGGTGTCGAGGGGTACGCCGTGCCCACGGACGACCGTGGCCGAATGGATCTGGACGCCCTCGAAGAGCTGCTGCGCACGGGCCGCGTCGGCACGGTCGTACTCACCACGGGCACCACCGGCCTCGGCGCGATCGACCCCGTCCATCAGGCGCTCGCCCTGCGGGAGAAGTACGGGGTACGCATCCATGTCGATGCCGCCTACGGAGGCTTCTTCACGCTGCTCGCAGGCGCCGAGGGAACGGCCGGACTGCCCGATGCCCCGTGGCGCGCCATCGCCCGCTGCGACTCGGTGGTGGTCGACCCGCACAAGCACGGGCTCCAGCCGTACGGCTGCGGCGCGGTCATCTTCGCCGACCCCGAGGTGGGGCGCTTCTATCTGCACGACTCGCCGTACACGTACTTCACCTCCACGGAACTGCATCTCGGCGAGATCAGCCTGGAGTGCTCCCGCGCCGGCGCCTCGGCCGCGGCCCTCTGGCTCACCTTCCAGCTGCTGCCGCCCACGACCGAGGGCCTGGGCAACGTCCTCGCCGCCGGCCGCCGCGCCGCCCTGCGCTGGTCGGAACTGATAGAGGCTTCGGACGCCCTGGAGCTGTACCAGTCCCCCGAGCTCGACATCGTGTCCTACTTCCCCGCGACCGACCCCGCCGCCCTCTCCGCCATCGACACGGCCTCGGAACGCGTGCTCCAGCAGGGCATGACCGAGCAGGACCCGGTCTTCCTCAGCACTCTGCGGGCAGATGCCCGCGCCTTCGCGGCACGCCACCCCAAGGTGACCATGGACGCGGACGGGGCGCGCATCCTGCGCAGCGTGCTGATGAAGCCGGAATCCGAGGACCATGTGCAGCAGTTGCACGCCCGGCTGGAGCAGCTCGCGCGACAGTCCTAGACGCCGCCGACGTGCTGCGTCCGACGCCGCCGTACGACCGACCTCCTCGGCGGCGGTAACCGGTGCAACGGCACTGGCGCCTCGGGTTGGTCCTGACCTATTGACGGTAGGTCTGGACCATTTTACCGTGTGGTGACATCACCTCACGCGATCCTCCAGGCCTGTCCCGGTCGCGCGCCCCCATCACCACCGTGGTTCACCAACTCACCCGGAGCCAGGCCGTCATGGACGACTTCGTCGATGCGGTGGCGGCCAGAAGCGGCGAGAAGGGAGCACGGCATGACCGGTCGGAGGTTACGTCTGCTGGGGGTCGGCCTGGCGATGGCTTGCCTCGTGCAGGTACTGGTCGCCGCGGCGCCGAGTTCACCGAAGGCTGCCACATGTGCGGTCAAATCGAAGCCCTCGGGCAAGGTGCTCCAGGGGTACTGGGAGAACTGGGACGGCGCGGCAAACGGCGTTCACCCGCCGTTCGGATGGACTCCGATCACTGACACCCGCATCCGTGATCACGGCTACAACGTGGTCAATGCGGCCTTCCCGGTGATTCGTTCGGACGGCACTGTCCTGTGGGAGGACGGGATGGACGCGACGGTGAAGGTAGCGACCCCGGCCGAGATGTGCCAGGCCAAGGCAGCCGGTCTCACGATCCTGATGTCCATCGGCGGTGCGACGGCCGGTATCGACCTCAGCTCCAGCGCCGTCGCCGACCGCTTCGTCGCGAGCGTGGTGCCGATCCTGAAGGCGTACAACTTCGACGGCATCGACATCGACATCGAGACGGGCCTCGTCGGCAGCGGCAACATCAACCAACTGTCGGCCTCGCAGGCCAACCTCGTTCGCATCATCGACGGCGTGCTTGCCCGGATGCCCTCGAACTTCGGCCTGACGATGGCGCCCGAGACGGCCTACGTCACTGGAGGCAGCGTGGCATACGGCTCGATCTGGGGCGCGTACCTGCCGATTGTGAAGAAGTATGCGGACAACGGCCGACTCTGGTGGCTGAACATGCAGTACTACAACGGCAGCATGTACGGGTGCTCCGGCGACTCGTACTCCGCCGGCACGGTCCAAGGGTTCACCGCGCAGACGGACTGCCTCAACAGGGGGCTGGTCGTCCAGGGCACCACGATCAGGATTCCCTATGACAAGCAGGTTCCGGGGCTGCCGGCGCAACCGGGCGCCGGGGGCGGCCATATGTCGCCGAACCTGGTGTCGCAGGCCTGGAACAACTACAACAACGGCCTGAAGGGACTCATGACCTGGTCCATCAACTGGGACGGGTCGAAGGGCTGGACGTTCGGGAACAACGTCAAGGCTCTCCAGGGCCGCTGAAGTCGGCGTCGGGTGAGCGCCGCATGGCACCGGTGCGCGGCCTCAGCAAGCTCGCAGCCGGCCCCGGCCGCCTCGAGGGCCGCTGCCGCCGGGCCGCATCCGGCTGCGAGTCGGCGGCGCTGTGCGGCAGGCGACGGCTACCAGTCCTTTTCGACGCCACCCATCTTGGCACCGGCGACGACGCTCACCCGGCCCGTGTCGTCGTAGACGTCCTGACGCCACTTGGCGAACGCATCGGCCAATCGCTGCATGTCCTCATCCGATCCGAAGCCCGCCTGCATCACGATCTGCGCCTCGTTCCTGTCCCCCACCTTGCGGATGATGACCTTGCCGGCCATGGGTGACAGGACGTCGTCGGTCCTGACGCTGTTCGAGGCGAGATAGCCGCGGAAGTCGGCCTTCGCGTCGTACCAGCCCGCCATCTGCTCCTCGGAGGTCAGAACCGGCTCACCGTCGCCCTCGGTCGTCAGGTCGGGCTGCTCCGCTCCGGACTCGTCGGTCGTCTCATCCGTGCTCCCCTCGGTCGCTCCCGACTGCCCCTGAACGGAATCGCCGGCCACCACTTCGCCCGGCCCCGGCCGCTCGTGTCCGCACGACACCAACAGCCCGCAGAGCAGGACCACCACTGTCGTGGCCCCCGCGCGGCGCACACTTCGGCCAGTCGTCATCAAGACCCCCCGGTTCGCGTACTGTTCCCCGCTGTCCAGATGCATACGACGCCGGTTCCGTTCCCGGTTCTCGGGAGATCCATGAGATCCGGGTGGGCCTGCTGTCCTCACGGCAGCGGATGGCCAAGCTTCCCGAGGAGCTCACCCGCGTCGCCTGCCCAGACCCCCCTCGCAAGCGCCCGACGCCGACTCGAGGTCGGACGGGCCGGCACGGGGGCATTCGGACCGCCGCTGAGACCCGAGCGGCACACCAGCCACGCCATACGGTCCGCGTGCCTTCGGGCGAATATCGCGCCAGAGGCGTGGCACGAAGGGCCCTCGGTGGTACGAGCTTGTGGATGTCCAGGCCATCGGATCCGCAGTCCAGCAATCCGGACCCCGGCGCGCCGTCCGCCGGGCGCCGGCGCCGGATCCGTACGGCGTCGCGTCAGGCGTTGCGCGGCATCACCGCGCCTCCGGCCGGGAAACCGGGCGGCCGACGCCCGCTGGCCCGCTCCCGGCCCGGCGGCGAGCCGCGGGTGTCCCCCGCTCTGCGGACGGCTGCCGCGTACGCCTGGCGGATCCTCGTGGTGGGCGCGCTCGTGTACGCCTGCTTCTCGGCTCTGGGGCGGTTCCACGAGATCGCCCTGGCTGTCTTCCTCGGCATGGTCATCACCGCGATGCTCCGGCCGGTGGCCGACCTCCTGGGGCGCGTTGTGCCACGACCGCTCGCCGTCGCCGTTTCCCTGATCGGCGGCATCGTCCTCGTCCTGGGGGTCCTGGCGCTGGTCGGCAACGCGGTGGCGAGCGAGCAGGCCGGGCTGGTACGGGAGTTCCAGGCCGGCTTCGGCAGGATCCAGCGCTGGCTCCAGCAGCCGCCGTTCCGGCTCGACCCCAAGGCACTGACCGACATCCAGTCCCGGATCGGGCAGTTCCTTTCCAGCCACCGGGCCACTCTCATCAGTACGGCACTCAGCGGCGCCGGCCGGCTGGTCGAAGTCCTGACCGTGTTCGCCCTGGCCCTGTTCTCCTCGGTCTTCTTCATCCACTCCGGCGACCGGCAGTGGGGCTGGTTCTGCGACCAGCTTCCGCCGACCGCACGGGACCGGGTGTCGATCGCGGGCAGCGCGGCCTGGCGGACCTTCACCGGGTACACGCACGGCATCGTGCTGGTGGCAGGGACCAACGCGATCCTGGTCGGCGTAGCCCTCTTCGCTCTCGGCGTGCCGCTCGCGGTCCCGCTGGCTCTGCTGGAGTTCTTCGCCGCCTTCATTCCGCTGATCGGCTCACCCATCGCCCTCGCGGTCGCCGCCGTGGTGGCCCTGGCGGCCAAAGGCCCGCTCATCGCGGCCATGGTCGTCGCCCTCATCGTGATCATCGGGCAGATCGAGGGCCATCTGCTGCACCCGATCGTGATGAGCTGGGCCGTTCGGCTGCATCCGGTGGTGGTCGCGCTCACGGTCATCGGCGGCGCCGTGGCGGCCGGAGTACTGGGGGCCGTGGTGGCCGTGCCGATGGTGTCCGTCCTCTGGTCGGTCCATCAGGCACTGCGCCGGGCGCGCGAACCGGATCCGCTGCAGAACCCGGCCCCCGGCGGAGGGACGGGTCCGTAGGGCGGGGGCCCCCCGCCAGGGGGGGGCCCGGGGGGCCCCCCCCCGGAAACCAACCCGCGAGGCAACAGGGCCCCCGAATGT